>OMIZ01000160.1 GCA_900299235.1 Actinomycetota bacterium
CCGGCCTTCACCTGCGCAGCGTCGACGAACTCGTCGGTGGGGGCCTCCACCCGGGCTACGCGTTCCCGCTCTGGCATGGCTTCCTCGCGTTCGTCGCCGCACTGTCGGGACTCGACTCCGGGTCGGTCGTCAAGCACGAGGCGGCGGTGCTGATGCCGCTCGCGTGCGCCGTCGTGTGGGAGGCGGCGTATCGGCTTTTCGGTTCGCGGTCGATGGCGTGGGCGGTATTGCTCGGTCAGCTTGGCGCGTTGCTCTTTGCCGCTGGACACGGTGGATCGTTCGTGCTGCTCGCGTTGCCCGCGACGACGTCTCGCGTGCTACTCGCCCCGATCGCGCTCGCGCTTGTGTTCGGATGGCTTGAAACTCGGCAGCGCGGCTACCTCGTGGGGGTCGCCGCGATCTTCGGTGAGTTAGCGCTGATCCACCCGACCTACGCGCTCTTTGTGCTGCTCCCGCTTGGCGGATATGCGCTCCTGCGGCCACGTGAGTGGCGCGTGAACCTCGCGTTCTTTAGCGTTGCGCTCGTTCCGGTTGCTCTTGCACTCGCGTGGATCAAGCCCATCGTTGACGAGACGCTCTCGCACAACCCCGGCCCGGCTGAGCGATTGGCCGAGCTCCTGCGTTACGGCAACCAACTTCAGGTGTGGAACGATCACCACTATCGGCTCGGCCCTGGGACGATCACGCGTGCAGGCGCGGTGGTCGTGTTCGGCATGGTGTTGATCCCGCTTGCGGGTGCTGCAGTTCGTCGGCGGTGGGGCGCCTTCGTCCTCGGTGCGTCGCTTGCGATCCTCGCCGTCGTACTGATCCCGGAGCTCTTCCCGCGGTTTGCCGACGTTGTGTCGTTGTCGCAGGCCCGTCGCGTTGCTGGGTTCATCCCGATCCCGTTCGCATTCGCGGGTGGACTTGCCGTGCTGTGTGGACTCACGCGGGCGACAGTGCCGGCCGCATTCTTCACGGGGATCGGTCTTCAGATCGCCTATCCGGGCGACTTCAACTACGTCCTCGCCCATCCCGGCCCTGCGGTCGTCACGTGGTGGGCGGCAATCGGTGGAGCCGGTGCCGTCGCAGCGGGCTTCCTCGTTCGGCGCCATCGCCCATTTGTTGAGCGACGCTGGTCGGGCGGCCTGGCGGCAGCGCTCTTCGTCCTGCCGGTCGCAGTGGCAGGGTTCATCCATTGGAGTCCGTTCCAGACGACCGACCCAAATGCGCTCTCGCCAGCACTGGTCTCAGCCCTTCGGCAGTTGCCGCCGCAGGCCGTCGTGATCGCCGATGTCGAGACGAGCTACCGCATCGCCGCGCTTCGCCCGGTGTACGTCGTTGCGGCACCACCCGTGCATGTCGCGAACACCCGGGCAAATAATCCGTACGGGCGATTTCGCGACGTCCAGCACTGGCTTGCGACAGGCGACCCCGCTGTACCGACGCGGTACGGTGCCACCTGGGCTGTGCGTGGCTCGCGCCTCTATCGTCTGACCTCATGAAGGCACTGATCGTCTCCCTCTACTTCCCGCCAGCAGGCGGCGGGGGGACGGCGCGACCGCTGAAGATGGCGACGCACCTGCCGGAGCTTGGGATCGAGACGCACGTGCTCGCTCCGAGCGGGTTCAACTGGGTGCACAGTGACGAAGAGGCACTCGCCGCACCGACACTCGCGTGGGTACACCGGGCCCGCTACATCGGGCCGCGTGGGCGAAAGCCCGCGGAGGAGCTCCGAGGGACAACGGGGCTTGTGCGGTATCGCAAGCAGGCAGAGCTCTTTGGTCGTCGATTGCTTGTGCCTGACGAGGCGGTTTCGTGGAACATGACCGCCCTTCCGGCAGCGATTCGGATCGTGAAGCGCGAGGGCATCGACGTTGTTCTCACCACGTCACCTCCAGGGTCGGTGCACTTGATCGGCGCAGGTGTCAAGCGCGCGACGGGTATCCCATGGGTTGCCGATCTCCGAGACCCGCTCACGGGACACACGCATCGGAACGTCGAGAAATTGCTCGTTCGGGCGAAAGAGAAGGGGTCGGCGGGTGTCGCCGAGATCGTCGGGCGCTACGCCGACGCAGTCGTCTCGGTGTCGGCGGCGATCACCGAAGAGACGATCGCGCGTGGGGTTCGCGGCGAGGTCGCCGAGATTCCGAACGGCTGTGACTTCGATGACTTTGCGGGGCTTGAGTATCGCCGTGGCGAGACGTTTCGCATCACGCACGCAGGCTCATTCTTCGGCAAACGCGACCCGAAGCCATTCCTTGAGGCGCTCGCGCGCGTCGAAGGGGTGAGCGCTCGCTTCGTTGGCGACTTCCGCGGCGCCGACCTTGAGTACGCGCAGAGACTCAACCTCGGTGATCGGTTTGAGGTGATCCCGTACGTGCCGCGTCGGGAGTCGCTGCGGCTGCAGCGAGACTCCGAGGCGTTGCTGCTGCTCATCGCCGAGTCGGGGGGCCGTGGGCGCGCTGTGCTTTCGGGGAAGGTGTTCGAGTACCTCGCGGCGGAGCGGCCGATTCTCGCGGTCGTGCCGCCCGACGGTGCTGCGGCGGAGCTGATCCGCGACGCTGGCGCAGGCGTGGTTGTCGCGACCGACGACGTTGACGGGATTGCGCGCGAACTCATGGCAATGCGCGACCGCTGGCGCGCGGGTGAGCTCGACGGGCCGCCGCTCTCGGATGAGTGGCGCTCCAAGCTCTCGCGTCGAACGCGGATGCAGGAGCTCGCCGACCTCCTCCATCGAGTGAGCGGCGCATGAAGCGACTGACGAGCCGACTGTTCTTCGCCACGCTCTTCTGCTGCACGTTCGAGAAGGTGCACTGGAATGTTGCGGGCACGGTGTCGCTCGCCGACCTCCTTGCGATCTGCTTCCTGACCGCCTTCCTGCTCGGTTCGCGGGCGCGCGTTCCTCGTACGACTCAGGTGCTGATCGGCTTCCTGACGCTGTTTCTCGTACTCGACCTGATCGGTTTCTACGACCTCCAGACGGCAATGGATCTGCAGCAGTACACGAAGGGACTCGTGAAGTGGCTCATCCACTTCGGGTTCCTTGTTGGTGCGGTGACTTGGCTCTACCGTCGTGGGCGCGACTACTACTGGAAGGCGTTTGCCGTGTTCACCCTGGGCGTGATCGCAAATGCCGCCTTCGGGATCCTCGAGCTACTGGCCGCCCGCGCCGGCACGAACCTCGATGCGTACACGGTGTCGCCACTTACCGGTGGAGCGAGCCAGATCAACGTCTACGGAGCCGTCGAGGGGCAGTCGGTGTTCCGCCCGAACGCGCTCACGGGCGACCCGAACCACCTCGGGATCATGATCATCGTCCCGCTGCTCGTGCTCGCCCCGCTCTACCTGCGCCTCGAGCGGAACCACCGACTACGCCGCCACCTCGGCCTCGCGATCGGCTTTCTGATCATCGTCGAGCTCCTTACCCTCTCGCGCAGCGGCATTCTCGGGCTTGCCGTGGGGACGCTCGTGCTCGCTGTTCCCTATCGCCACTACCTTCGGTCGAAGACCCTGCTCTATCCACTCGGCGGAGCCTTCGCGGTGCTCGCGGTGGCTGTCGCATCGCAGTACCACTACTTCGAGGTGGTGTTCAAGTCCCGCGTGCAGACCGGCGGTGGCTCCGAGAACGCGCACTTTGCTGTGTACAGCTTCATCCCGGCCGTGCTCCACTCCCATCCGCTTTTCGGGCTCGGGTTCAACACCTTCTCGGTCTACTACGGCTTCATCACCGGCAAGACAAACTGGGGTCCGCACTCCTACTACGTCGCGTTGATCGTCGAGACCGGACTTGTCGGAACCGCGGCCTTCGGCATGTTCCTCGTGTGGATCTTCGCTCGGCTGCGAGGGGCGCGGCTGCTCGGGAAGGCGCTCGCGGCGGCTCGTGATCCCCTCGCCGCGCGGGTCTCGCCACTTGCCTGGGGCTACACGGCGGCGCTGCTCGGGACGATGGCGTCGAATGCCTTCTACCTCACGATGCAGTTCTATTACTTCTACGTCTTCCTGGCGCTCGCCCTCGCGATGGCGCCGATCTTCAGTTCCGCCGCGAGTCGCACGAAGTCTTGACGATGCGGATCTGTGTGCTCACCACGTCGTACCCGCGGGATGCGGACGACGTCGCTGGCGTGTTCGTTGCCGATACCGTGGCGGCGTTGCGCGCGGGAGGTCACGAGGTCGAGGTCGTGTCGCCGGCGACCTTTCGGCACTTCGGCATTGCGTACGGCGACGGCATCGTTCAGAACCTTCGCCGACGACCGCTACTGATCCTTGCCGTCCCACTGTTCGTGTTCAACTTCGCGCGAGCCGCCCGGCGAGCGGCGCGCGGTGCCGACGTCGTGCATGCCCACTGGCTGCCGTCGGTGATCCCAGCGCTCGCGACGGGTCGCCCGCTCGTCGTCCAGGTCTGGGGGACAGACCTCGCGCTCGCACGCCGTGCGCGGCCGATCGCACGCATGCTCCTTCGACGCGCCCGCATCGTGATTGCGGCGTCGACCTTTCTCGCCGAGGCGGCACGAGAGTTTGGTGCGCGAGAGGTCGCCGTCGTTCCGACCGGGGTGTCGATCCCGGAGGCAGTGGGTGACCCTGTCGATCCACCGCACGTCCTCTTCGTCGGGCGTCTCTCATCGGAGAAGGGGATCGAGGATTTCCTCGCTGCCACCGAAGGGCTGCCGCGTGTTGTGGTTGGCGACGGGCCGCTCCGCCACCTCGTGCCCGAGAGCGTGGGATTCGTCCCGCCGCGTGAACTCGGGCCCTACTTTGAGCGGGCGGCGGTCGTGTGTGTTCCTTCACGTCGCGAGGGGTACGGGATGGTCGCGCGCGAAGCCCTGGCCTACGGGCGACCTCTCGTGACCACAGGTGTTGACGGGCTCGCCGACCTTGTTGGGCATGGAACGGCCACCTTCATCCCTGGTGACGTCGTCGGACTCCGGTCGGTGATCGCCGACCTCCTCGCGAATCCAGACAGCCGCTCTGAACGTGGTTCCGCCGGCCGCACCTATGCGATCGAGCACCTCTCGCGGAGTGCGGAGGTCGAGCGGCTCGTCGCCGCGTATCGTCGCGCCCTCTAGCCGCGGCGCGCGACGGCCCATACCGAGAGCCCAAAGGGCAATCGAAGGGCGTCGAGGAGGCGAAAGACGGGAACGAAGCGGTCGTACAGCGCCAGCGGCCCGTCGGGAACCTGTGGCTTCCGGAGCACCTTGCCGGCAACGAACCACCCGAGCACACCCACGGGGTTGACGTATCTGATCTCGACGGGCTCGTAGCCCGCCGTAACAAGGGCGTGCGCGAGCGAGCGCTTCGTATAGCGTCGGAAGTGCTGGTCGGTACGGTCTATCGACCCAAAAAGTGCTGGGTGAGCAGGAACGATCAGCGCGAGGTGCGCTCCGGGGGTGAGCGCGTGGTGCACACCCCTGAGTGCCTTCACATCATCCTCGATGTGCTCGATCACGTTGAAGCAGATCGCCGAGTCGGCGCAATCTGCCGGAAGCATGGAGGGGATCTCTTCGAGCACGACCTCGGTGACAGCGATCTCCGGGTGGCGCTCGCGGAGGAGCGCGGCGATCGGCGGGTCAGGCTCAACGGCGATTACCTCGTGGCCGATTGATCGGGCGATCGTGGCGAAGGTGCCGATACCTGCTCCCGCGTCCAGAATGCGACGGCCAAGGTATCGCTCCGCTCGGGAGAACAGCCAGCGGTTGTAATTTCCGGCGCCAGCCATCGCACCGATGCCATGGTCGACCTCTGGGAGAGTCGATCGGTCGATGCCAGGGTCGACGCTCACGCGGTCGATGATAGAGAGCCAAACGACGGTAGGGATACGATCGCGTCGTGCACATTCTTGCTGCGCTCGCGGTGCTCGCGGCCCCGTACGGCGTCGGCGCAACGATCCTTGTTGCGGCCCATCGCTCTCCGGGGACAGTGCTTGACCACGTTCGCGCCTACGCGATCGGATATGCCGTCTTGGAACTCAGCGCATTCGCGATTGGGTGGGCGGGATGGTTTTCGAGAAGCGCGCTCAGTGGAATCACGCTTGGAGCGACGATGCTCGCCTTCCCGACGGTCCTTCGCGTTGCGCGCTCGGCTGGGTCATGGGTTCGCACGCTCGGGCGACGCGAGCTTCCCCTCGTCGGTGTCGCCGCGGTCGTTGGCTACAACGGACTGCTCGCATCCGCGCCACCCACATCGGGCGACGCGATCAGCTACCACCTGACCGCACCAAAGCTGTGGCTCCAGGCGGGAAAGCTCTTCCCGATCTGGTGGGACTGGACGACCTTTCAGCCGTTCGCGACTGAGATGCACTACGCGTATGCCGAGGCGCTGTCGGGCGGGCGCGCCGCCATGATCGTGGGCGCAGGACTGTGCGGCTTCAGCGCAGTCTGCGTGTTCGGCATGGCGAGGGCGTTCGCTGGCCATACCGTCGGCGTGGTCGCCGTCGCAATCTGGGTGTTGCAAGGGATGTTCGCGTGGGAGGCGACAGGGGGTTTCGTCGACGCGCTTGTTGGCGGCTTCGTTGCGCTTGCGCTGTGGGAGCTCCTGCTCTTCGCTCGGTCGCGAATGGTTGGCGATGGGGCAACGGTTGGTCTAGCCGTCGGACTCGCGGGGAGCACCAAGTACCTAGGCCTCCTGTTCGTGCCTCCGGCACTCGTCGCGGTTTCGGTGCTCGCACGGCGCGCCGACAGAGTGCGCGTACTCGTGCTCGCGACTCTCGGCACGGCCGTCGTCGCACCATGGCTCGTTCGGACATACCACCTAACCGGTAACCCGGTGTATCCCCTGATCTTCGGTGGGCGGTACTGGACACACGCGGCGGCGGCGACGCAGGCGGCGGCCGACGCGAACTACGGCGTCGCGGGTTGGTGGCGGTTTCTGTTTTTCCCCGTCGAGTTCCTCACAGAGCATGCACGGTTCGAGAAGGGGTACAGCTTTGGCCCGGCCTTGCTTGCCGCGCCCGCTGCGCTTGTGCTGCCACGACGGTCGGTGAGACTCCTCGCGCTCGGAGTGCTCGCGTACCTCGCGCTGTGGTTCGGGGGCATGCACCAGATCACGCGCTACCTGCTTCCGGTGCTGCCGGTGATCACGCTGCTCGCAGCGATGGGTTGGCTCGTGGCTACTGACTATGGCCGGCGCCGACGGCTGGCGATGATAGCGGTGAGCGTCTGCCTCATCCCGTGGCTCGCGATCACGGTCGTGTTCAGCCGACAACTTCTCCCTGGCGCACTCGGTGTCGAGTCGACCCCGGCTTTCGTGCAGCGACTCACTGGCTCGTACGATGCCCTCCACTGGCTCGACACGCAGCTGCCGCCAGGTGGCCGCGTTGGCGTTGGAACTCAGGGTCTGTACTGGCTCGAGCGGCCGTACGTTCGGCTCAGCATCCCGCTCTTCGGGCCCGGCGAGAAGCCGCACGAGATGGCGAAGCGACTGCACGCCTACGACGTGCGCTACTTCGCGGTCGTCGACGGGGTTCTGCCTCCGAGCCTCGCCTTCACGCGACCCGATCTTCGCCAACTCGCCGTGCTCCCATTCACGGATGTAACGAGCCGTGCGCTTGGCCATACGGTGGCAAAGCAGATGGTCGTGTACGCGTGGTGCGCCGCCACGCCCACGCCTTGCGCCAGCTAGCGGGTCGGTGGCGCAACGGGATCGTCGCGAAGGAACGCGCGGCACCACCACTCGAACGAGAGCAGCGACCAGATCAAAAGCCTGCAGTTTGCCTGCCCGGAGGTGTGTTGGTCGAGCACGTGAGCCACAAAGCGCGGATCGAGGTATTCGTAGACCGCCGCGTTCGGGTCACGCAGAAGACGGTTTAGGTAGTCGACGCTCTCGCCGCGAAACCAACTCGCATCAGGAGCGCTGAAGCCCTGCTTGGGGCGGCCCGAGACGCTTGGCGGCAAGACGGCACCCATCGCCTGGCGCAGGATCGCCTTGCCCTCGCTCGACTGGCTCTCGTACAGCAGCTTCTTACCGGCCGTGTTCTCGTCGGGGCGCGGTGCGCTTGGAGAGGTTGGGGTCTTGAAGTGGGGTGGAATCGAAAGGGCAAGGTCAACAAGCTCGTTGTCCAGAAACGGCACGCGTGTCTCAAGCGAGTGCGCCATGCTGACCTTGTCCTCGACGAGCAACAGTCCGTGCAAGAAGGTCTTCAGCTCGAAGTACAACGAGGCTTCGACGCGTGCTTCGGGTGTTGTAAATGGACGCTCCCAGCCGTCGAAAACGCTCCGGAAGGCATCGAAGGGCGTCTCATCACCAAGCTCTGCACGGACATGCGGTGCAAACAGTGCCGGCTTATCGTCATCGTGGACGAGGCGCTGCCATGAGCTGTAGTAGCCGGCGAGGAAGTCGTCATTCGACGTGGCACCTGCCTCGCGGTAGTACCGCCAGGGGTAGCCCCCGAAGAGCTCGTCGCCTCCAGAGCCCGACAGGACGACCTTCACGAACTTGCTGGCAAGCCGCGCGACGTAGTAGTTCGGGTAGCACTGGCCTACACGAAGGTCCTCGAGATGCCAGATGAGGTCAGGCATCACGTGCTCCATGTCGCCTGCATGCAGGACGACCTCGTAATGGTCGGTCTTGAGCGCGTTCGCAGTCGCCTCCGCATCGACGCGTTCGTCGAACGTGATCTCAAGGCCTGACGCGGACGACATGTCGAACCCAGCCGTGAACGTTGAGAGCCGGGGGAGATGGCGCGATGCGATCGACGCAATCGAACTCGAGTCCATTCCGCCGCTCAAGTAGCTCCCGACGGGCACATCGCTCACTAGCTGCCGCGTGACACCTTCGCGGAAGGTCTCCGCGACGCGCACCGAAAGTTCGGCTTGTTCGGCAGCGGAGCCGTCCGAGGTGAATGAAAAGTCCCACCATCGTTCAACGCGCGGCTGTCGGCCCGACCGCGGCTCGACGATCAGCCGGGAGCCGGCGGGAAGAAGCCGAATACCCTCGAAGAGCGTGCGGTCGGTGAAGATGTTCTGGAATGTGAAGTACTCGCTTAGCGCCCCGACCGAAACCTTCCGAGCGACGAGCCGGCTCGCAAGGATCGCTTTGATCTCGGACGCAAACAGCACCGTTGCGCCATCTGTCCACCAGTAGAGCGGCTTGACGCCGTACCGATCCCTGGCAACGACGACGCGCTGACGGCGTTGATCCCACACGGCGAAGGCGAACATGCCGTTGAACCGCTCGACACAGCTGTCACCCCAGGCGTCGTAGGCGTGCAAGACGACTTCGGTATCGCTCCGCGAGCGGAAACGGTGGCCCTGCCCTTCCAGGTGCCCTCGAAGGGCGGCGAAGTTGTAGATCTCGCCATTGTGGATGACGGTCGTCTCACCGCTGTCGGTGCTCATCGGCTGGCCGCCGGCGTTTGTCAGATCGAGGATTGCTAATCGTCGGTGGCCGAAGGCGACAGGCCCGTCTGCGTATGTCCCCTCGCCGTCGGGGCCTCGATGTGCAATCGCGTCGGCCATCCGCTTGGCCAGGGCTTCGTCTGCCGGACGGCCATCGAGATGAACGATCCCTGCGATCCCACACATCGCTACCCCCATCCCCGTTCGCGCCGTGGGCCGTCCCCCGATCGCGGTCGGACGACCGCCCGAAGGAGGGGGTGGGGCCGGTTCACGTCTCCGAGTATCGCTTACGAGGCGTCGTCCGCCGCGAGATACGCTGCGGAGTACGATGCGGGTGCTACACGTTCCAACGGGTACTGGCGGTAATCCGATGAGTCTCGCGCGCGCCGAGCGGGAGATCGGACTCGAAAGTTGGTCGATCGTCGATCAAGAGTCGTACTTCGGTTATCCGGCCGACGAGACCCTGTTGCCGCTCGGTGCGAGTCGTCTGAAATACGAGTTCTACCGACCCCAACTTCTGGTGCGTGCGCTTCGGGACTTCGACGTCATTCACTTCAATGCGGGACAGACCCTCATGCCTCAGCCGATGACGCGCGCAACGCCGCCCTACCTCGCCGGTGCTCGTGTGCTCTACCAAGGGTATGCGCGACTGTTTCAGCAACGCGACTTGCCGATCCTGAAAGCCGCAGGAAAAGCGATCTTCGTAACGTTCCAAGGTGACGATGCCCGTCAGGGTACGACACTGATTGGCCGGCCAGTGGACATTCTCTCCGAAGTCGATAGCGACTACTACACGCCTCGCTCGGATGCCGCCAAGCGTCGACGCATCGAACGCTTTGACCGGTACGCCGACGGGATCTTTACCGTCAACCCCGACCTGTTTCGCGTCCTGCCTGGGCGGACGCAATTTCTGGCGTATACGAGTGTTGACCCGCGTGTGTGGCACCCAGCCGACCCTTCCTCTCCACGCCAGAGGATCCGTGTCGTTCATGCCCCAAGTCACAAGGGGATCAAGGGCACACGGTTCGTTCTTGACGCGGTCGCACGGCTTCAGGCCGAGGGGTTGGCGTTCGACTTCGAACTCATCGAAGGGGTTTTGAACGCAGAGGCGCGTGAGCGGTATCTCGCCGCCGATCTGATCATCGATCAACTCCTGATCGGCTGGTACGGCGCACTCGCCGTCGAAGGGATGCTCCTTGGGAAGCCCGTCATCGCCTACATCGAAGACGCTGACCTAAGCCGACTGCCGGAACAGATGCGTGCGACCATCCCCTTGATACGCGCCAATCCCGATTCGATCACCGACGTGCTGCGCGAGTGGCTCACGAACGGCCGGCCGGCCCTCACCAAGCGCGGGATCGAAAGCCGGGCATTCGCCGAACGCTGGCACGACCCACGTGCAATCGCACGCGAAGTCGCTTGGCACTATGAAATGGCACTCGCGAAGGGTCACTCACGCCGAGGGCTGCGTAGAGAGCTGTGAAGGTTCTCGTTAGCGGGGCGACGGGGTTCATCGCTTCTCACCTTGTTCCAAGACTTGTACGCGAGGGGCATTCAGTTGTTGCGCTTGGGCACGATCCAGCCCGGCTCCCGAGTGGACATGGCGTGCGGCAGCTCGTTGTCGATCTGTCTAGGTCGCTTCCCGCAGATGACTTTCCCGCAGTCGACGCGATTGTCCACCTCGCCCAGGCCAACACGATCGGCCCGTCTCGCTCCCAAGACCTTATGGCTGTGAACGTTGCGTCAACGTGCGGTCTGCTTGACGTAGCCGTTCGTCACAAGGCCGAGCATTTTGTGCTCGCATCTTCGGGATCGGTGTATGGGGCGACGAGCGTGGAGATCGACGAGCGCACACCGGTTCATCCTCTGGACGAATACGGCGAGTCTAAAGTCTTGGCAGAGCAGCTCTTAGACGAGTTTCGAGATCGCCTTCATGTGACTGCACTCCGACTGTTCGTGCCGTACGGTCCCGGGCAGTCGGGGCGAATGATCCCAGCTCTGGCCGAGCGAATTCGTTCGGGGACGCCGATCGTGCTGAACGAGAACGGACGACCGCACGTAAATCCCGTGTATGTCAAGGATGTTGTCGACGCGATCTTGTCGACGCTCTCGCGACCGGACGTGCAGCTCGTCAATGTCGCAGGGCCGGACGTGGTCGACGTGCGAGAGCTTTCGGAACGGATCGCGGGCGAACTCAATTGTCATCCGCGCTTTGTGGCGGGAGACAACACGAACATCGGGGATATCGTGGCGTCGACTACACGGGTTCGGGATCTGATTCGGCGAGAGCTGACGCCGCTCGCTGACGGGCTGCATCGAACGTTCGGTACGCCCTAGGTCGAAGGCTGAGCCGCTTCGCGGCGCTGCCAGTCAACGACCGACTGGAGTCCCTCGGCAAGCGGAACCGACGCGACGAAACCGATTGCGCGCTCGGCGTTTTCGGTGCTCCCGACACGATTCGTGACGAACGTCTGCTCCTGCGGGAGATACTCGATCTCGAGATCGGAGCCGGTCAACTCAAGGAGGTGCGTGACCAGCGTGTCGATCGTTGTTTGAACCCCTGTACCGACGTTGAAACAGATGTCGGTCGCGTCACTTTCCAGCGCGAGAATGTTGGCGCGCGCAACGTCCCAGACATGCACAAAGTCGTAGGCCTGCGTCCCATCGCCGTACACAAGCGGTCGCTCGCCACGAGCAATCCGGTCGAGCACTTTGACGATCACGCTCACATACGTCCCCTTGTCATCCATCCGAGGGCCGTACACGTTCATGTAGCGAAGGCCAACCCAATCGAGCGTGTGCTGCTCGTAGAAGGCTCGGAAGAACTGTTCACCCGCGATCTTGGTCGCCCCGTACATCGTCCGGTTGTCGAAGGGATGCTCTTCGGTCATTGGAAGTGTTCGCGCGTTTCCGTAAACGGAAGCGGACGAGGAGTAGACGACCTTCTTCACGCCCGCTGCATGCGCCGCTTCGACGACGTTGTAGGTGCCGCCCACATTCACGTGAAGCGCCGACCGCGGCTCGTGGACGCACTCGTAGAGCCAGAGAGCCGCGAGGTGGAACACGTAGTCGGTGCCCGCCATTAGCGTTGCGAGTAGCTCGCGATCGAGAATTGACCCTTCGACGATGCGTACTCGACGATCGGCCGCTGCGTGTTCGAGGTTCGCGCGGGTGCCTCGTAAGAAGTTGTCGAGGACGATCACCTCTCGAACGTCGGTTTCGAGAAGCTGATCGACAATCGTTGAGCCGATAAAGCCGGCCCCGCCGATGACGAGGATCCGCGCGTTCGTGGTCTTCGCCATGCCCGGATTCTAGAGGGCGGTTGAGGCCGAAACGGCCGCGGACTTCTGGGTGCTAACCGCGATGTCAATAAGGCGCTGCTCGAGTTCCGGGTTGTCCTCGACACCGAGTGCGCCTATTCCGTAGTGCGCAATGAGGTCACGGATGACCTTGGCTGCAGCCTCACGGTGCAACCCGCAGCCGAGCGGGTAGGTGATCGTCCTCGGATCGAGCAGCCACTCTGGACTCGCGGTTCCGTTCAACAACGCGAGATACCGCTGCGCGACCTCCCGGGGATGCCACTCGTGCGTGACGAATTCGTATGCGCGCCTGCCGAGGGCGACACGTTCCTCGGGATGCTCAAGCAGTTCAACGATCGCATCCTCGAGCTGTTCGGGACGAACAAACAGTGATGGGACAGGCGTCAGTTTCGCGTCTGGATCATCTGCGGCGTAGCCGCTGACTACGGTGGGAACGCCAAGCGATGCCGCTTCGGCAGCGAAGCTTGCGAGCGGCTGGTCGGAATAGACTTGATCAACGACGAGATCTGATGACCAGAGCGCAGCGATGACGTCGCTGTTCGGGCGCCCTCGGATCTCGATGAAGTCGATCTTGTGGCCACGCGCGACGAGGCGGTCGATCGTCGCGCGAATCACCTCCGTCCCCTTGAGGTCGGGGTTCGACGGCGCGTGCAGGATCCTTACGGGGCCGGGTTCACCCATTCGCGGTACGGGCTCGTTGGCGATCTGTCGTGTTGGGCTCCCCATGACGAACGATGGAACAAACGGCCGCCGATGAAGCTGAGACGACGGAGCGTGCGAGACGATCGCCGTCGCAAATCGCTCGTGCCACCGGATCCGGCGAATCGTTCGCTTCGTCTGGCGGAGGACGTGATTGGCTCGTGCATCTGGCCGGCTGAGAAAGCCGTCGATATAGGGTGGGCGCGAGTCCGAGCCGTGGAAGCTGCAGACGACAGGCTTACGGCAGAGGCGCAGGAGAGGCAGGTCGAATCGCGAGAACACGCGTGAGCCGTAACCAAGGAGCACCGCGTCGCACCGTAGGATCACCCACGCGAGCAGGATCGCGCGAATCGGGAACTGCGCCACACGCCAGGCATGCCGTGAGGCGCTCCCTCGGGTGGCCGCCGCTCCGCGCCTAGCGGCAGTATATCCGATGAGCCTGAACATCCAGCCTGGCCGATCGGGTGGTACGTAGCCGAACGGATGACGAACGTAGGCGACACGCACAACGTCGACGCCGAGCTCGGCGAAGCCTTCCGCCAGAGATGACTGGTACCCCGCAATATCGACCGTTCCAATGAAGACCCTCACGCGACCTCAATTTCGGTGCGTCTGCGGCCACCCCTTCGTTCGCCGAGCAGGAAGAGCGTGACTGCGTACACCGGCAGGCCGACCGCTGCAACAATCATCACCGCGAGCGGCCGCCAGCCGCCCGCGGGCTCGCATTGGGTTGCTGCGAACGCTCCGAGAGCAGCTGCGGTGGCTGAACGCGCGAGTGACGCGAGAGGAAAGCGCCACGTTGCGAACGGACGGGCCGCGGCGTAGGCCCACCCGAGGTACACCAGCATCGAGAGTGGGGTTGCGAGGGCCGCACCCATCAGCCCTAGTGGCGGAATCAGAGCGAAGTTCAGACTGACGTTCACGGCGACAGCGGCCACCGCTCCGTAGAACAAGGGCCGAGTCTTCTTCTGGAGTACCAGGCCGGTTGCCGCGATGCTGCCGAGTGCGAAGATGAATGAGCCGATCGCGATCACCGGTGCGATGTTCGCATGTCGTGCGTAGTCGTATTCGCCGGTAAGGATCCACACAAGATCGTTCGCGCTAACCCAGATGAACGCAATGCACGGGGCAGCGATGATGAGTGCGATGCGTGTGTAGGACGTCATTAGGCGCTCCGCTGCCACTCGTCCATGCTTTTCGTACGTCGTGACGAGGAGCGGTCCGGTGGCCGTGAAGAAGGCGAACACCGGAATCGCGACGCCACGGTCGCCGATCACGCTCGACACGCTGTACACGCCGACATGTCCGGTGTCCTTCAGGAGCGCGAGGATGTAACGGTCGACGAATGCGAGTAGCCAGGTCGCGACGGCGGCCGCACTAGCGGGTACGCCATATCGCAGCCACGGGCGAATTGGCACGTGCGCCCCGATTCCGCCTTTCGGCCACCCCACGAAGAGACCGATCGTGCCAAGCAGAAGAGACGCAGACGCGAGTCCACCGAGATACCCCTCCACCTTGTGGCCCCTGAACACAAGCCATACGCCCAAGGCGGCGCCACCGATGCGGGCGGTCGAATCGACAATGGCGTATGCGCGTGGGCGCAGGCTCGCCGCGAAGATCGAGATCGAGATGTTCTGGAGCGCGAGGCCGGCCGTTGCCGCGAGAATCAGCCACTCGTTGTCATGCACGGCTGAGCTCACGATGCCAATCGAGAGCACGGCGATCCCAAAGGCGACGAACGCGCCGAACGCACCGATGAGTGCCCGCCGTAGGCCGCTACCAAACCCAGCAAGATCCCCTGTCACACGGTGGGCTGGCAGCTCGCGCAAGATCGCTGCGGCAAGCCAGCTTGCGACGACCGTCCAGCCGAGTGTGACGAGGGTCTGACAGATCGCGAGCACCCCGAGCTCGGTTGGGGCGAGTTTGCGCGCCAGGACCGGGATGACGAGGAAGCCAGCAACTGCCGGGACAAGCTGAGTTGGGAGGTAGGTGGCGAAGTCGCGAAGGGCACGCCCTCCGTCGTGTAGGCCAAGTGTTTTGGCGAGGCGAAGGCCGCGGGTCACGAATCAGGCACAGGTCGGCGAACCACACGGTTGCCGAGTACGAGCACATCCATCTTCGTCTTCAGGAAGCAGTCAACCGCGTCACGCGGTGACGTGACGATTGGCTCGTTCTCGTTGAACGACGTGTTGAGCAAGATCGGCACCCCGGTAAGACCCTCGAAGGCCTCAATCAGAGCGTAGTAACGAGGTTCGACATCACGCTCGACGGTCTGGAGCCGCCCCGTGTCGTCGACGTGATTCACAGCAGGGATCGTCGTTCGCTTCTCAAGCCGGGTCTTGTAGACCATCACCATGAACGGCGACGTGTAATCCTGCTCAAACCAGTCGCCCGTGCGTTCGGCGAGTATGGATGGTGCGAAGGGCCGGAAGGGCTCCCGGTGCTTGATGCGAGCGTTCAGGATGTCTTTCATGTCGGTTCGCCGCGGGTCGGCGACGATCGAACGGTGACCGAGTGCGCGTGGGCCAAACTCCATGCGCCCCTGGAACCAACCGACCACGTCTCCCGCCGCGATCCGCTCAGCGACGACCGCGAAGAGTTCTGCGTCGGTGTACAGCTCGCTCGCGAGTCCGACCGCACCCAAAGCCTCCACGTACGTGTCGTCGGAGAACTCAGGTCCGGTGCAGGCATGTCGCATGACAAAGCTCCGCGGCCTTCCAAGCGTCTCGTGCCACACGCGAAACGCGGCGCCGACGGCAGTGCCTGAGTCGCCTGCTGCAGGTTGAACGTAGACCTCATCAAACGGCGTCTGCGCTCGGATCATGCCGTTCGCTACCGCATTGAGGGCGACACCTCCGGCGAGGCAAAGACGTGGCGACTGCGTGCTCTCGTAGGCCGTCGAAACGACGTGGAGGTAGGCCTCCTCGAGGATGTGTTGGAGTGCCGCCGCGACGTCATGGTGGTCGCTCGTCACCTCGGACTTCGGCACACGTGCCGGGCCAAGCAGGCGCTCGAGCTCTACCGAAAACACGCGGCCGATCGAAGGCGAGCCATCCTCCCAGGTCATCGCGACACCCTTGGAGTGGTGCGAGAAGTACCGGAGGTTCAGGCGGAAGAGCGGCCTGTCGAGAGCAACGAGCTGTCGCAGCTTGTGCGCGAAGCGCTCCGGATCACCGTACGGCGCGAGGCCCATCACTTTCCCTTCGTCGCCGTAGTGGGGGAAGCCAAGCCACTGGGTCACGGCCGTGTAGAGCAGACCGAGCGAGTGGGGAAAGAGCACGCGATCGAGGATCGAGAGTGCTCTACCGTCGCCGTGTGCGAGCATCGTCGAGGCGTAATCACCGAAGCCGTCAACGGTCAGTACGGCCGCCTCATCGAAGGGGGAAACGTAGAACGCGCTCGCTGCATGCGCGAGGTGATGCTCGACGTGGTGAACATCTGCGCGGAGAGCAGCGTTCGGAACGCCAAGCTCAATCGCAACGCGACTTTTGAGGTCGCGCACGTTCGCGGCGTTTTTCAGTCGCGACGCGACGTACCTCGGGGATGGCGGGTGACGGAGTGAGTAACGCAGCTTTGCCCCAGCGTTCGCGCGTACGTCGCGACCGATCGCGATGTGATCGACGTCTGCTGGAGTGAGCCCGGCGTCCTCCAAGCACCAGAGTGCGGCCGCAGCAGGGAACCCGGCACAGTGCTTGACGCGGTTGAAGCGTTCTTCCTCCGCCGCTGCGACGAGAGTGCCGTCAACAACGAGTGCGGCAGCCGCGTCGCCATGGAAGGCGTTGAGTCCGAGGATGGTGGTCAACGCCCTAGCCCGCTTCGGTGCACAGAACGATCCTAGTCTGTCGCTCGTAGGAAGCTACGAGCCCATAGCTCGGTGTTGAGTGCACGCCAGAGCTCAAACCCTGCATCGATTGTTCCTGATCGGTGCGCATGGAGCCGGGCAAGCGCAACGTCGGCGTCGACGAAGCCGCGCTCACGGAACGACGTCGAGGTGAACACGTCCGCGGCGAGCTCGCCAAGCGCGCCGCGCATCCATACTGCTTCGGGTGTCGCGAAGCCGAGCTTGTCGGTTCGGGCGGCCACCGTTGGAGGCAGCACGTCGGCAAGCGCGCGACGCACGATCTTCTTGGTGGTCACACCGTCGAGGAGCTCACGTGCGTCGAGCGAGAACGCAAGCTCGACAAGCCGATAGTCGAGGAAGGGAACGCGCGCTTCGATCGAGTGCGCCATCGAGTTGCGATCCTCGGCATGGAGCAGCTCTGGAAGTCCCCGCACGGTGAGGATGCGTGTCATCAACCTGCGCAGCTGGTCGGTGTACGGGGAGTTGACGTGCTCGCGCGCTGTCGGGAGCGCGGCGGTAAGCGCTGGCCCGACAAGCGCAGGCGACGCTGAGCGCCGACCTCTCAGATAGTTCTCAATGGTTGCTGGTGCGAACGCGCGGCCGAGAGCTTGCGCGGCGGCGGGAAGGCCACGCTGCGCGCCAACACCTCCTGCCTGCCGCAGGAGTGTCGCGAGTTTTCCGCGTCGGGCGAGGTCGCGGTACCAGGCAGGGAGGTGCGCCGGATACCCGGCAAACACCTCGTCGCCTCCCTGACCGTCGAGCACGACGGTGATGCCCGCCTCGTGTGCCGCGCGCATGACGAACCAGCCTGCGCAGATGCTCGTCGAGCGGAATGGTTCGTCATGGGCTTCGACGATCGCAGGCAGTGCACCCACGAGCTCGTGGTCGCTAAACGTCACCCAGGTCGGGTCGGCGATCGTGCGGTCAACGACCGCTTGGGCATACGGGCGCTCGTCATATCCGGGCACGTCGAAGTAGGCCGTGAACGTCGCCTGGCGGTCGCCTACCGGCCGTGCGTCGGTGACCTCTGTCCGGAGCAGCCGATCGACCGTGCAGGCAACTGCCGAGGAGTCAATGCCACCCGAGAGCGCTGTCCCGACCTTCACGTCGGCGCGCAGGCGCAGCCGAACGGAGTCGAGGAAGAGCTCGCGAACCGCTTCGACGGGATCGCCGGCGGGTGGATCCCGCCGCTCAAGCTGCCAGTACCGCGAAAGACGGACGCCCGTCTGGTCGAGCACCAGGCAGTGGGCGGGCGGGAGCTTCGTAATCCCTGCGAAGAACGTTTCGTCCGTGTGGTCGAAGCGGTCGAGGCCGAGGTAGTCGCGCACCATCGACTCGTTCGCGCGCAACGGTCCGCCAGCGCGGTCGACGCGAAACGCCTTGAGCTCGCTCGCAAAGGAGAGACGTGAACCATCCCAGCGGTAGTAGAAGGGCTTGACGCCGAACCGGTCGCGCGAGGCAAAGAATCGCCGATGGGGCGCATCCCAAATCGCAAATGCCCACATGCCGTTGAATCGGCTCACGCAGGCGTTTCCCCACTCACGGTAGGCGGCGAGCACGACCTCGGTATCGCTCGCCGAGCGGAAGCGGTGCCCCTTCGCCTCGAGTTCGGCGCGCAATTCGCGGTAGTTGTAGATCTCACCGTTATGGATCAGCTGGAGCGTTCCGTCCTCCGACGCGAACGGCTGGTCGCCTGCGTGACTGAGGTCGATCACCGAGAGGCGACGATGGCCAAACGCAACTTCGTCGGCGAAGAAGAAGCCGTCACCATCGGGGCCCCGGTGGGCCAGGGCATTGGTCATCGCCTGCACCGTCGCGGTGTCGGCCGGAGCTCCAAATTGGACGACCCCGCAGATTCCGCACATAGTTAGCCAGGCCTCACAGCGGCTGTAACGACTGCGGCGTACATCGCTTCGATCATTCGTGTGTTGCGCGCAGGATCGAAATGCACGAGGGCGTGCTCGCGACCAGCCTTCCCCATCGCGGCGCGCCGCGACGGGTCGGCGACAAGGATGCGAAGCGCATCCGCAATTGCCGACGGTGTCGGGTTCTCCAGCAATAGACCAGTGACGTCGGGAACCATCACCCCGCCTCCATCGCGTGAGCCGCTTGCCACGACTGGCTTGCCGAACATCTCGGCTTCGAGAACCGGGCGGCCCAGACCGACTCCTTGGTTAGGGAAGGTCATCACGTCGATTGCCGAGTAGATGAGCGCGGTGTCTGAGGTGTAGGGCAGGAAGGTGAAGTACGGAGACAGGCCACGTGCTTCCACCCGTGCGTGGAGAGCCGCCTCCTCGTCGGTCAGGAGGCCGCCGGCCTTCAGCAGGCGACCGGGCGGAGTCGCGAAGTACGACGTCGGTCTCACTCCACCGCCGATGATTACGAAGTGCGCGAGTGAGTGTTCGGCCGCGAGAATCGCTGCGGCATCGACGAGCTCAGGCCACCCTTTTTGGCGACGGACAAAGCCAGCGAAGCCGACCAGCACGCGGCCGTCGGGGAGGCCGAGTTCGGTGCGCGGAGGTGTCGGGCGCCGCTCCGAAATCACGACGCTGTTTGGGACGATCCGCACCGGGAGATCGATCGGGAACGTCGCTGCGACGTCGGTGTCGATTGCGACGGCCTCGTCGCCCCAACGCGTAATCAGCCGTGTGATCACCCGCGAACGTCGGTCGGTACCGCCGCCGGCGAGTGAGCTACGTAGATGCCAGATCACTCGTGCGCCCTGTCGCTTGGCGACGCAGGCGGCGGGGAGAAGTGGAGAGTCGTTCAAGTGCACGATGGGAAAGGCCTGTCGGCGTAGCACGCGGCGCAGGCCGATCACGTGCGCTGGCAGATTGAGAAGTTCGCGGCCGACGATGAGCCAACGGACACCGGCGTAAGGGCTATCCCAGGTGTGCGAGAAGATCGCGCTCCGCCCGGTATGAACGATCGCGCCCGCAGAGCGGAAGAGGTCAGCTGACGGGCCCTCGGGGACGAAGACGTTTGGCTCATATCGGTCTCGATCGAGGTTGCGGATGATGTGCGCGAGGCTCGTCGGCGCGCCACCGAGTTGGGAGCGATGGTGCACGTACAGAATCTTTGTTCGGGCTGCGTCCGAGGTGGCGCGTTCGTACATCGCCTCCATCCGGCGGGTTGAGATCTCGGGGCTGAAGTACGTTTCGGCGTGGTAGCGAGCGGCACGTCCCATTGCAGACGCGCGTTCCGGATCGGCGACAAGTGACGAGATCGCATGCGCGAGGTCGCGCGGCTCGTTGCTTGTGAGGAGGCCTGTCACGCCGCTGACGAGGATCCCGCCTCCCGAACGTGATCCCGTCGCGACGACCGGCACTCCTGCCGAGGCGGCTTCGATTACCGGACGACCGAGTTCCGGGCCGCGCGACGGTGCAACAACGACATCGCTTGCGCGGTACCGAAGGGACGTGTCGCGCGTGAACGGTACGAGCATGATCGCTTCGCCGATACCGGCGGCGTTGATCAGATCCCGCGTCTCGCGGTCGTAGTTTCGTGCGAGATCGAGGCGCCGCAGGAGCTTTCCGATCAATGTCTGGAAGAACGCATCACCGCGGACGGCACCGCCGACCATCATGAAGAGGGCATCGGGATGTTCTTTGAGCACGAGTTGGGCCGCGGTGATGAACTCGGCGAAGCCCTTCGAGGGGTACAGGAAGCCGAAGAACGACACGAGGGGACGATCAGGATCAAGTCCAAGCTCGCGGCGCGCCTCGGCGCGGGAGCCCGGTGTGAAGCGCTCGAGATCTGCGGAGTTCGGAATTACTTCCGAGGAGAGAGCAAAGCTCTCAGCGACATCGGTGTTGATGGCGATCGAAGCGACCGAGATGCGCTTGATGAATGCTCGCAGCAGACGCGAGCGTCGTGACGGAATGCCGGGGAGAGCCGAACGCAAGTGCCAGATCACGGGGATGCGTCGGCGGTGTGCCAGGTAGCCCGCGACGACGAGAGGCGAGTCGTTCAGATGTACGACGTCGAACGCGTTGCGTGCAAGCAAGCGGTGAAACTGCACGGTGTGGGCGGGTAGACGGAGCAGCTCGCGCACGAAAAGCAGCCACCGCCGACCTCGGTAGACGCTCGCCCAGATGTGTGTGAAGCTCGCGACGACGCCTGTGTGCACGATCGCGCCTGACTTGCGAAAGAGGTCGGCTGCAGCGCCTGGCGGACAGAACACGTGTGCTTCGAAGCGTTCCTTGTCGAGGTTGTGCAGGATGTACGACAGGCTCGTAGGGGCGCCTCCGAGCTCGCTCCGGTGATGGACGTAGAGGATGCGTGTGCGTGTCATACGTGTGCCCTTTGAGGTGAACGGTGGAGCGAGCAGGCATCCTAATCCCGCATGGGCGACCGTATCGATCCGACACTCCTCCTCGTCAGCCGTCGAGCGTTTTATCCCGTGCACGCTGCGGTGCTGCGGGAGCTCGCTTCCCGCTACATCGTGGATGTCGTAGTACTCGGGGCGGCGGAGGCAGACGTGCCTGACGTTCATCGCAGCCTTGGCTGGGCGTCGCCTACCCAGCTCCGAGAGCAGGGGATCGGAGTCGAACTCCTACCTGCTGCCGGGTCGACGTGGGCCGACGATGCCGAGGCTATTCGCACGTGTCTTGCGTCAGTAGATCCCGATCTCGTGTGGGTGCAAGAAGAACCCGTCGACCTGATCACGCTTGAAGTGCTTGCGACCTACCGTCGTACTCCGCGGCGTCCCCGCATCGGGTGTGCGGTGTGCGAGAACATTTTTTCGCGGGGGGACGTTCGAACGCGACTTCGGCGTCGGCACCTCTGGCCACGGCTAGATGTGCTGCTTGCCGTGGCGCAGGAATCCGCACAGGGCATACGAGCTGTCGGAATGCCCCGATCGATCCCGAGCGTCGACCTTGTGGCCGGTATCGATGCACCCGGCGACCTTGAGCCCGCGAGGCGCCGTCGCGATGACGAACGATTCCGCGTCGGGTTTGTTGGACGTCTCGTGCCCGAGAAGGGGTGGTACGACGCCGTCGCAGCAGTCGCAGCTGTACCGGATGCGTTGCTCGCGATCGCTGGTGATGGGCCTGAGTCGAGTGCCCTCACAACGGCGCTCGCGTCATCAGCACTCAAGGGCCGTGCCGATTACGTGGGCCTTCTTGCGAAAGACGAACTCTGGGCCTTTTACCGGTCGCTCGACTGCCTCGTGGTTCCGTCCAAGACAACCGAGCGCTGGAAAGAGCAGTTCGGGGCGGTGATCGCCGATGCGTTCGCCTGCGGTGTGCCAGTCGTTGGCTACGACAGTGGCGCGATTCCCGAGGTGATCGGTGAGGCCGGCCTCATCATCCCCGAAGGGGATGTCGAGGGCTTGGTGCGGGGGCTCGTCACGTTGCGCGATGACGACATGCTACGAGCGAAGCTCGCCCATGCCGGCCGCGAACGCTACGAGCGTGAGTTCTCGGTCGAGGCCTACGCGCGCAAGGTTGCCGCGGCGTTTGGTCTTGCGCCGCGTGTCTAGTAGCGCGAGTCGGTAGCGTCGCCCTCGTCGAGGGCGTATTGCAGCAGGCGGTCGAGCTTCGCAGGATCGAGGCGGGCGTCGCTGCCATGACCTAGATCGTCGGCGAACGTGTACCAGTGCTCGATTCCGAGGCTTGCTGAGGCGCGCGCGACCCCGTGGTCAAACAATCGTGGATTGAGCACCTCGATCACCTTCGACCCGGCCTCCATGAACAAGGCGTTGTGGTTACCCGCACCGTGGTAGCCGGCGAGGATCGCCGTCTCAGCGAAGAGGAGCACCTGCTCGCGTGGCGAGAGTTCCTCGGGTCGGATGGTCTCGAAGCCGTGCCGGACGAGGACGGGAATTAGCTCGTCCTCGTTGACAATTGACCGGCGGACACCTGCACGGCTGAGCCACACGCGTCGGGAAGGGATCGTCGCTTCTGGATGGCCGGCACCTCGTCGGATCGTCGCCCGTAGCTCTTCAAGGAGGTCATGTCGCGGCACGATCGATCGTGCCGCGGCGTGGAGGAGCGTGAGATGCTCGACGCGGTACCAGCCGGGGGAGACGGGGCGGAGGGCGTTCTCGACGACGCCTGCGAGGAGTGGGAATTCGCGGTGGAAAGGAAGCATGGGTTGGGGGACGATCACGCGCGTATCTGGCGGGAGAGGGCCGGCGAGCGCAAGGCGCGGCAGGGCGTCCATCAGCCAGTGTGCGTAGTTGAGTTCGCCGTCCCAGGTGAGCAGTGAGATGTGGCGCCCGGCGAGGTAGGGGATCTCGGGCCCAGGTCGCGGAAAGGCGCATGGGCGGCCGGTAAAGAGTGACTGGGCCACGAACCGTCCATCGGCGGAGAGAACCGCCCCTTCCGGTGCGTAGATGAGGGCGTCGGCGATCTCGCAGCTGAACGCTTCGTCCACGGGATACCGCGTGTACGCCGCCAGGCTTGAAAAGTAGATTTCCGCCGCGTCACGACTGCGAGCCTCGACGGCTGCACGGTGGTTGCTGACGAGCGATCGACCGGCGAGCACAAGGGCGAGCGTGTCCTCCTGGAGCGCACGAGATGGCGCTCGCGTCTCGTAGGTCGCCGGCCGGAGGGGGCGATAGGCGAGGCCTGCTGCGGCGCCGTCGGCGCGGACATCTTCGATCGCCGACGGTGTGAAGATCTCGGCGGCACCACCTGCGCGTCGGTACGCACGCTGCGCAAGCCACGGCAGAAGGTGCCGACGGGCAAGTCGGCTCGAGAGCACGCGGTGCTTGAGTGTGCCGATCATCGAACTACAGCGTTCCTGATTGCGGCGACCGGAGCGAGTGGATCGAGGCGCGTTACGTTCGCGATCAGCGCTCGATCGGTGAGAATCGAGCGCGGTGCCGCTGCGGCGAGTCGCCGAGCCACGCGTCGGCACTCTCGGTGGATGCTGCGCTCACTTCGACGCCCTCTCAGCTGGTGGAGTGCTTTGAGGAGCAGTCGTGCTCCGGCCCGTTCCTCCAGGCTCAAATGCCGCGGGAATCCCTGCGTGAGTACCCGCGCAGCGCTCAGTTCTGCGTCGTCAGCCTCGATCCCAAGCGTGGCGAGGTTCCGTCGCGCGACGATGCTCGCGGCTCGCTCTTGGCGCTGAGCCCGCGTGCTGCTCACCTGCCCGGGGTGGATGCGATACGCGACAAGTGCCTTGGGAATGTTCGCGCCGTTACCGAGCGTGAGCAGGTCGCACCAGAGTCCGTAATCCTCGCTCGGCTCAAGCGATGGGTCATAGGCATGGCCGAGCGTGGCAATGTCGCGCCTTCGGAATGCGACGCTTGAGTGAGCGAAGGGATTCTGGAAGAGAGCACGGACGCGAATCTCGGCGTCGCTTCGTGGCTGTCGATCGATTCGAATGGGGGCTCCGGCATCGTCGATCACCTCGATGTCAGACCCGACAATCGCTAGTCGCTCATCGCTTCTGAGCCTGGCGACCTGGGCCGCTATCCGTCCTGGACGGGAGAGATCGTCGGCATCCTGACGAACGAGGATCTCTCCACGTGCGTGTTCGATCGCGATGTTCAGCGCTTTGGTGTAACCCCCGTTGTGCGGGAGGGTGATCACGGTAAGGCGGTGATCATCGAATTGGGCGAGGATGCGTTGCGTGGTATCGGTTGAGCCGTCGTCGACCACGAGCAGTTCAAGATCTACGAACGTCTGCCGGAGAATCGACGCGACAGCATCCGCGACGTAGGCCTCAGCGTTGTATGCGGGCATGAGCACGCTGACCGTGGGTGCGGTCACCGGACAAGCTCCGAGAACACTGCGAGGTGTCGTTCGGTCCATGCTGCGAGATCAAATCGCTCGATCGCTCGCAGGCGCGCGGCGCGCGCGTACCTCTCGCGGTGGTCGGCGATTTCGAGAACAGCCCGAGCTAGGTCGGCAGGAGCTGGTGGTGTGTCAGCATCCCAGGTCGCGCTTGACGCCACGCCGATGCCGGCGTCATCACCCACAAGTTCGGGTACCCCGCCACTCATTGAATGCACTACGGGAAGCCCACATGCCATCGCCTCGATAACGAGTGATGGGCACGGGTCGTTGACCTTCGTGTGCAGCAGGATGTGCGCGTCGCCGAGGATGCGCGGGGCGTCCACCTGGCTATACGGCCCGAGGAAGTGGACACGGTCACGGATGCCGAGCTCAGCGAGTAGAGCCTCAGCTTGGTGCGCTGCCTCAGCTTCGGCCGCAAAGCGGAGTCGTCCCGTCACAAAGAGCTCCGCGTCCGGGCGATCGGCATGAACGAGTGCAAGCGTGCGAGCCGCCGTTTCGAAGCGGTAACGCTGGAACTGATCGCCACCAAGCAGGAGTCGGAGCCCGGGCTTTGCCGGGCGCGCCGGTGGTGAAAACCGTGTCGTGTCGACCGCGTTGTAGAGGATCTCGAAGCGCGCGTCGCGGGGGCCGAGAAACCGATCCGCCGACGCCTTGCAGAAGGCGCTTTGGAAGAAGACGTAGTCGCATTGGTGTAGCAACTCGGCGAGCGGCGCGTTGATCTCGTCGGTCGTGGTGCCAGCCCACGCGGGGTAGGCGACACCGTTCTGATTTACCACCACGATCGCCCCGCGCGAGCGAGCACGGGTGACAGCTTCACGCCAGTCCGGCGCAAGGCTGCTCGATCCGAGATAGAGCACGTTGAACCGAAACCCGTGGTGCGGGAGCGTTTCCGCGAGTCGCTGAAACTTGATGATCCCGCCGCCGGTCGGCACGTCCGGCGGCGGGATTGCTTCGGTTCCATAGGACACACGTACAGAGGGCGCCCGCACAGACGGAGTTAGTCGTGTCGCGAGGGCGGCGACGCGACCTTTCGCTGCTCGAGCGACGCCGCGCCCAGTCAACGGGCTACCTGCTCGAAGATCGCAAGCGTTTGTTGGCGCATCTGTTCGGCTGAGAAGTGCGTTGCTACATGCGCGCGGCCGGCGCGACCGAGAGTGCGGCGCAATGCTGGATCGTTGCGCAGACGGATGAGCGCGTCTGCAAGGTCACGGGGTGAGTCGTGCTGCACGAGCAGGCCGTTCTTTCCGTCGTCGATGAGTGCGGGGAGGCCGCCAACCGCGCTTGCAACCACCGGACGCGAGGCTGCCATGGCTTCGAGCGCGACGAGAGGAAGGCCCTCATCGCGGGAGGGGAGCACCGTTCCCTGAGCCTCCTTAATCAGGTCGGCGAGGTCGCTTCGGTGGCCGAGGAATTCGACCCGAGTCGCCAGGCCAAGGTCATCAACACGGCGCTCCAACTCCTGCCGAAACACTCCACCTTCGAGGTCGTCGCCCACAAGGCGCACGCGAACATCATTGGGTGTTAGCGCGAGCGCTTCGATCAGGACGTCCTGTCCTTTCACGGCGGCGAGACGCGCCGGGCACACGAGCGTCAGGCCCTCCTGTTCGGGAGGGTCGGAGTCAGGGGCGAGTGCGACACCGTTGTGGATAACACGGATCCGGTCTGCTCGAGCACCTGCGGCAATCAGATGGTCGCGAATCGGATCTGACACTGCGATGAAGGCCGCCGGAATTCGGATTGTCGCATGCTCGATTCCGCGCTGAAGATATGCGATGGGCGGTCGAGCGCTGTAGTGCTCGACGATGTGTGCGTGCTGGACGAGGGGGATGCGGGCGAACGACGCAGCGAGGCGCGCAAGCTGGTTGCCGACGTACAACGTGTGCGTATTGACGACGTCGCACTGTGCGCGTTTGAGCGTTCGAGCAAACGCCCGCGCCTGGTCGATGCGGTAGCTTCGGCGAAGCGGGAGGCGGGCCACTGCGATCCCGTCCTCCTCAAGCCGTGCAGCCATTGGCCCGCCCGTTGGTAGGTAGGCGAGTGGCGTACCGCCCGCGTCACGCACACCACGCATCAGTTCATGTGCGACCACTTGGCCACCCGTGACGTTGCCGTCGATGAGAAGAAACGCGACGTTCATCGGCCCGCTGTCATTGGCCTGCGCGGTGCCGACCGCGGAAGGTCAGAGGACACAGGACTAGTATAAGAGGCCACCCGATGAGTCTTCCGGGTCGCGACGCTCATGAAATGGATCATCACCGGTATTGCCGGTTTCATCGGATGTAACACCGCTCGTCTCCTCGCGGAGCGCGGAGATGTCGTCGTCGGCATCGACGACCTCTCGCGGCCGGGCGCCGACCTCAATCTGCGGTGGCTGAACGAGCAGGGCGCGATCGCCGAGTTTCACACGACGGACGTGCGTGACACGGCCGAGCTTGCAGCAGTCTTCGCTGCGCACGGCGACGCTCAGGCCGTACTTCATCTCGCCGGTCAAGTCGCCGTCACGACATCGATCCGGGCACCGCGCGCTGATTTTGAGATCAACGCTCTCGGAACGTTCAATGTCTGTGAGGCTGTGCGCCTCCACACGCCCGACGCGCTACTGATCAATGCGTCGACAAACAAGGTGTACGGCGCTGATACAGGTGCGCTCGAAATACGCGACGGGCGGTGGTTCGACCCAGCTGCGCCGGACGGGACGCGCGAGGATCGACCGCTCGATTTCCAGTCGCCCTATGCGTGCTCAAAGGGTGCTGCCGATCAGTACGTGCTCGACTACCACCGCAGCTTCGGGGTGAAGACCGTGTCGCTCCGCCAGTCGTGCATCTTTGGCCCTCGGCAATACGGCATCGAAGATCAGGGCTGGGTTGCCTGGCTGAGCCTCGCCGCCCTCTCGGAACTCCCCTTCACGATCTACGGTGACGGTCGGCAGGTGCGCGACCTCCTGTTTGTCGACGATCTCGTTGACCTCTACATCCGATGCGCCGAACACGCTGACGTCGTTGCGGGTACAGCGATCAATGCAGGGGGCGGGCCGAACAACGTCCTGTCCCTTCTTGAGCTAATCGCATATCTGGAGCAGCGGCTGGGAAGATCGCCGAGCTTCACGTTCGACGAGCCGCGCCTCGGAGATCAGAAGGTGTTTGTTGCGGATGTCGCGCGCGCAAATGCGCTGCTCGGTTGGCAGCCCACGGTCACGGTTCGCGAGGGACTCGATCGGCTGCTCGACTGGCTCGGTGAGCACCGCCACGAAGTGGCTGAGATCGTCGGCAGTCGTCGCCTCGATGCCCACGCCTCGACTGACTGAGCGGCGTCGCGTCGGTCTCGACGCGAGCAGCCTGTCGATGCGAGGCAAGGGCGTCGCGCGCTACCTCGCCGAGATGCTGCCGTGTCTCGCGACCGTTGACACCTCGCTCGAACTCGTTGTGTTGGCGGATCTGGCAGCGTCGTTTCCTACCGGGGCTGAACGGCTCAAGCGGCAGGCAATCAATCCACGTCCAGCCTCCGTGTGGGAGCAGGTTGGGATGCCACGGGCGGCCCGATCAGGTGGTCTGGCGCTTCTCCATTCGACAAGCGACCGGCTACCGGTTGCAACGCGGACGCCGCTATCGCTCTACCTGTTTGAAGATCCGAAGTACCGCGAGGCGATCGCCGGTAAGCCGTCAGGGCTCCGCCACACGCTCGCCGGTGCACTGATCCGCGGGTTGTTTCCGGTGAGCCTCCGTCGCGCAGGGGTCGTGATGGTGAGTTCGAAAGCGACACTCCGCGACGTCGTGTCCCGGGGCGTTCCGGAAGAGCGGATCCGTCTCGTGTATCCCGGCGTATCGCGCGTGTTTCGTCCGGCACGTGAAGCTGGCGAGATTGCCGCGATTCGGGCGCGATTTGAGCGCCCTCACGGGTACGTCCTGCACTTCTCGTCAGACGATCCGCGCGACAACTCGCGCGTCGCACTCGAGGCCTATGCCGAGGCACGTCGGCGCGTTCCCGGCCTGCCACCCCTCGTTGTTGCTGGCCCGGTGGTTGCGACAGCTGAAGAGCAGCGAAGGCGCGCGAGCGAGCTTGGGATCCTTGAGCACACCCACTGGATCGGCTACCTCTCTGGAGATGCGCTCGCCGAGATCTACCGTGGTGCAACGGCCTACATCGATCCATCGCTCTTCGAAGGCTTCGGCTTTCAGGTCGCTGAAGCGCTTGCTTCCGGCGCACCGGTGATCTGCTCGAACAGCACGTCGTTGCCAGAGGTCGTCGGCTCGGCAGGTGTGCTCCACGACCCGAGAGATGTCCGTGGCTTTGCGTCCTCGCTCGCAGAGATCGCGAGCGGTGACGGCGGGCGGTGGCGCGATGCAGGCCCGCGCCAGGCGGCGCAGTTTCGCTGGGAGACGACAGCACGAGAGACGGTCGCCGTGTGGGAGGAGTTGCTCGCATGAGACGCGTTGCGCTCGCGTGTACCGGTCTTGGGTATGTCCCGCGCGGGTTTGAGCGGTACACACGCGAGTTGTTCGACGTCGTTCGTGACGACATCGACGCGACGTTGTACGCCGCTGTTTCGCAGGGGGCAGGCGAAGTCGCGATTCACGTCCCGCACCGGGATAGTCTGCTGGCGCGGCTTGGTGATGAGCGTGCCTATCGACTCGAGGTGGCAGCATTTGCCGCGCGGCTCGCGATGCGGGTGCGGCGCGACAGGATCGGTGTCGTGCACTACTCCGAGCCGTATCTCGGCAACGTCCTCGCGGCGATGCGACGCCGACTTCGCCTCGATGTCACTCTCCTGCTGACTGACGGTCTCGGGTTGACGCCTGCGAGCGCGTCCCGGGCCGACCTCCTGCACGTCCTTACGCCGTCCGCGTTCGACGCGGCGCGGGCCGGAGGGCGTCCGGCGACGGCGACCTTTGAGATACCCTATGGACTCCACACGCAGCGCTTTCGGTCGACCGAGGAGAAGCATGAGTGCAGGCGAGAGCTCGGACTTCCGGTCGACACGAAGATCGTGCTCGATGTTGCAGCGATCAATGCTCGCCACAAGCGAGTCGATGCGCTCATCGATGAAGCGGTTCGCCTGCCATCCGACTGGACACTTGTGATCGTCGGGGCTCCGGAAGAGCCTGCGTTGCTCGATCACGCACGCAACGTGCTTGGGGCACGGTTCGTGCACCTGAGGCTCAGACGTGACGAGATGCCGCTCGTGTACGCCGCCGCCGACGTGTTCGCTCACGCTGCGCGTGAGGAGGGGTTTGGCCTTGGGATTGTCGAGGCGATGGCCGCAGGGCTCCCGGTGGTGGTGCACTGCACAGACCATTTCGCGTGGCTTGTCGGTGACCCGGGACAGCTCGTCGATGTCGATGTACCGGGCGCGCTCGCGTCCGGTGTCGCGAGTGCCCAGGCGGATGTGGGTCGGCGCAACATTGAGCGAGCGGAGAGCTTCGACTGGAGCGCTCTCGCGCCTCGCTATGTCGAGATGTTCCGTACGGCTCAGGCCGGCGTTCGGCCGTAGGCGAGAGTCGCGCACGCGCCTGTGTCGATGAGGGTCGGCGCGATCACGTCGCGCCACGCCCGGTCGACCCCCTCCCAGGTGGGAAGGACGTCGTGCGCGGCGACGAGACCGCCCGGCCTGACGTGCCGGACAAAGCTGTGGAAGTCTGCGACGACATCGTCGAAGTCGTGTGAGCCGTCGATGAACAGCAGGTCGATTGGGCGCTCCCATGTCTGCGCGGTTTCGAGCGATCGGCCTGGAATCGCGGTCACGTACGCCGTCAACCCGCCGCGGGCGATATTCGCGTCGAACTCATCGCGAAAGCCGCGCGTGTCGAAGTCGTTGTCGTTGCCGTCAAACGTGTCAAGGGCGTAGACGTGGCGCTCAGTACCGCGGCAGCCGTACGCGAGCGCGGAGGTTGAGCGACCTTTGAAGCTTCCGATCTCGACGATCGTCGCCGTGTGCGGGAGCGCCCGGGCGGCCTGGAAGAGCCAGAACTCCTGGATGGGCGAGATCAGTAGGCCCGGAACGGTGTTGAGCTTCGGCCAGATCCGCGCGAAAGCGATGCCGTCGCGACTCAACCGCTGGCTGCGTGGGAGTGCGAGCGTTCGAAGGGTGGTGAAGAGACCGTGTTGTTCCGTGGCCATTGTCTCAGGATACGGCTCGGCTCATTTGGGCGCCTTGAGGCCGTGGCGGCGAGCATTGACGACGCTTGCGGGAAGGTGGCTGAGAACGTGACGCTTCAGGAACCCTGGTTCGAACGCCACTGAGGGGTCGTCGCGTAGCGCCTGCCAGCCCGTGCGTGCAGCCTCGCGGTTTTCGCCGAGCGACCACAGCGACCGCGCCCGGTAGTGACGCAGGCGGGCGCGGTAGCGGCGATCACCGTGTCCGCTCGCTTCGGCGGCGAGCTGCTCGGTGAACGATGCAGAGGCCCGAAACATCGGCTCCGACTGCGTGTTGCCCCCGTGGTGGCGAATCAACGCGACTGGTTCGGGAACGAACGCGAGCGTGCCATGACGCCGGATACGCAGGAGCCACTCGATGTCTTCAGCGACGAGCAGCTCTTCTCGGAAACCTCCCACGGAGGCGACCGCTTCACGCGAGATCAGGACGGTGGATGGGTAGATGCGCATTCGCACCGCCAGCACCTCGGGGGTAGCGGCGCGCGCCGCGGTCTCGGCGATCTCCCGCTGAATGGTCGCGGTGTCATCGAGGATCGGCTCGCCGTCTTCGTCGATGAACGTGACCTGTCCCCACGCGCCAATGTCGTCTTCTTGCATCGCCGCGACCTGGCGTTCAAATCGTCGCGGTAGTGACAGGTCGTCGGAGTCGAGAAACGCGATGAGCGGTGCGGTCGCCGCTTCGATACCCCGGTTGCGAGCTGCTGAGCGACCGGCCCACTCCTGCCAAATTCCGACTATTGGAAGGTCGGTGAGGTAGTCAAGCGTGTCGTCTGTTCCACCATCGTCGACAACGATTACCTCGACAGACAGGCTCTGGTCGGTCAAGCAGCTTTCGACGGCGAGCCGGCAGAGATCGCGTCGGTTTCGTGTGGGGATAACAACACTGACGTCTGGAGCGCTCATCGGCCGAAGGCGGTCTTGACGCGTCCGGCGACGAGTTTCGCCTGATGCGCGTGGTGGGCGAGGCGCAATCTGGAGCTGCGACGCGGAACGATCATTCCGTCGGAGCGGAGACGGTGGGTTGCGTCAAGCATCGAGTAGAGGTGTCGGCGTCCACCTGCAAGTTCGATGTTTGCCTGAGCCTCGGGGCCGCCATACGCCCACGCCACCCCACCTGCGAGGTGGCTGTGCTCGTGGCGCTGGTGGATCGCGAGAAACGCGTCGGAGGCATCGACGACCGCCGCGCCGACGTGACGGGCTTCCCACACAAGCCAGTTGTCGAACCCGGCACGTCCAAGAACAAACGGTGGGAGATCGACAAACAGGTCACGGCTGAAGACGAACCAGTCGAGGTAGTCGTGTCCGCGAATCGACCCGGCCGCAATCGCTGCGGGCGTGTGCACATCGGTCGGGTCGATATCCACGCAGCGCCCGACGAGCAGGAACTTCGCGTGGGCCCCCGCGAGGTTCGCGGCAACTGAGGCAAGCTCCTGTGGCAAGACGATGTCACAGTTTGCAAAGCACAGCACGGAGTGATCAGAGCTCTGTCGCGCGGCAGCGAACGCCGAGTCTAGGCGCGGAGTGCCGTAGTCGTTGCGTTCGACGTGGGCGGCGTGGGTGGCACCGACGCGTGCGGCCGCCTCGGCGACCCCTTCCTCATCACCGATCAAAACGACGTGCGCGCCGAGTGCAACCCAGCTGTCGATCGCCTGGTTCTGGATCAGGTCGAATGGAGGCTGGAACGCCTTTGGTACCGCGAAGATCGTCAGCATCGTGTCTCTTCAAACCATCTGAGGTATGCCGCTGTCGTCATCTGCATGTCGAACTCTGCACGCGCCGAGTTCGCGGCGGCCTCGCCAACGCTGGTTCGTCGAACCGGATCGGAGAGGAGAGAAGTAAGCGCGCTTGCAAGTGCGCGTGGGTCGGCGGGCGGAACGAGCACGCCAGTGGCGTCTGGGCCGGAGGTCTTGACCTGCTCGGGGATGCCGCCCACGGCCGTGGCGACGACGGGCAGTCCGCACGCAAGTGCCTCAAGCACGGTGGTCGGGAACGTGTCGGCGCGCGCAGCGTGAACGTAGATGTCAGCCGCGTGGTAGACGCGAGCGACGGCATCTGGATCGCTAACGAACGGGAGGAGACGGATGTTTGGATTGTCTGATGCGATCTCTGGATCGTCGCCGAGGCCGACGAGCAACGGGACCGACGGATCAGGCCAGACGTCGACAAGTTGCTGGAACGCTGCCTTGAGCGTCGGCCAATCCTTCCAGGGGTTATCAACGATCCCGGCAGCCGCGAATAGGAGAATCGGGCGTTCCTGCGGCAAGTCAAGCGCCCCTCGAGCAGCGCGTCGATCTGCCGGGCAGAAGGTCGCGAGGTCGACGCCATTGCGGATGACGCGAGACGACGCAGCGGTAAGCATCGATTCCTCCATGCGGGAGAGAAGCCACTGTGATGGCGCAGCAACGTGCAGGTGTGACTGCCGATAGATCTCGCGCTTCGTATTCCAGTTTCGCGCCGTGGCATCGCGTGAGATCGCGGGGTAGATCCCGAGGTCGGGGCACGACCCGCAGCCGCTGCGCCAGCGCTCGCAGGTAAACGAATGGGCGCAGTGTCCAGTGAGCAGCCAGTTGTCGTGCATCGTCACGTGCAGCTGCACCTCGTGCGAGAGTCGAATCAGCTCGCGAAGATCGAAGTACCAGCCGTGCAGGTTGTGGGCGTGGACGACATCAGGTCGCGTTGGTGGAAGGTCGAGCAGCGTGCGTGTCGCGGGAAACCGGAACTCCTCACGACCGCGGCTGCGATCCCACATGGAACGAACGCGCTGGCGCTCTGGCGAGAGCGTGAGCACCGCAGGATCGTTGCGTGACGGGTAACCAACGGCAAGCCACGACCCGTGACCTGCCTGCGCATAGCCGTCACGCAGCCCGAGAGCGACACCTTCGGCGCCGCCTCGGCGGTCAGACGTCGACACCTGCAGGATGTTTACGAGACAGGTCCCTGTTCGATCGCCCGGGTGAACACCTCAAGGTAGCGGTCGGCAACCGGCCCGATGTCGTAGGGGTGTTCAGGTGCGTTCCTCAGCCGAGTCTGATACCCCTTCTGGAGCTTCGCGACGGCGTCGGCAAGGGAACCTTCAAATGACACGCCATACGGGGCGGCAAGCTCCTTGTTTGCTCCCGAGTCGAGGTAGATCACCTGAAGGCCGGAGTTGATCGCCTCTAGGAGCGCGTTTGAACAGGTCTCCTTTTCGGAAAATGCGAGGAAGCCGTGGCATGTTCGAAGGAAACGCCCGAGGTCTCGCGCTCGCTGTGGCGTCTGCACGGCGATCGAATCGAACGTGAGACCCTCGGGAACCCGGCCGACGTACGAGATGGTAATGCCGGGCAGGTGCCGCAGTTCCTTGTCGAACTGCCGGAAGTACGCGAAACCCTTCCGCTCGTCCTTCGACCATGAGGTGATCGCAAGGCGAAACGGCCCCTTTCCATCCCAATATGCGCGGCGACGGGGGCGCATGAACGGGAGTCGCCGGTCATCCAGGCCAAACACCGTTGAATCGGTGCCGTTATGGATGATTACCGAGTCGCCCGCGAATCCGGACGTCCGGAATACCTCTGCGCTGTAGACGCTCTGGAAGATCACGGTGCGAACGTACGGATCGAACGCGAGTTGCTGGCGATCCCCCTCAACGACGCCATCGATGACGGCGCGCATCTCAGGCGACCCACGAAAGGCATACCCGACGCGGCGATGAACCACCGGAACGCCGCGTCCGTTGAACTCTTGTGCGGTCTCAACCGTGAGGTTGTCGGTGAGCCCGTTCAGAAACGCGACATCGACCGAATCGGTTGGGTTGTGGGTCACGCGTATCCCGCGTGAGCGCAACTCGCGATAGAGCGCACGCAGAAACGAGTTTGCTCCGCCGTAGGGTGCGTTGGTGACCGTGGCATTTGCGAAGACGCGGAGCATGGGCGTTCCAACCGATGATGGTAGATTGAAGCGATCTTCGGCGCTTTTCCAGCGCATATTGCGAATGCGCGACGCTCATGACAATCTGTCAGGCTCGACTGAAGTGACGACCTTTCCTGACATTGCGGTCATCGTCCCGGCGCACAACGAAGAACTCTACGTCGAACGTGCGCTGCGGAGCCTTGTGTATCAGACGCTTGACGATGAGTTGTACGAGATCATTCTGGTTGACGACGGCTCCGAGGACGCGACTGCCCGGATCGCGGAGAAGTTCGCGCCCCACGTACGCATGCTGACGAACGAGTCGCGACTCGGGCTGCCAGCCTCGATCAACCGCGGCATCCGCGAGGCGAACGCCCGATACGTCGTGCGCGTCGACGCCGACGACTACGTCCACCCAGACTTTCTACGCATTCTGCATCTCTTCCTCGACCTCAACCCCCACATGAGTGCGATTGCGTGCGATTACATAACGGTCAACGCCGATGAAGAGCACGTTTCGCGTGAGGCGGTCGACGCCGCACCGATCGGCTGCGGAATCATGTTCCGCAAGGAGCGGCTTGTCGAGATCGGTTTGTACGACGAGAGCTTCCTGATGGCTGAAGATCTTGACCTCCGGCTTCGCTTTGAACGGAAGTGGCAGATCCATCGGGTTGAGCTGCCGCTCTACCGCTACCGCTTTCACGGGGAGAACATGACGTCGGCTCGCGAGGATTACGACGGATACATCGAGCGCGCGATGCGGAAGAACACTGACGGATGACGCCTGCCGCTCCGATCGACTTGGCGACGTATGCGGGCTGGGACGCCCCGATCTTTCTCATCGCAGAGGCAGGGGTCAATCACGGCGGCGATCTCGATGCCGCGCGCGAGATGGTTCGGGCGGCTGCAGGCGCTGGCGTCGATGCAATCAAGTTCCAGACCTACAGCGCATCGCGCATCGCGACCAAGTCGTCAGCGGCGTATTGGGACCGAACGCAGGAGCCAACGGCGACCCAGTTCGAGCTTTTCTTGAAGTACGACGGGCTCAAAGAGAGCGACTATCGCGCGCTCGCCGCCGAATGCGAGGCCGCCGGTGTGTTGTTCCTCACAACACCGTTCGATACTGACTGCGTCTCTTGGCTTGATCCGCTCGTTGGAACATGGAAGATCGCCTCGGCCGACATCACGAACCCGGTGCTGCTCAGGCGTGTTGCACGCACAGGGAAGAGCGTCGCTCTCTCGACCGGAGCCTCAACGCTCGACGAGATCGCGGCTGCAGTCGCGCTGCTGCAGACGGAAGGTGCGCAGTCGGTCGCATTGCTGCAGTGCACGCTCTCGTACCCGACTGCCGCAGCTGACGCTGCGGTCGGTGGGCTGGTCGGACTACGGTCGGCGTTCCCCGGCATCGCATTGGGCTACTCCGACCACACGCAGCCAGGGGACAGCTACGCCGTGATCGCTGCTGCGTACACGCTGGGCGCCCGGGTGATCGAGAAGCACTTCACGCTCGACGCGTCACTGCCGGGCAACGACCACTACCACGCGTTCGAACCGGACGGTTTCGTTCGACTGCGAGCCGAGCTCGACGGCCTACGCGCGATTCTCGGCTCAGCGAGCAAGGCAGTGCTCGTGAACGAGCAGGCCGCTCGCACACATGCTCGACGCAGCTTGGTATCCCGTGGTGATCTCGCTGCGGGCACCGTAATCACCGAGGATGTCCTTGACGTGAAGCGGCCAGGCACGGGAATCAGCCCGGTTGAGCTGGGTCGTGTCCTCGGCCATCGTCTTGCAGTTGACGTACCCGATGACACGACGCTGCAGTGGGAGATGCTCGTCGGAGCCGATGAGCGCTGACGCCCATTCGGGCGGCGCGATCATCCTGCAGGCGCGGGCAGGGTCGACGAGGCTTCCGGCCAAGGTGCTGCGTCCATTTGGGGACGTCACGCTCCTTGAACACATCGTCGCGCGGCTCCGTGCGACCGAGCTGCCGGTGTGGGTCGCGACCTCGACGCTGCATGGCGACGATCCGGTCGCCGAGTTGGCCGGGCAGGCTGGTGCCGACGTCTTCCGTGGTGACGAGGCAGATGTCCTCGGTCGCTTTGCCGCGTGCGTCGAGGCAATGCCTCATCGACCCGATCACATCGTGCGGATCTGTGCTGATCGGCCATTCGTCTCTCCCGACGTGATCCTCGATCACGTTGCCGCGTGGGTCGAGGCGGGTCGCCCCGCGATCGTCTCGAGTTCGATCGAGCCGAGCTTCCCGATTGGTCTTGAGGTCGAGGTCGTCGCCACGGATGCACTGATCACCGCGGCGGCGGAGGCACGCGACCCGTACGAGCGCGAGCACGTGACCCCGTACCTCTACCGCCACCCCGATGTCTTCGCGCAGGTATCGCTCACGTGCCCGTACGGCAACTACGCCCACGTTCGTGCTGTCGTCGATACCTTTGCCGATTACGACGCCCTCGTGCGCGTCAACGAACGACTTGAGCGTGTTCGAGCGGATCATGGGTTCGAGGAGTTGCTGACGCTCGCAACAGTCGATCTCGGAACGTTCCCGTCAGAGGCCGCGGTATGAGTGAGCCGTGCGTCTACGTCGTGCATGCGATCGATACGGAGGGGCCTCTTGGCGGCGATGCCCGACGCAATCCGGACGGCTCGGCGGAGTTCTTCGACAACTGGGACGACATCCTCGTCTCTCTCGCTGAGCTGACGTTGCCTGCGTGGCGCGCGACGCACTGCGACAGCTTCGGCGATCTATACCGATTCAACTGGTTCATCATGGATTTCACCGGCTTCAGGACGAACCCGAAATGTCGTGTAGCCGAGTATCACGACACGTGGGACAGGATCCACTCGCTGCCGGTTGAGCTCGACGGACGGTATTGGCATTACCACGTGCCCCCTGCAAACGGTGCTGGCGACCAATGGTCGGAGTCGTGGCTCACGAGCAACGAGTGCAACGCGGTGCTCACTCGGAGGCTGCTTGAGCGTGGTGCGTTCCCACCCGCGTTTCGCGCCGGTGGAACGATCGAGGATGACGCTGCGTCACGATGGCTTGAGGAGACGATCCCGATCGACTACTCCAACCGTGTCTCGCACCGTTCAGTCCCCACGGACGACCTCTATCGCTTCAACTGGTTCGGTGCGCCTGACGCGTGGGGTGCCTACCACCCGTCACGGATCAACTTCCTCAAACCGGGTGGGATGCGCCGAGTGGTCTATCGCTGCATCGACTACCGATCGCGCTACAACGACATGACGGAGGAGATCGCGACGGGGTGTTTCCTCGCCGTGAAGGCCGACGGGCGTCCGCGCGTTCTCTCGTTTTTCAGTCATGACACCCGTGACATGCGGCCCGAAACCTACGACGCTGTTGCCCTCTTGCGGACGGTCTCCGAAGCGACGGGCGTCCCCTGGCGTTCTGCGACGGCGGTGGGCGCACACCAGGCGGTGTCGGGAACGATCGCGAAACCGCTTACGGTCTCGCTAGAGCAGCATCCTGCCGGCGTGCGTATCGAGACGCACGGCGACGTGTTCCAGCGCGTTCCTTTCGTCGGGGCAGAACTCCGCGACGGGAGGTTCGTTCGGCTGTTCCCGCGGCCGATCGCCTCGGGACGATGGGAGCTTGCGGCCTTTGGTGACGAGATCGTCGCACTTGGTGTCGCGGTGTCGAACGTCGCCGGAGAGGTTGCGCTCCAGCGCGTCCGCTTCGTCGATGGACTGATGACGCTGGTGGAGGCATGAGCGGTAGCGAGTACGAAGCCCGGTTTTTCGAGCGGCGCGTCCACGATGAGGAGAAGGGGATCTCCTTCTCGCTGCCGGAGGGTGAGGCTTGGGCTGACCTCGTTGTCTTGCGGGGCTCGTTGCAGCACCTCAATCGCCCGATCGAGACGCTGACCGCGGCGGCATCGTGGCTTCGTACTGGTGGCTGGCTCGTGGCTCTCGCCACGCCCAATGCGGGAGGGCCGGTGTATCGGCTCTTCCAGGACCTGCCCACCCTCGACCCGCCACGCAATTGGGTTGTCTTCTCGGACCGGGTGCTCGCGCAGATCCTGACCAATCTTGGCTTCGCCGACGTGTCGTTTCACTATCCGTATCGCGAATCGCCGTATGCTCATCCTGTGCGCGACCACCTGCGGTTTGTATTGCGATTACTTGGGATCAAGCGTCCCTTTGCGTTCTGGCGAAACATGATGGAGTGCTATGCGCGGCGTTGATCGTCTGCTCTTCGAAAGCGCTCGCCTGCGTCGGCGGGTTGTGTTGTTCCGTGACGGCGTGCGTCGCCGTCGTCAGGAGAGCGCTCCGTGGAGGCAGGCACAGTTCGCGATCGCCGACTACGAGGTGCGAGCGGTGGACGAGCTTCGCGAACGGCGTCGCTCGGACACCGTCTACGTCTTCGGCTCGGGGGCGTCGCTCAACGCCATCACCCCACGTGAGTGGTTGGCGATCGAGGAGCACGATACGTTCGGTTTCAACTGGTTTGTGCGGCAGGACTTTGTTCGCTGCGACTTTCATCTCATTCGTGGAGTTTCCGACAGCACGCTCCTAAGCTCGGGCTTCGACGAAGATCTCACTTTGTACTTTTCAACGCTCGCCGCGAATCCCCGGTTCTCGGATACGACGTTGCTCGTGCAGCACGAACAACGCGCGGTTGCGGCGAACGTCGCATTTGCGCGTGGTCTGATGCCAAAGCGACGCATCGTGCCGTTCACGACGTTTATTGGCGATCAGCCGAGTCGGCGCTTCGAAGCTGGGTTGACGCACGCGTCATCGACGCTCCACGACACGATTAACGCCGCGTGGCTACTTGGGTGGAAGCAGATTGTTCTGGTCGGTGTCGACCTCTACGACCGGCGGTACTTCTGGCTTGGAGACGACGATGTGCGTGGCCTGGATCGCGAGCGCGGGGCCGTGAGTTCTGACGCCCACAGCCAGGTCAACATGGGGTTCATCGGCCGGATCGGTGACTGGTCAGCGATCCTCGCCGCGGAGGGGTGCACGTTGGAAGTGCTCAATTCGCGCTCGCTGCTCGCCGAGGTACTCCCGCTCCATCCCCTGCAAGCCCCGCCAGAATCGGGCCATTCATGAGTTCACTTCGCGTGCTCAGGCGCCGAGTCGCGCTCGCTCTCATGTTTCGGGTATCACGGATCCGACGGTCACGGAGTGTGAGGTTGCTACGTCACACGATGCTTCGACTCCGCAGTTCCTTTCAGGACTTTGACGTCGCCGTTTTTCACGACTTCGTTCCACCCCCGTCGGGTGGGGGCCACCAGTTCCTTCGCACGCTGATCGGCGAGTTCGAACGCCGCGGACTCAAGGTTGAGATCAACACGATCTCAAGGTCGACCGTGGCCTGCCTCTTCAACTCGTTCAACTACGACGCTGAGCGACTCCAGGCGCTCCGAAGGCCGACCTGCCGTCTCGTCCACCGTGTCGATGGGCCTGTGGGGATCTACCGGGGGCACGACGATGGTACGGATGCGGCAATTGAAGCAGCTAACGCGGCGTTTGCCGACGCCACGGTGTTCCAATCGGAATACAGCGCCGCCGCCCACCGCGATCTTGGCCTGACCTTCCAGTACCCGACGATCATTCACAACGCATCGGACCCTCAGCTGTTCTTCCCGGCCGAAGGCATCGGGACGCGCATGTCGCCCGCAGGGAGACTCCGCTTGATCGCGAGCGCGTGGTCAGACAATCCCAACAAGGGTCTTGAGACGTTCCGTTGGCTCGATGCCAATCTCGATTGGGAGCGTTTCGAGATGACGTTTGTTGGACGTGTACAGGAGGTGTTCGTGAACATCGAGATGGCGCCACCCGTCGATCAGCATGAGCTCGCTGCCCTGCTGCGATCTCATCACGTGTACGTATGTGCGAGCAGGCACGAGCCATGTTCGAATGCGTTGATCGAGGCGCTGTCGTGTGGACTCCCTGCGCTCTATCTCGAAAGCGGAAGCAACGGCGAACTTGTTGGTCGGGGGGGCCTTGGCTTTGCGACACCAGAGGACATCCCGGGCGCCTTGGAGCAGCTCTCCCAGCAGTACGATCGCTTTCGAGGCGCGGTGGCCCCGCCGACGATCGGCGATGTGGCCGACCGGTACCTCGAGGTGCTTGGGATTACGCCTTGAGTGCGCCGGGTGGGGATATTGCGACCGTCCGTGCAATCGATCGAGCGCGATCGATTGCACGACGTGTTGAGGCAGCTGGGTTCAGGGTACGAGCAACGCGCTTTCGCCCTTACACGCGTCTGTTGCCGGTGGGTGACTGGGCATCGTGGGTCATCGACGAGGAGATGGCAAGCGTTCGTCGTGTTGCCCGCGGACTCGGGATTCGGGTGGAGGAGCGAAGGCGGCTGAACCTGCTCGATGCACAGAGCGTCTTCTTTGGAAGCCAGTTTGATCTCTTAGGGAGAGCGACCGACCTTCGCTCCCATCGCGTCGCGACGGCGTACTTTCATGGGAAGCCGGGAACCGGCTATCCCGACTTCGACACGATCTACGAACGACTCAGGCAGACGCACGAGCGTCTGTCACGCATTCAAGTCTCGCACCGCGAGATGCGCGAGATCGTCCTCGAATCGGGCATCGCGCCCGATAAGGTTCATCTCATCCCCATTGGGATTGAACTCGCGCTCTTCGCTTTGCGAACGCAGGCATCGTGCGCCGAGGCTCGGCGCACGCTCGGCCTGCCGCTCTCTGTCCCTGTAATTGGCTCGTTCCAGAAGGACGGCGTCGGCTGGGGTGAGGGTCTTGAGCCGAAGGCCATTAAAGGCCCAGATGTGTTTGTGGACGTTGCGGCTCGCCTCGTACAGTCCTTTCCTGACCTGCATGTCTTGCTGTCCGGGCCGGCTCGCGGCTACGTGAAGACTCGCCTCTCCGAACGTGGGATTCCCTACGTTCACGTTCATCCTAAGTCGTATCGGGGTATGGGGCAGCTCTACCAGGCGCTAGACGCTTACTTGATCAGCTCGAGGCAGGAAGGCGGGCCTAAGGCTGTGCTTGAGTCGCTCGCTGTCGGCGTGCCTCTTGTGTCGACGCGGGTGGGCCAGGCGAACGACCTTATCGAGCACGGGGTCAACGGGTATCTCGTCGATATCGACGACGTGGACGGCCTCGCCCACTATGCGACGCTCGCGCTTGACACGCCGAACTCGTTTGAGGCGTCGGGTCGAGCGACGGCCGAAGCGCACTCCTATGCAAGGCAGGCCCCTCTTTGGGAACGGTTCTTCGACGGCTTCGTCGAGTGGAATTTCTAGCCTTTGGCAGGTTGGCGTAGCTAAGACGTTTGTCGCGCGACCTTCTCAATCTCGGCCAGCAACGGTGTGATCAACGCGTTGTAAGTGCACCGGGCGGAGGCGACCTCGAAGGCCGCCTCAGCCAGCCGCTCACAACGGTCGAGATCGGCGAGTTGCGTGAGCACGTCGTCAAGATTTTCGAAGTCGCGCTGCAACGAGATGTAGTGCTCGCCGGGTTGAAAAAGCCCGCCATACGCACCCTCGAGCAACACCAGCGGCGTCTTCGTTGCGGCCGCCTCGATAACGCGGCCACTGATCGTCCTTCCGGATACCGGGCTCGGATACTCCAGGAAGAAGCGCTCCGCAACATCGTCAAACGTCGCGTTGGGATGCTCGTCGAGGTACGCGTTCACGCCAAGGCGTGTGTGGTCGTCGAGTTCGAAGAAGTCTGTTCCTGCTTCACACCCGAGCTGCACCTTGCAGCTTTGAAGAAAGGTGGCCCAGCCGGTCTCATCGAATCGGTCATTCGGATCAATCGACACGTCGACGCGCAAGCCAGCCATGCGCGTGCGAGTAAACGTCTCCGCAAGCACCGCTCGGTCGCGATAGCCGACATACCACGGCGTATCGAACGCGCGGTACCCGATGTCGATCGGGCGGTCAGCCAGGGGTGGGCCGGGTGCGAACACAGACGGGTCAAAGCCGGTGTTGGGAATCGCGACGACGTTGCAGCCGAGTCGCTCTCGGTAGAGGTCAAGCACCGGCTCAGCAAGGATCTGTGAGACCAGGACGTTGATCCCAAACTCTTCACCAAACGCCATCTTCTCGGGCATCAACTTGTACTCGTTTCCGATGAACCAGGCCTTCGGCTTCGTTGTTCGCTTGATCAACGCAGCGAGGTCACCCCGCAGGAGGTTCCCCTGCGAAAAGACCGAGTGCAACATCACGATCGCATCGCACTGGCGCAGGATCCAGCGGTTCCTCAACCGTCGGTCTGGGTCGAGTGTGTTCACGAACGTGCACGTCAATCGCGGATCGGCCGCGAGTCCGCGGGGCCAACCGTGGAGATACGAGAGCGTCGCGAAGCTCTTATCGACTGCGAGCAGTACCGCGACGCGAAGTTGGCTCATCGGTCGGAGTCGGCGCTGCTCACTGCAGCCCGTGCGTCACGCGTTCAATCATCAGCGAGCACACGCGATCGATGCCCTCGTCGAGCGAGACCGTCGGCACCACACCCAGCAGGTCACGTTGCCGATCAAGGGACGGGCGCTTGACGAGAGTCATACGTGAAGGCAGGTCGCTAAACGTCAGCAGATCAGGGTCGGCTTCGAGTCGAATGCAGATTCGCTCCGCAAGCTCTTCGATCGGAACGATGTCAGGGTGGCCGATGTTGATCACTGCGTACTCGGCTACCTCGGACGCCGCTTCGATTGCGCGAATGGCGTCGGAGACGTGCAGCCAACCTCTCGCGCTTCCTCGATGCACGTCGATCGGTCTCCCAACCGCGAGGTTGCTCGCAAAGCGGATCATCGCGGAGCGGTGATCGCCGAGATCCTCGTTCTCGTCGTACATCATGAACGGGCGCAATGTCACGGCACGTAGTCCGTGAGTGCGAACCTCGTACTCGACGAGCTGTTCGCCGAGGAGCTTCGTCAGTCCGTAGCGGTTGTTTGGCTTCGGAACCGTCGTCGCCTCGTCCATCACTTCCACATCAGGGCCGTAGACCTCAGATGTTGAGAAGAACACGGTCATTGCGTTGACGCGCTTACAGAGCTGAAGGACGTTGTTGATGCCGCCGAGGTTTGTCGACACGGCAAGCCCACTCGCCTGCTCACATGTCACGCGGCTGACCATCGCTGACAACACGAAGACGACATCCGGGCCCCAGTCGAACGCCGGCAGGAGATCGACGGGATGGTTGATGTCCGCCATCACGTAGTCATGGCGAAACGCGGGGCGGATATCCGATTCGAGAACGTCCCAGCCGAGGCTGCGAAGATGGAGCACGAGCGGGGCCCCGATGTTGCCCTCTGAGCCGATGACGAGTGCCTTGCCCACGGCGCAACGATACGTTACTTCGCCTTAGGATCGTTGTTCCGTCGCTTGTCGCTCCGCATATGCGCGAATAGCGTCTGTTAGGCGGTCAGCGAAGAGTCGATGTCCGTGACGTTGGAAGTGCACGGTCCCAGGCTGCCAGATGCCGTCAAGGTCGTCAGCCGCTCCGAGCAACGCGACGCTAGGGTGCGCACGAAGGGCGCGGTTGTACAACTCGACGTCCGTGTTGATGAAGCGGAGATAGGTGTGCTCGTATGCCGAACCAAACGGTGGGATTTCGACAAAAAGCACCTTGCTTCCAGCGTTCTGGACGAGTAGCGAAAACGTTCGGAGCTGGGACTCAAAGCGCGGCAGCGGGACGACACGCGTGGTCAATCCCGCACGTGCTCGCCAAGTGACGACAGGGTTTCGCCGATCGTGGAGCCATTTCGTAACTCGCCGCCCGCCCCGTAGCCGGTAGAAGAACGCCTTTTCGCGTTCACTGAGAATGCGTCGAGTGCATTCAACAATGCCGATCTGGGCGATTACGAGGTCGGGTGAACAGGCGATGATGTCGTCAATCCGGCGTGCAAAGTCATCGATAGACCATCCCGAACGAGAGAACGGGATCACTTCATGCTCATCTGCGAGGTTCGCTCGGACGAGCTCCGGGTACTCCTCGCCTTCGACAAGCCAGCCAGCGCCTGAGCCGGCGGCTGTTCCCTGCGAGTTGGCGAGAAGAACGATTCGCACGTCGGTCAGCTCGACGAGAGATCCCAGGCGAGCAGCGGTCGTACCGGTGCAGTCCACGTCCCAACGTAGTCGCCGCGTGAGGTGGTGCCATCGCCTGCATCGAGAACCTGGAACGTGATCGCTTCGAGCGCGCGCGCCACGACGTCGGCGCGTCCACCCGACACAAACGTGTTGAGCGACGCCGTAACGAGGACAGTGCCTTCGTTCATGAGATTGCCGGGAATCCACGCGGTGCTCGTGTAGGTTCCCGGTGCCCGCGGTTGACGCCAATCCGGATCGGTATCGAACGCGCTGAAGATCGGACCGCCAAGGTCGCTCTCAAGCTGAATCCACGGGACGAACTTGAGGGGTTCAAGAACGTCGTACGTCATCTCGATCCCGATCGGGCGACGAATGTCAAATGCATCCTGGGTGACGTGGTCAGCGTCGACTGCCCGTATCGCGCGTAGTCGGGCGAAAGCGCTTCCTGGCGCTGTTGCTTCGTCCCAGGTCACGGAGCTACCGATCCCATGCCCCGACTGGAGATAGGTGGCAACGACGTCGTTTACCGGGCCGTCCGCCGCAATAGCGCCTCCGTGAAGCAAGATTGCGCGCTTACAGAACCGGCTGATTGTCGGCATCGAGTGCGACACGAGAAGCACCGTCCGTCCCTCTTTGCCAATCGATTCCATCTTGCCTAGGCAGCGTCTCTGGAACTCGGCGTCGCCGACTGCGAGTACCTCGTCGACGATCAATACTTCGGGCTCAAGGTGGGCGGCAACTGCGAACGCGAGCCGGACGTACATGCCGCTTGAGTACCGCTTCACCGGTGTGTCGAGGAACCGTTCGACTCCCGAGAACTCGACGATGTCGCCGAACTTGGCTCGCACCTCCGCGCGATGCATACCGAGGATCGCGCCGTTCAGGAAGATGTTCTCGCGGCCTGTCAGTTCGGGATGGAACCCAGCCCCGACCTCGAGCAGACTGCCGAGGCGCCCCTCGATCACCGCCCGGCCCGATGTGGGCTCCGTGATGCGGGAGAGGAGCTTGAGCAGGGTGCTTTTTCCCGCACCGTTCCGGCCAATGATTCCGACAACCTGTCCTTTCGGGACGTCGAAGCTCACGTCGCGAACGGCCCAGAGGGTCTCCGCCTTTGTTGGCTCTCGCATGCTCGCTGAGAGGTAGGCGAAGGGGTTCGTCACCGACCGCACAAGCGTCTGTCCGAGGCCGGACGAGCGGGCTGCGGGCGCACCGATGCGGTAGCGCTTTGACAGTGCTTGGACGCTGACGGCGAGGTCGCTCATCTACTGGGAATCCACCACTGTGCGCTCGGTACGACGGAAGACGTAGGCGCCCGAGACGACGAGCAGCAGCACGGCACCGAGCGGGATCAGCATGATCGGTCGTGGCCCGACACCTTCGCCGAGCAGGCCGTAGCGGAAGCCCGCGACAACCCAGTACATGGGGTTGAGTTGGTAGACAAGCTGCCAACTCTGCGGAATCAGGCTTGCTGAATAGGCGACAGGAGTCGCGTAGAGCCAGATCTGGAGTCCGTAGGTCGTCGCGTACTGGAGGTCGCGGAACTTCACCGCGGCCGTAGCCGTCCACAGGCCGATTGCGAGTGCGGTGAGCATCGCGTAGATGACGTAGAGCGGGACTGCAGCAACCCACCATGTCGGCGCCCAGCCGTACGCCGCCATCATCACGCCGAGTACGGCGAACGCGAATACAAGGTCGACGAGTCCGCCGAGAGCTGCCGCGATTGGAATGACGAGGCGGGGGAAGTACACCTTCGAGATCAGGCCGAGTTGTGAGACGAGGCTTCCTGACGTTGCTCCAACCGCCGTGGAGAAGTACGTCCAGGCGATCAAGGCAGAGAACGTGAAGAGCGGATAGGGAATACCGTTTGAGGGCAGCCGTGCAATGTGGCCAAACAGCACGGTGAAGATGATCATCGTGAGGAGCGGCCGCAGGATGATCCACAGCGGGCCGAGCGCCATCTGGCGGTAGCGGCTCTTGATCTCGCGGCTCGTGAGGAACCAGAGCAGCTCGCGCGACCGCCAGAGGTCAGCGAGGCCGAGGCTTCGCCAGCCCCGCGTCGCTTCGATGACGAGTGGTTCGACCTGACCCGGGACGGCGCTCACGCGCGCCTTTCGCTCGCCTGCGTCATTCCAGGTGAGTCTAACTGTGGGATTTCGACGCCTCGTCGGGCGAGACAAGCGTTGAGGCAAGCGCTGTCACAGCTGCCGCCCAGGCGGTGGCGGTGTGACCTGCGGCCTGGGCTGCACTCGCGCGTCCGGCTGCCTCGCGAAGCTCAGCATCCGCAAGGTACGGCTGGAGCGCCGCCCAAAGCACCTCCGGATCGCCTGGCTCAAACCGCGTGCCGCTCACGCCGTCATCGATGAGTTCCCAGGACGCCCCCGCGGCAGCCGATGCGACGAGCGGCAGGCCGGCTGCGGCTGCCTCGTTCAAGACCATCCCCCATTGCTCGGATCGGGAGGGCAGTGCGAACACATCTGCTGCCGCAAACCAGGGGACGAGCTGATCGCGGTCGAGCCAGCCGGTAAATCTGACGTTCGCCGGGGCGGTCTGTCGTAGCGCAGCTGACTGCGACCCATCGCCAACCACGACGAGGTCGGCGTCTGCGTTACGCATGGCATCGATGAGTACGTCGACACCCTTCTCAGGGTCGAGTCGGCCGACGTAGAGGACGGTCGTTCGGGTGAGCCCACGCTCTGACCGCACCGCAGCACGGTCTGCACGGATCGCACCGACCGCATCGCGAAACACGGAAAGGTCGACCGCGTTTGGTGCAACGGTGATCTGGGCGGACGCGACACCGAGCGTCGACAGGTACTCCCGGGAAGCGCGGCCTGGCACGACGAACGCTGCGCAGCTTGAGATCATCGAGCGTTTTGCTCGTTCGAGCGGGCCGCTACCCGACCGCTGATCGCGTGCTGTGCTTTCGACCCAGACGACGAGCGGCACGTTGTGACGTCGTGCGTACCGGCGTGCCAGCCAGAACGCCGGCTGATTCCAGCCGCCGACGATGACGACATCTGGCCGGAAGGTCTGGAGTTGGCGCTTCACACCTCTGTTGAGGACGAGCCAGCGTCCACCGCGAACGATGCTCGCACCCCGCAAGATTCGATGCGGGAAGCGCATCTCACTCGCATGCAATGTGTAGGGGCGCTTGGGATCGGCTGCGGCAAGAAACAGCACGTTCAGCTCGACGTCAGGCGCGGCCGCGAGCTCGTTGAAGAGTGGGAGACGGTAGGGCGCCGGGATCTCAGTAAGGAGTGCGATGCGGATGGGCCTCACCGTTCAAACCTCGCGCGAAGCGCTGTCCGCAGGTGGCGCAGGCTGCGTAGGAGGAGACGCGGCCGCCACCCATGCGGGGTCGGCAATGCCAAGGCGTACCTCAGGTCGATACGGAAGAGCTCCCACTCGCCGTGCGCGGTCCGCGCTCCCTGGGTCTTCCCGGTCGGGTTGATCTTGTAGATGTAGCTCGGCTCGTCGACGTAGCCCACGCGGTAACCGCGGCAGACGATTCGGTGCCACATCTCGACATCTTCGAGCAGGTGGAAGCGACGATCGAACGGGCCGAGCGCGGTGAGCGCTGGCCGTCGGATACACAGCGCGCAGAAGATGATCTTGGCGCGGATGTCGAGTCGGTCGCGCCGTGCAGCCAGCGGCCACCAACTGCTCGCGAGGACTGTACGGGTCGGTTCGACGAGCGCCGCATCGGTGAGCACTGCATCGAGTTCCGGCTCGGCGGCGAAGGCTGCTGCGACCGACGCGAGACGGCGGGGCTCGTACACGTCATCGGCATCGAGAAAGCACACGACGTCTCCGGTCGCCGCTGCGATCCCTCGGTTACGAGCCGCTGCTGTGCCGGCATTCGCCTGTCGGATCAACGACACGGGTGCACCGAAGGTTGCGACGACGTCGGCCGTCGCGTCGGGCGAGCCGTCATCGACCACGATGATCTCGTGCACCCGATAGGTCTGAGCGAGGAGGCTCTCGATCGTCGCCCGAATACTCGATTCGGCGCGGAACGCGGGCACGATCACCGAAAATGTGAGCGCACGAGATTCTGACTCGGGGAGCGGTAGGGTGGGCACGCCAGCGTGAGCCTAACGGCTTCAGGAGTATGCTTCTCGCCCGTGCGCGGCTGGCTTCAACGGTGGCCTGTGGGTGCGATCACCGTCGCGGGTCTTGCACTCACGATCCTCATCATCTCCTCGGCATCGAGTTCCGTGACGTGGCTGCACGACCATGCGGGTTCCGCACGCTGGGGCTCGCTGCTGCTGATGGCGATCCTCTCGGCGCTCTATGCCCTTGCGAGGCCAACGCCGCTTCGCATTCCTCTGCTCCCGGCGGCGACAGCCTCGTTTCTCGGCGTGCTCACGATCGTGTCGGCCCTGTGGTCAGTGCAGCCGAAGCTCACCGTCGAGCGCGCCGTGTCGTTCGGTGCAGTTCTCGCCGTGGGTGGGCTGCTCGCGGCCGGCTCTGCCGGTCGTGCTCGCGAACGTGAGCGCCTGATCATCGGCATCGCTGCCGGGACAGCCCTCGTAGCACTTGCGGGTCTCGTGCTGCTTGTTGTTGCTCGAAATGACGCGGTCGTCTGGTGGCAACCGGGATCTGCGCCGACGCGCTACCGCGGCTTCGGCGAGAACGCGAACACCGTCGCGCTCCTCGCGTCCCTTTCGACCCCTGCTGCTGCCTGGGTTGGGCTAGAGGCCTCAACGGCACGGCTCCGCCGGATCGGCGCGCTGCTCTTTCTGCTGGTTTTTGGATCGGTCGTCGCGTCCGAATCGCGCGGTGCGATCGTCGCGTCTGGGGTGGCGCTCGTGTTCCTTACCGCGCTTCTTCCGCGCCCCGTAATCGACCGACTGAAGCTCATCGTCGTCGTGGGAGTGCTGCTCGCGGTCGCCGTTGGTGTCAGTTCACTGCGGTTTGTTGGCAACACACAGATCCAAGCCTTCACTCCGAGTGCATCCTCGACGCAGCCAACTTCGCCGAGCAGCACAACGCACGGCCCATCGGCACCGACGGCCACAACGCCCTCCGCTACCCCGCAGTCGGCAAAGGACACCTCCGAGTTTCCACTCCTGTTGACACGGCCAACAAACGGGGCGACCCCCATTGCGATCTACCCGGTCTCCCGCTCGGGAGAGCTCGGACACCCCTTCTTCACGGGAACGTTCGGTGCCGTCGGGGCCTTCACGTCGAGCGGACGTATTGCCGCGTGGCGCGGGGCGCTCAAGACCGCCGAGGAGCGTCCCCTCTTCGGCTTTGGCTTTGGAACCGAGGACAGAGTCTTCGTCGACCGGTACTACATCTTCCAGGGAGCCCGTCCAGAAAACGCCTACATCGGGTGGCTGATGCAGCTTGGGATCGCAGGGCTCGCGGCGTTCGTGATCTTCGGCCTATCGCTGCTCTGGATCGTCGTGCGGGTCGTACCGACGCTTGCGGGGCAGGCGCGATCCGCGCCGGTTGCGCTCGCCGCGATCACGCTTGGTGGCTTCCTCGCGGCGCTGTTTCAGAGCTACATCTACGCCGCAGGCAATCTCGCCGTCCTGACGTTCTGGGTCGGTGCGCTCGCGCTCGCTACGACCACCGTCCGCGATGGGCAGGAACACCATGGCTAAGGGACGTAAGCCCAAGATTCTCGTGCTGAACCAGTACTACTGGCCAGGTGTCGAGGCGACCGCCCACCTCCTTGCCGAGCTATGCGCAGGACTCGCCGATGAGTTCGACATCACGGTCGTGAGCGGTCGTATGGGAGGGTCTGATGGCCGCGACAACCGGATGACGCATCGTGGTGTCGAGATCGTCCGCGTCCCGTCAACGACCTACGAGCGGCGCAAGCTCAGCCTCCGCGCGCTCAACTACCTCACGTACCTCGCCTCATCGGCCGGAGTCGCGCTCGCGCAGGAGAAGCCGGATGTAGTTCTCTGTATGACCGATCCGCCAATCATCGCCGACGTCGCCTACGTTGCTGCCCGCCGGTTTGGTGTACCGCTCGTTGTAATTTCACAGGACGTGTTTCCCGAGGCTGCCGTCGAACTGGGTCGGCTCACGAATCCAGTAATCGTGGGCATTCTGCGGAAGGCGATTCGCTACTACCTTCGGCGGGCCGACCGCGTCGTCGCGATCGGCGAAACGATGCGTATGAAGCTTGAGGCGAAGGGCGCGGACCCCGCGCGTCTCCGGGTGATTTCGAACTGGGTAGATACGACCGCAATTCGACCGGAACGACAAGACAACGAGTGGTCACGCGAGAACGACCTTGCAGGGAAGTTCGTCGTGATGCACTCAGGCAATGTCGGCTACGCGCAGAACCTCGATGCGGTCATCCGCGCAGCGACGTTCCTGCGCGACCTCGACGACACACGCATCGTGATCGTGGGAGCCGGTGCTCGACATGCTGAACTCGTCGAGCTCACGGGGCGGCTCGAAGCGGACCTTGTCACCTTCCTTCCGTACCAGCCACGCGAGATGCTGAGTCACTCGCTCTCGGCCGCAACGGTGCACGTAGTCGGGCTCGCCAAGGGGCTCGCCGGCTACGTCGTTCCAAGTCGGCTGTACGGGATCATGGCCGCAGGTCGGCCCGTAATCGTTGCGGCGCAGGCGTCGAGCGAGACAGCCCAAGTGGTCGAGCGCGAGGGATGCGGCGTTGTTGTTCCGCCTGGGCGCCCCGACGCGCTCGCCGCGGTCATTCGCGAGATGCGTGCGGGCGCATACGACCTTGAGGAGATGGGTCGCCGTGGTCGTGCGTTCGTCGAGCGTGAGGCTGACCGCACGGTTGCGATCGAGCGGTACCGGATGGTCCTACGCGATGTGATTGCTGAGGCGCGCACGTGATGCCGCCCCGCGTGCTCGTTGTCGCAGGTGCCCTGTGCGTTCTCCTGGCCGGGAGCGTAGTAATCGGTCGACACGAGGGGCGGACGGCCAACGCGAAGCAGATTGCCGAGATCCGGCTCATCAAGAGTCTCACGGGCTCTCCGCTCGACAATGCACGTCTTTCCGCCTATCGATTCGATCCCGGCTTCGCCTGCTTGATCTATCGCGAAGGCGCGAATAGGTTCGCGCTGAGGCTCTGCTTCGATGGGAAGGGCCGTCTGGTCGAGACCGCCGACCAGCGGACGAGCACGATCATCTACGGGAGCGTGAGCTACCGCCCGCAACTCGCGCCGTTCCAGGTCACCCCTGAGCAGGTCATCGCGATTCTCCTGCGGCACGGCGTTACTCGCGGCGAGATTCAGGCCTCCGGGTACTGATCCTGATAGCGTCGGCGCGCCGTGCGCGTCTCGTTCCTCATCCCCGTCTACAACGAGGCTGCCACCGTCGAGCATGTGCTCGCGCGGCTGTTGGAGCTCGATGTGCCCAAGCAGATTGTGATCGTCGACGACGGTTCCACTGACGGGACGAGCGAAATCGTCGATGCCTGGGCCGAGGGGCGCGACGACGTCGTCGTGGTGCACAAGAAGAACGGTGGCAAAGGGACTGCAGTGATCGCCGGGCTTCCGCACCTCGATGGTGAGGTCACCGTTATTCAGGACGGCGACCTTGAGTACGACGTCGACGATATTCCGGCACTGCTCGACCCCCTCCGCCGTGGCGTGGCCGACATGGTCTACGGCTCGCGTTTCTCCGGAGGCAAACCGCAGCGCGTACATCGCTTCTGGCATTCGCTCGGTAACAAGGTGATGACGCTCACGGCGAACGTGCTCTACGACACGTCGCTCTCCGACGTCGGGACGGGCTACAAGGCGATCCGTACCGACCTGCTACGCGATATCCGCCTCACCGAGCCGAATTTTGCGATCGACTGCGAGATCACGGCGCGCGTGTCACTCCGCCGTCCTTCGGTGTACGAGGTGCCGATCGCGTACTACGGCCGCACCTATGCCGAGGGCAAGAAGATCCACTGGCGCCACGGCTTCGAGGGTCTCTGGACCCTCATCCGGATTCGCATTTTCGGTTAGCCGTCCGCGGAATCGGCCTAGGGCGAGCGTGCGCGACGTTTACACTCGCCGCGGTGCTTGCGATCGCGATCTTGTTCTGGCTCTGCATCGGGCTGATCCTCTGGACGCACGTCGCCTATGGCGTCGTCGTTGCCGGGATTGCGCGTCTCTATCGGCGGGCGCCTGCCGCCAGCGAGATTCTGCCGCGAGTGTTGATCGTCGTCGCCGCCTACAACGAGGCTGCGGTGATCGAGCGGCGCCTCGAGAACCTCCTCGCACTCGACTATCCAGCCGACAAGCTGAAGATTGTCGTCTCGTCTGACGCGTCGACCGATGCGACAAACGACCTCGTCGCGGCGATCGCCACACGTGAGCCCCGAGTGCAGCTCCTCGTCAACGAACGTGGTGGAAAGATCCAGGCGCAAGACAAGGCCGTTCGAGCGTTCGGTGACGATGCAGACGTCCTCGCCTTCTCCGATGCGAACTGCACGTGGGCGCCAGATGCGCTGAGGGTGCTTGTGCGCCCGCTCGCCGATCCTTCCGTCGGATACGTCTGTGGCCGACTCGCCATCCTCGACGCAGACGGGGTCAACAAGGAAGGTGCGTACTGGCGTTACGAGATGTGGCTGCGCGCAAACGAGTCAGCGATCGGCTCAGTGACAGGCGGCAACGGCTCGATTTACGCGGTTCGGCGGAGCGCCTACATAGAAGTTCACCCGTCGATGGGACACGATCTGTCGTTTCCCTACCGCATGGTGCAAAACGGCCTGCGTGCGGTCTACGAGCCTGCTGCCGTCGCGTCTGAAAAGCCGTCCAAGGACACCGAGGAGGAGTACCGCCGAAAGGTGCGGATGTTTGAGCACTGCTGGCTGATCGTCTTGCGCGGCAAGATGCTGCGCCGCCTGCCGCCGCTCTACTGGCTGGCGATCGTCTCGCACAGACACCTCCGGTATCTCACGGGGCTTCTCCATCTGATCGCGCTCGGGGCGAACATTGCGTTGCTTGTCGGCGAGAGCGGCAGCGTTCTCTACTGGCTCACGCTTCTTGGCCAGATCGGCTTTCTCGGGCTAGCACTGCTTGGCAAGGCCCGTGTGCGCGTCCCGTTCGCGGCGCTCGCCTGGTACTACACACTCGTTTCCTGGGCGACCACGAAGGCGCTCCTCAACTACCTGCGTCGCGGCGTACCCGCGACGTGGGAGGCCGCGGCAGGAACGCGTTGAACCGCCTCTTCGATGTTAGCGTCGCCTCGCTCGGGCTGATCGTCGCCTCGCCGTTCCTCGCGCTCGCCGCGCTCGCGGTGAAGCTTGAGGACCGAGGGCCGGTGCTCTATCGCCAGACGCGGGTTGGGAAGGATGGTGTCGACTTCGAGCTCTTGAAGCTGCGCACGATGATCGTCGATGCCGAGAAGAAGGGTGCGGGTTTCGCGGTCGACAAGGGAGACAGCCGCATTACGAAGAGCGGCGCGTTGCTGCGGCGACTGTCGATCGATGAGCTGCCGCAGCTGTGGAACGTGGTGCGTGGTGAGATGTCGCTGATCGGTCCACGGCCGACGCTGCGGTACCAGGTTGAGCAGTACACGCCTCACCAACGTCGTCGCCTTGAGGTGCACCCGGGCCTCACCGGCTGGGCGCAGATCCATGGTCGGGCGGCTCTTCCCTGGGCAGAGCGGATTGAGCTTGACGTTTGGTACGTCGATCACCGCTCCTGGCGCATCGACCTGTTGATCCTCTTTCGGACGCCGCTTGCGCTGTTCGGGGGCACCTATCGGGGATCGACAGGCGGCTGGACACAGGGTGGGTAGCGCAGTCGTTCGGCTCGCGGCCCGCGATCGGTCGCTCACGGCCGTTGTCTGTTTTAGCGTCCTGCTTGGCCTTTGGAACGTGTCGCAGTACTTCCCAAGCGCGGGGTACGACGGGGTCGAGCACATGCAGTACGCAGACGGACTGATCTTCGGCGGTCAGCTGCCGCATTACACGGGCGAGTACTACACGCCGCCCGGCTACTACACCGTCGCGGGCGTCGCCGACTGGGTCGCACGTCACCTCGGCGTAGGTGAGTGGCACCGCGCGGGCATGGCACTCAATGTCGTCTTTCTCGCGGCGACGGTGATCGCCGTCCATCGCCTCGCGCGCGAGCTGTGGCCCGTACGGCCGCAGCGGGCGCTCCTCGCGGCAGGCTTCGTGGCGCTCTTTCCGCTGGCCGTCAAGGACGAGGCGATGTTCCATCCCGAGACGCTGTCGTTGTGTCTGACGACAATTGCGCTCCTGCTGTGCGTGCGGACGTTCGTCAATCCACGCCGAGCGTGGGCGCTTGGCTTGACGCTCGGACTCGCGCAGCTCGTGCGTGCGCCCGCGCTCTGGGCGGTTGCCGCCTGCGTGCTCGCCCTCGCGGTCGGGCGTCGGTTTCGTGAGGCGGCGATCGTCGTTGTCGTTGCTGGCGTGATCGCAGCACCGTGGTACATCCACCAGTACGGCACCTATGGCGGCTCGCCCGTCTTCAATCGGCCGACGGTGCAGAAGCCGCTCTTGGAGCGACGCCCTGCGGCGTTCTACGTCGACCCAGGGGTTCCGGCGGTCGTGACTGCCCCGTACAAGCGGCACTTCTTGAACCGCCTGTTGCCCACCACCTACGCGGAGGCGTGGGGTGATTACTTCGGCGTGTGGGCCTGGAATGGCGGTGGGAACGGCGGTCACGGAACGCCGGGCGCAACAGCGCGCACCGAGATGGTGATTCAGTCGCTCGTCGGGATCGTGCCGACGCTTCTCGCCCTAGCTGGCTGGGTGTTCTTGCTCGGGGAAACGCGTCGACGTCCCGAACGGCTACCGATCGTGCTCGTGCCGCTCTTTGGTGTTGCGTCGTACGTGCTCTTCACCGTGTCGTATCCGACCCCGGACGGTGACGTGCTCAAGGCGACCTACATGCTCACCGCGGCGGGAGCGTGGGCTCTCGGTTTCGCAACGGCGTTCGATCGGCTCCATAGTCGCTGGCGGCGAGGCGCCCTCACCGTGCTCGCGGTCTCGGCGGTCGCCGAGCTCCCGTTCCTTCTCTACTAGGGACGGGGCTAGGAGGCCGACTGGCCGAGCGCGTCGTCGAGCATGTCGCGCAAGAAGCCGTCAAGCCCTTCGCCGGGCTGCCAGCCAAGTTCAGCTGTGATCCGGGAAGGATCGGCGGCGATTGCGACCGGGTCGGCTGGGCGAATGAACGACGGGTCAACGACCACCGCGGTCATGCCTGTGTCGGCGAACTGGGCCGACCAGGCGACGGGATCGTCGCCCTCGAGCTCCCAGGTCAGCGTGTGGCCAGCCAGCGCAAATGCGCGGTCGACGAGTTCCCACACGTGGTGCAGACGCCCCGTGCCAAGGACGTAGTCGCGGTAGTTCGAAGCGATGTCGTCGTCGCCGCGAACCTGGGTTTGGCGAAGGATCGTGATCATCCCGTCGGCGTACTCGGGCGCGAAGCCCCAGTCGCGCTGCACCTTCAGGTTGCCGAGCGCCAGCGGCCCAATCGCCCTGCCTGTGTGGAGTGCGACGAGATGGTCGATCACCTTCCGCGTGAGAAAGCGTGAGCCGCGCCGTCGCGACTCGTGGTTGAAAAGGATGCCGCACGCGATTCGCACGTCATAGGACTCGCGATAGCTACGGCACAGCAGATGCGCGGCGGCTTTAGCCGCGGCATAGGGACTCTGCGGGTTGAGAGCAGAGCGCTCGTCGTGAACGACGCTGGCACCCGGCGCCGACCCGAACATCTCGCCCGACGACGCCTGGTAGAAGCGTGTCTCGGGGCTATCGAGGCGTACGGCATCAAGGAGCGACACAACGATGTGGGCATTTGACTCCCACGTCGCGCGTGGATCCGCGAACGATGCGCCGACACTGCTCTCGCCAGCGAGGTTGTAGAACTCCTCGGGTCGTACGTCACCCACAAGAGCGCAAAGCGGGCCCGGATCGCGAAGGTCACGCCGAACCGGTCGAAGCCCAGGATGCCGCTCAAAGAGCGCCTCGGCGGCCTGGATGTCGCGTACGGGGGCGTGAACCGTCCACCCATCGGCCAGGAGGCGGCGGATGAGGAAATAGCCATCCTGCCCGGTCGCTCCGGTCACGATGGCGGTGCGGGGCTCAACGGGTCGCCGCATCCGCACAAGTGTAAGCACCCCCTTGGCGAGGCGACGGCAGGGGTATCAACTACGCTGATGGCGCGTGACGGTCGTGCTCTTCACTTGCGCCGGTCAGCGCGTCGACATCGTCACGGCGTTTCGACGTGCCGGTGCCACGACCGTTGCCACGGATCTCAGCGAACTCGCCCCGGCGTTGTACGCCGCAGATCACCGTGAGCTGATCCCAGCGGTTGGCGATCCGGGGTACATCGGCGCGCTTGCGGCGCTTGTGCGGCAGTACGGTGCAACGCTCGTCGTGCCGCTCACCGATCTCGACCACGAGATCCTTGCCACGCATCGCGACGAGATTCCCGCGCTCGTGCTGCTTGCGGGAATCGACGCGATCCGGCGCTGCGCCGACAAGTGGCTCGCGCATAGGTTCTTTGAGGAGGTTGGCCTCCCGACGCCACCGACGTGGCTTCCCGATGCGCTGCCCGACGATCTTCCTTTTCCCGTTCTCGTCAAGGCACGGCGTGGCTTCGGGTCTCGGGGCATCTACCGGGCGAACAACCATCAGGAGCTCGACTACTTCCTCGCTCGCGTCGACACCCCCTCAATGGTGCAGCGCGCCTGTGCTGGCGAAGAGTTCTCGATCGACGTGTTTTGTGACCTCGAGAGTCGCTGCCTCAATGCCGTTCCGCGCACGATGATTGAGTCGAAGGGTGGCGAGACGATCAAGGGAAAGACGATCAAGGATCGCGACCTGATCGAGCACGGTGCGCGTGTTGCCGAAGCGCTCGGGATCGTTGGGCCGGCAAACGTGCAGTGCTTCCGAGAACCTGACGGGTCACTGCCGGTTACCGACGTCAACCCGCGGTTCGGCGGCGGCTTCCCGTTGCCCACCGCTGCAGGCTCTCGGTACCCGGAACTCGCGCTGGAACTCGCTGCTGGTGGTCGACCCGAGCCGCACCTCGGCGACTTTGAAGATGGAGTGATCTTGACCCGATACTTTGGCGAAGTGATCCTCCGCGAGGTAAACGGCCGGCTCGAAGCGCTGCCTCAACCACCTCTCAACACGGAGAACACGCGCAGCGACTCATGAGACGGCGGCTGGTCTACGGTGGGGCAGGCACTCTCATCGTGGCGCTGATTGCGGCGGGTGCGTACGTGCTGCACGTCCGTCAGGCTGGACGCGACATCCGAGGCTCCTCGACTGAGCAGTTTGTGACGACGATCGCTCCGCCTGTCATCACGGGTCCCGGCGTCGTCTGGCCTGCTTACGGTTTCGACGCGTCGCGTCGACGTGTCGCTGTCGGGATCACGCTGCGACCACCGTTCCGCCAGGCGTGGCTCTTCCACGCGCAGACGCTCGTCGAGTTCCCGCCGGTCGTCGCGTACGGGCGTCTGTACTTCGCAACGAACTCCGGGATGGTCTTCGCGATCAACGCGACGACGGGGCTTCGTGCCTGGGCGCACCAGACCGATCGGTGCCAAGCTGCCTCACCAGCGGTCGCGGACGCGACGGTCTACGTCGCGTTCCTCAATCCGCGACCCTGCAACGCCTCGGGCGGCAAGGGTCACATCGTCGCCTACTGGGCTGGGTCGGGCGACGTGCGTTGGAGCCGCCCGATCGGCCCCTCAGAGACCTCGCCCGTCGTCGTCGGCGACTCTGTCTATGTCGGCGACTGGGATGGATACGTGTACGCGTTTTCGGCCCGAACTGGACGTCTCTGGTGGAAGTTCAAGTCCGACGGGAAGGTGAAGGGTGGCGTCGCGGTCGTCGGAGGACGGGTCTACTTCGGGACCTACGGCTCGAGTGTCTACGCCGTTAGCGCGACGACAGGCAAGGAGATCTGGCGATCGAGCGCTCAGCAGCGTCTTGGCTCGGCTGGGCACTTTTACGCGACGCCGGCGGTTGCGTACGGTCGTGTCTATGTTGGCGCGACTGACGGCAAGGTCTACTCGTTTGGTGCCGACACCGGTGATCTGATCTGGTCGCACTACACGGGCGGCTACGTCTACTCCTCCTCGGCGGTCTGGCACGACCTCGTCTTGACCGGGTCGTACTCCGGGCGATTCTCCGCCTACGACGCAGCGACGGGTGACACACGTTGGACGTTCGATGCCGACGGTCGGATCTCAGGCTCGCCGACGGTCGTCGCCGGAATCGTTTACTTCGCGACGCTCAAGGGCACGACGTATGGCCTCGACGCACTCACAGGCAAGCAGGTGTGGACGTTCCCCGATGGCAAGTATTCACCCGTTGTTGCGGACACACACCGTGTCTACCTCACCGGATACGGCCGCATCTATGGGCTTGAGCCGAGCCACCCGGTAGGCTGACGCCCCATGCGCTACGCAGTCACCGGTGCGGCCGGGTTCATCGGCTCGCACCTGTCGGAGACGCTGCTTGCTGCTGGGCATGAGGTCGTCGGCTTCGACTCGTTCACCGACTACTACGACCCAGCACTGAAAGAGGAGAACGCTCGCGACCTCGAGGTGCGCCGGGTCGATCTCGCGACAGATCCTCTCGACTTCTCGGGCTTTGCTGGCGTCTTCCACCTGGCAGGACAGCCGGGAGTCCGCAGCTTCGGCGAGGTCTTTCCCGTGTACCTCACGCGGAACGTGCTCGCGTCGCAGCGGGTCTTCGAAGCCGCGGCGCGAGATCGTGTTCGCGTGGTGTTTGCGTCATCGAGCTCGATCTACGGCGCCGCAGAGCGCTATCCGACGCCCGAGGAAACGCCGCCCCAGCCTCTTTCGCCGTATGGCATCACGAAGCTCGCATGCGAGCACCTCGCCGACGCGTATCACCGATCGTTCAACCTCGACGCGGTCGTGTTGCGCTACTTCAACGCGTTCGGTCCGCGCCAGCGGCCTGACATGGCGTTCACGCGCATCCTCTTAGCGCTTGCCTCGGGCGGCTCGTTCGAGCTGTTCGGCGACGGGAAGCAGTCGCGGGGTTGGACGTACGTTGCCGACGTCGTCGCCGCGACGATCCTCGCAATGGAGCGGGGCTCAGGGACGTACAACATCGGTGGTGCGCTTGAGGCCTCGATGAACGAGACGATTGCGCTTGCCGAAGAGATCTCCGGTCGGACACTCGATCTCCATCGTCGTGACGAAGTTCCCGGCGATCAGCGGCGCACGAAAGCCGATACGACAAGGGCTCGAACCGAGCTCGGATGGACGCCACAGACGACTCTCGAGGAGGGTCTCCGGGCGCAGTGGGAGTGGGCATCGACTAGAGTCGGCGGCAGATGAGCATCCTTTCCCCATCGAGCGAGGCCGAGCGCGACGTTGATCTGAGCCGTTGGAAGCGCGCGATCACGCTGCGCTGGTGGCTCCCTGCAGGCGGTGCGATCGCGGGCATCGTGCTCGGCGCTGTGCTTGCGGTCTCGGGTGGCAGCCTCTTCCAGGCATCGGTTCTGATCATTCCCGGCCAGCCGTTTACGCCAAACGGCGGAACGCCGGTGCTGACCTACCAGGCGAGCCCTCGGGCGATCCAGGAGCTCGTAACGTCGGAAGAGGCGCTCAAAGCCGCTGCCGACGCGGGTGGTATGCCGGCAAACACCTACGCTGGCCACATCAGTGTTACCACGGTGACGACGGGCATCACCACCGCTGCGAGCCGCGGAGCGAACCTGATCAAGATTCTCGTTCAGGGCAAGAAGCAGAAGGCGACACAGGAGGCCGCGAACGCACTCGCTGCGTACGTGGTTCAGCACACCACCTCGTCGTACATCCAGAAGGTGATCGACACCTACAAGGCCGATCTCACGAGCTACGCGGCGCAGCTTGCTGCGCTGAAGACGCGACTTGAAGCCCTGAACAGTGCGATCAAGACGGAGAAGCTTGCCCCGCTCGATCAGCTCGTGCTCGTGAGCCAGATCGACAATGCCGAGCAGCGCCAGGGAACGCTGATCGAGACACAGTCCCTTACCCAGGAGCAGCTCGCGCTGGCAGAGAACGTCTCGATCACGCAGATCCTCAACAAGGCCGTTGCGGTGAAGACGACGGCGCGCTCAAGCCGCAACTCGATGCTGATCGGCCTCTTGCTTGGGCTGATCCTCGGCGCAATCGCCGCGGTTGTCGCCGACTCCCGCGGCGCACGTCCTCGCACGGCGTAGAGACGACCTCGCCGTGGCGCGTCGCGGACGGCAGCATGTGAGGGTCACAGCGTGAGACGCCTCATCTGCTTTGTCGGCGCCGTTGTAGCAGTCGTGATCGCGTTTCCAAAGACGTGGAACGACCTCACCGCGGCGCGAACGCATCTCGACCATGCCTCCGCACAGATCGCGCCAGCGGTTCACGAGCAGCTTGACCTTGAGCTGATCTCGTCCTGGGCAGCCCGCGTGGGCCCTCACGACCGCTGGTGGATCGTCGTGCCGAACGACCGACCGGAGGGCCTGACAACCCGCGCCGAGGTCTATCGAGCCTACGCGACCTACGCGTTCCTGCCCGCGACGCCTGCATCGTCGCTTGCCGATGCGACCGTTGTCTTGCGACCGAAGGCCCTGCCGTGATCCTGCAGCTACTGCTCGCGAACCTGCTCGAGCTCGGCATCGGCATCGGTGTCGCGTCGCTGCTTCGGCTGCCCCTTGGCGCGAGCTATCTCGCTGGTCTCGGAGCGACCGGAATTCTGTCGGCACACCTCGCTCTCATCCACATTACGTTCGGCTGGTGGGCGCTTCTAGCGACCTGTGCGCTATCGCTTGGACTTGGTCGACGCTTCGGGGACATTCCCGCAGTCCAGATTCGACGGCCTCGGCTCGGGTTGATCGGTTGGGCATCGCTCCTCGCGCTCGGTGCTCTCCTGGTACACGCGTGGCCGGTGTTTCGGGCAAAGCCGCTCGACAACTACGACGCGTGGGCAATGTGGGGAATGAAGGCAAAGGCGCTCACCCTCTTCGGCTGGGTCGACCCGCACCTCTTCGCAGCGTCGGGGGCGCAGCCACTTCATCTCGACTACCCGCTCCTCGTGCCGTCGCTTGAAGCCGTTACCGCACGGGCGATGGGCCACTTCGACTCGGAGGCGATCCACCTGCAGTTCCTCTTGATCGGCGTCGCCGGGATCGCCGCGTTCTACGCGTACTTCCGCGACTCAGTGTCGCGGCGACTTACCTGGGTGTGGCTCGTCGTGCTCGCCGCGGCACCGGCGTTTGTCGGTCAGCTGCTGACCGCATACGCAGACATCCCGCTTGCGCTCTTTGTCGGCGCAGCCGTTCTCGCGGCAGCGTCCTGGATCGCGCGCGGGGCCGTCGGGTTCCCGCTTGCGCCGGCGTTCTTCCTCGCGTGTGCTTCGCTCACAAAGAACGAAGGGGTCGTGTACGCCGCCGCGCTCTTGATTGCGCTGTTGATTGCGACGCGGCGTCTGCGTGCCGTGATCGTCACCGGGCTGCTCGTCGAGGCGACGCTTCTTCCGTGGCAGGTATGGCTTGCAGTGCGGCACGTCCACTCCGACACGATTCTCACTGTCCACTCGCTGGAAGTACGTCACCCAGGAATCGCGCCGCTTGCGCTCCACGCACTCCTGCGCCCGGCTCTCTCCCTCGACACGTGGCCGCTGATCCTGCCGCTCTTTGGGGTAGCGGTACTCCTCGCCCGCGCGACGCACGTTGCCGTGTTCGCTTCGGCCTTCGTTGTCGCGGCCTTCCTGGGGCTGGATTGGATCTACGTCGTGAGTCCGCTTGAGTGGTCGAACTACCTCTCCTACTCAGGAGATCGGGTGATCGACGGTGCTCTTGTGGGGGCCGCGGTGCTGACACCCCTCCTTGCAACGCGCCGGGCGAGTAGGATCGGCACGCCGTGAAAGTCACGTTTCTCGTCCCCGCGTACAACGAAGCCGCCACGATCGGTGAGGTCCTGACGCGAATCGCGGAGCTTGACCTCGATACCGAGGTGATCGTTGTCGACGACGGCTCGAAGGACAACACCGCCGAGATCGCTCGTTCGCACGGGGCAACGGTTATCGAGAAGGTGAATGGGGGAAAGGGATCGGCGCTTCGCGCAGGTATCCCTGCGATCACCGGTGATATCGCGGTCATCCAAGACGCGGATATGGAGTACGACCCATTCGAGGTGCCAGCGCTCGTTCAGCCGATCATCGACGGTGTCGCTGACGTCGTTCTCGGTTCCCGGCTCTCGGGTGGGCGTCCGCAGCGCGTGTACCTCTTCTGGCATCTCGTCGGCAACAAGTTTCTGTCGCTCCTCACGAACATCCTCTTCAACACGACGATCTCCGATATGGAGACGGGCTACAAGGCCTTCCGGAGTGAGATCTTGCAGTCGCTTGATCTCAGAGAGAACAAGTTCGGAATCGAGCCTGAGATCACGGGGAAGATCTGCCGCAAGAAGCTGCGGATCTACGAGCTGCCGATCTCGTACTACGGGCGCACGTACGACGAGGGGAAGAACATCACCTGGCGCGACGGGTTCCGTGCGATCTGGGTGCTCTTCCGCGTTCGGATTTTCGGGTAGCCGATGCTCGACGGCAAGACGATCGCCGTCGTTGTTCCGGCGCACGACGAAGAGCTTCTGATCGGCGCGACACTCGCCGGGATCCCAGCGTTTGTTGACCGCATCATCGTGGTCGATGACGCCTCAAACGACGCGACCGCCGAGAAGGCGTCAGCCTCCGGCGATCTGCGTGTCGAGGTTGTTCGTCACGCAGAGAACGGTGGTGTTGGTGCTGCGATCGTGACCGGCTATAAGCGGGCGCTCGCCGAGCGGATCGACGTTGCCGTCGTGATGGCAGGCGACAACCAGATGGACCCCGCTGAGCTTGAATCGATCGCGGGACCGGTCGCTCGTGGTGAGGTCGACTACGCGAAGGCGAACCGCCTCTTCTATGGCAACGCGCGGGAGGTCATCCCTCGACATCGCTTTGTCGGCAACGCGGTGCTCTCGCTGCTCACAAAGATCGCATCGGGGTACTGGCATGTGGCCGACTCGCAGGCGGGTTATACGGCGATTTCGCTTGGGATGCTTGAGCTGCTCGATCTCGACCGCGTTTATACGCGCTACGGCTTCCCAAATGATCTGCTTGTGCACCTGAACGTGTGGAAGGCGCGAGTTCGCGATGTGCCCTCACGGCCGATCTACGGCGTCGGCGAACGCTCCGGCATTCGCATCCGCAAGGTCGTGCCTCGCATCTCCTGGCTCCTCCTGATGGCGTTCTTCTGGCGGCTCCGTGAGAAGTACGTGATTCGAGACTTCCACCCGCTTGTCTTCTTCTACGCCCTCGGGATCTTGATGACAGCTGCGGGTCTTGCGCTCGGGATCCTCGAGACCGCTTTCCGGATTGCGGGTAACGGCATTCCCGCGGCGACGGTCGTGCTCGTTGCGCTGCTCCTGATCGCCGGAAGCCAGTTCACCCTGTTTGCCATGTGGTTTGACATGGAGTCGAACAAGGATCTGAAGTGATTCGCGTTTCGCGGCCGACGCCGGGCACGGTGATCGCGTTGCTGCTCTTCACGTTCGCCGCACTTGTTGCATACGGCGGGCTCCTAAGCCACGCCTACCCAGGTGATACCTCGGCCTACTCGCTCTACGGGCGAGAGCTCGTGCTTGATGGTCGTATTCCGTACCGTGATTTCTACGACGAATACCCACCGGGCTCGGTGCCGGTGTTCGCGCTGCCAGCACTTCTCTGGAACGCGCACTACGTGCTCGTGTTCAAGCTCTGGATGGCCCTCTGCGGCGCGGGCTGCGTGATCGCTGCGCTCGCAATTGCGCGACGGCTTGCGATTCGACCGATCCAGCTCGCGCCGGTCGTCCTGCTCCCGTTGTTGCTCGGCCCCGTCTACCTCAACCGCTACGACCCACTGCCCGCGCTGATCCTGCTCGTAGCGCTACTTGCTGTACTCGAAGGGCGCGAACGGACGGGTGCGATCTGGCTCGGCATCGGAACGGTCGTCAAGCTTTTCCCTGGCGTTGTTGCCCCGCTCGCCCTCCGTCGAGCACGCCGCCGATTGCCGTTTGCCGCGTGGTGGGCTGGTGCGGGACTGGTGTTCTTTGCGCCGTTCTTCCTCGCAGCACCGGGTGGTGTGGGCTTCAGCCTCTGGTCGCAGGCAAAGCGTCATCTCGAGATCGAGACGCTCGCAAGCTCCGTCTTGCTCGCAGGTGCGAAGCTCGGCATTCACCACGTCGATTGGATTGCAGGCAAGCCTGGCTCGATCGACCTTGGCGGCTCGCTCGCTGACATTCTCGCCACCATCTCGTCGCTCGTGTCCGTCGCTCTCGTGCTCTGGGCGATCCGCGAGTACTGGCGCGGCCCCGACACCGACCAGCGCCTGGTCACCGCGGCCGCAGCGACGGTGGCCGCGTTCGCCGTGTTCGGCAAGGTGCTTTCGCCGCAGTACCTCACGTGGGTGGCGGTGATCGTCCCGCTTGCCAGCGGGCGGAACGGTGCGCGGGCAGCCGCAGCCCTCTTCGCTGCACTCGTGCTCACCCAACCGGCCTACATCGTCGATAAGTACGGCCTTCGCGAACAGAATTGGACCGTCTGGGCGCTGCTCGCCCGGAACGCCCTACTCGTTCTCGCGTTCGTCTATCTCGTGCGCGCGCTGCGCGAGTGGCGGGTTAGCGCGGAACGACGCTGAATGCGAGCGGGCCCTTGGCCTGCCCCGAGACGGTAACCACGAGATGCGTCACCTGACGCACCACCCACAATGCAACCCCC
>OMIZ01000161.1 GCA_900299235.1 Actinomycetota bacterium
CTGCTGAAGCTGGGGCTCGTCGAGCGGACGGAGGATGGCGTCACGCTCTCACGTCGCGGTCGGTTCATCGGCGACGCCGTGACTGCCGACCTGCTCACCTAGGTCAGGAGCCGAGGCCCCGGGGTTGGTCGAGGCGCCCGTTGCCTCGGCGCTCAACCCGTGCCTACCATGGGCAGGTGGATGGGATGTTGACAGAGCGCCAGCGCGAGATCCTGCGCCGCATTGTCGAGGCGTACGTCGCCGACGGAACACCGGTCGGGTCGAAGACGCTCGTCGAACGGGCCGGGTTCGATGTGTCGTCGTCAACGATTCGTGCCGAGCTTGCAGAGCTTGAGCGGCGTGGCCTACTCACGCATCCGCACACGTCTGCTGGCCGGATTCCAACTGAGTCGGGCTATCGCGAGTACGTCGACGATCTCCTGAGCCAGCCGGAGACGCGACCGCATGAGCTCCCGCTTGGGCTTGCCGCGACACGGGCCGAGGTCGAGGAGGCGTTGCAGACGACGACGGAGGTTCTGAGCCAGGTGACGCACCTGTTCGCCCTCGTGTCGGCGCCGCCGCTCGAAGCCGCAACCGTTCGACACGTCGAAGTGCTGCCGTTGCAGCCCACCGTCGTGATGGTCGTCGTCATCACGTCGACAGGTGGCGTGGCAAAGCAGCGATACGTCTTCTCGCAGCCGGTCGACCCAGGGCTTGTCACGTGGGCGGGCGACTATCTCAGCGAGCGGCTCGTAGGCGTGAAGTTGCGCTCGCGCATCCTGCGGCGCGCGTTCGAGGATGCTGAGCTCTCTCCGCGTGAGACAGCGTTCCTCGCAGCGATCCGTGGTGCGTTCGATGCGGTTGAAGACGATCGGCGCCTCTACGTCGGCGGCGCGGCTGGGCTGCTCGATGATCTGCGTACCGAGGAGATCGGTGTGTATCGCAGCTTGATCGAAGCACTTGAGAAGCGGGCCGCGCTCCTTGAGGTGCTCGCGGAGTCGATCGACGGTCGTCGCCCGTTCGCACGTGTTGGTGGTGAGCTTCAGACGAGCGGGTTCAGCGCGCTCGCGCTCGTGGGCGCCTCGTATGGGATTCACAATCAGACGCTTGGCGCCGTCAGCCTGCTCGGTCCGCTGCGGATGGATTACGACAAGGCGCTGCGTTCCGTTCGCTCGGCTGCTCACGAGCTCTCGCGGTTCGTCGAAGACGTCTATGCCGACGAGTAGCTCCGGTCGCTGCGAGGTCGCGCTGGCGCTCGCTGGCACCATGTGAACTCGATGTCGACGACCGAACGCGACTATTACGACCTGCTTGGCGTACCCCGCGACGCCGACGAAGGCGCCATTAAGAAGGCGTTTCGTGCCCTGGCGCGCAAGCTCCACCCCGATGTGAGCGAGGAGCCCGACGCCGAGGTTCGCTTCCGAGAGGTGTCCGAGGCGTACGAGGTGCTTTCGAACACCAAAACGCGCCAACTCTACGACCGTTACGGCCATGCCGGCCTGAAGTCGGGCGGCTTCCAGCCGCGCAACTTCGACATGGCCGACCTGTCGGACATCTTCAGCGCGTTCTTTGGCGAGGACGTCTTCGGCGGCCGCCGTGGCGGCAGCGGGGCGACACGTGGTGCCGACATCGTTGCCGAGGTTGTCATCGATCTTGCCGACGCGGCTGCGGGCGCCGAGGTGACGGTGCCGCTCGAAGTCGCGGTTGGCTGCGCGACCTGCTCTGGCAGCGGCGTTGAGCCTGGCTCACCCGTCTCCTCATGCGGGCGGTGTGGTGGCAGCGGACGTCTCCAGCAGGTGTCGAACTCGATCTTCGGAGACTTCGTGCGCACCGCCTCGTGCCCCGAGTGCTCAGGCACCGGCCGCATCGTCGAGCGTCACTGCGGCGACTGCAGCGGTCAGGGCCGCACACTTGCCCGTCGCGAGGTACAGGTCGACGTCCCCGCAGGCATCCACGACGGCCAGCGCATTCGCCTTACCGGCGAGGGGCACGCAGGAACATCGGGTGGCCCGACCGGCGATCTCTACGTGTCGATTCGCATTCGCGAGCACGAGCTCTTCACGCGCGATGGCAACGACATCTTCTCGCGCGTCGACCTCACGATCGTGCAGGCAGCACTCGGCGCCAAAGTCTCTGTCGAGACGCTCGAAGGACAGGTCGAGGTTGAGTTCCAAGGTGGTACCCAGTTCGGCGACACGAAGGTGCTGCGCGGCAAGGGTATGCCAGTGCTGCAGGGCTTCGGCAAGGGCGACCATCGGCTCTTCGTGAACATCCTTGTCCCGCGACATCTCACTGACGAGCAGCGTGATCTGCTTAGCCAGTTCGAGAAGACGAGCGACGAACACACCTACAAGGTCGACGAAGGTTTCTTCGACAAGCTGAAGAGCGCCTTCCGCTGATCGTCGCGTCTGTCACCGTTCCGCTCGACGAGGCGGAGGAGCTGCGCGCAGCGTTCGTTGAGTTCGCGGCCGAAGGGTTCCAGGACGCCGAAGACGGCGTTTCCGTGACGCTTACCGCCTACGGCCCGGGCGCCGAGCGCATCCGCGACGCGTTTCCGAACGCGGTGATGGGCGAGGTCGAAGACGGCTGGGAGAACCGCTGGCGCGAGTTCCACAAGGGTGTTTCGACCGGACGGTTCTGGATCGGCCCGCCCTGGGAGGTCGCACCCGACGATCTGCTGGCGATCGTGATC
>OMIZ01000162.1 GCA_900299235.1 Actinomycetota bacterium
GCGTCAGCGAAGAGTCCGAGCTCGTAGAACGAGCCCTCGTCGATCAGCAGGTCGAGTCGCTCGCGTGCGGTGAGGCGACCACTCGCATGATGGCGCGCGACGCGCTCAGGCCCTCCCATGCCGAGCGCCTGCTCGCGACGGCGTTCGAACTCCGCCATCGGGTCGTAACCGTCGGTCATCTCCCCTGGAACCTCGGTGGACGCTTTTCGGTGAACGCGGCGATGCCCTCGTTCATGTCGTCGCTCGACTGCAGCATCGCCACCGTGTCGATGGCGTGCTGGTAGGTATCCCAACCGCCAGCGGTGAAGAACGCCTTGGCGGCAGCAACGCCAAGTGGCGCCTTCGCTGCGATCGCATTCGCCCACTCACATGCCTTCTCGACGTGTGTCCCGGCAGGAACAACCTCGTTGACCAGGCCGGCTCGCTCGGCGGCGTGGGCGTCGATCGCGGCCCCTGTGAGCACGAGGTACTTGAGCGTGTGCAGGCCGAGATGAGCGCGGCCGCGCACCGCACCTGGGCCAGGCATCAGCCCGACGGAGGTCTCCGGTAGCGCGAACTTTGCGGTTTCGTCGGCGACGACGAGGTCGCAGACGAGCGTCAACTCGCAGCCGCCTCCCATCGCGTGACCGTGGACGGCAGCAATCGTCGGCTTCGTGCACTCCTCAACACGTCGGTAGGCCCACATCGCTTCACGGACGTACTCACGACGGTCGGCCACGCCGTCAAGGTCGCCAAAGCCGGCGATATCACCACCAACAGAGAACGAACGGCCCTCGCCGTAGATCACGACAGCGCGAATGCGATCGTCCGCTTCCACCTGATCGAGTGCCTCGTGTAGCTCCGTGAAAAAGCCGCGCGTCATCGCGTTCAGCTTGTCGGCGCGATTGAGGACGAAGTGCGCGATCGGCGGATCGAGGTCGACGCGGAGCATGCGCTGAACCCTAGTTATCCCGCAACCGCAGCGATTGGAAGGTCAAGCCCTTCCGCCCACGCCTGCCACTCGCGGGCGCCCCGGGTACGGAACACCTCGGCGAGAGCCGCCCGATTCTCGCTTGCAAGTCCAAGCTCGGCAAGAAGACGCGTGCGGAAGTGGGTTTCGAGCGCCGCGACGGCGATCCAGCCGTCGGCAGCTTCGAACAGGCCGTAGAGCACGTCACCGCCGCCCGCGACACCACTCGGGCCAGTGACGCCGTAGCGATGGCCCACCGCAAACGCCTCGGCGGCCTCCGAGAGTGCTACCTCGGCAAACCGCTCCGGGTTGTTACGGCTGCGGCCTGCCAGCAGTGCGGTAACGGCACTCACAGCCCGTTCTGAGCCTGCTAGGTCGGCAACAAGCACGCGCGGCAGGGCTGGTGGCGTCACCAGCCCAAGTTCCGCCTGATAGGTCAGATCGTGACCGGCGACGTTCTCGCGCGGAGTCGGAAAGCCCGTAATCGCGACGTAGACAAGATCGGGGTGCTTCTCCGAGAGCGTCGCGTAGGCGAAGCCCAGTCGTTCGACTGCGGACGGACGCATCACGGTGACAAGCACATCCGCTTCTGCGACCAGCTCGGCGACCTCCGCCTTGCCCGCATCAGCCTTGAGGTCGACCTTGCGAACGTCGATGCCGACACTCGCGTCGCGGTACCAGTCGGCGGCGGCATGTTCGGTCGGATCGCCTGCAGGCGACTCGATCTTCGTCACGGCCGCCCCGAACCCCGCGAGGCGCGCGCCGACCAGCATCGCCGGGACGTTCACCCCGAGGATGACAACGCGAAAGCCGCTGAGCGCCCCGCTCACGGCCCGATCTCGCTATTCCGCCGCTGCGAGCGAGGCCGACGATCCGGCCGACGCGGGCGGCGTCCAGTTCGGATCGAGCTTGAAGAGCTTCACGGCCACATCACGAAGCAGCGACTGCACAGCCTCGGGCTTGAGGTCGTACTCGGCGATCTGCGAGAGACCCTCAGCGTGGTCGATCAGCGGGTAGTCGGTGCCCCAGCAGACCTTGCCGATGCCGCGACCGCGCGCGTTCAGGAAGCGAACGAGCTTCGGATCCCAGTACTTCGGCGCATGGCCGGACGTGGCGATGTAGACGTTCGGGTGCTTCCACGCCATCGCGATCATCTCCTCGCACCATGGCCAGCCGGTATGCGCACCAACGAGGTTGAGCTCGGGGAACCAGATGGCGATGTCGTCGAGCAGGATCGGCTTGCCGCAGGCGCTCGGCATGAACTCGGCCGAGTGGCCGGCCTGGAAGAGCACCGGGATGTCGAGTTCGGCGGCCTTGGTGTAGAACGGCCACCACTCGCGCGAGTTCAGCGGGAGGCCCCAGCCGAACGGATGGACGTGCGCAGCCTTGAAGCCGTACTCGCGCACCGCGCGCTCAAGGTGGCGAACGCCAGCCATGCCAGAGAGCGGATCGATGCCGGCCATGCCGATCACCCGATCAGGCGCCTGCTCGATCAGGCTCGCGATGTGCTCGTGTTCGATGTCGACAGCCATCGCGCGCTTACGGAAGGTCGCCTGCTTCAGCGACGGGCAAGCGACAGCCTGAATCTCAAGGGCGTCCATGCGGGCGACGAACTCCGGAACCGTGAACGACTTCATGTTCCCGGTGCGACCCCACTGCTCGCCCATCATGAAATAGACCTCTTCGTTGTCGATGAAGATGTCTCGAATCCCGCGCTCGTCGAAGGGATTGCACCACGCGTCGATCGCCCAGATTCCGTTCACCTATTCATCTCCCAGAGGTAGCAAGGGGTAGTTACCTACCAAACGATTGGCAGATTATCAATCTCGCGTGCGACAATCAGTAGATGGGCGCGCCCATTCTCATGACGCTGCCTGTGCCGTACGCGGTGCGCGTCGTCAACGCCTACCTCCTCCTCGGCGATCCACTGACGCTCGTCGATCCCGGAAGCAACTGGGACGACACCCGAACCGAGCTTGAGACGGCTCTCGCCCAACACGGATTGCGCGTTCAGGACATCGAGCGGGTGATCGTTACCCACCAGCACCACGACCACGCCGGGTTTGCTCACTGGGTGAAGGAGCAGTCGGGTGCTGACGTCGTCGGGCACGGCGGATTGAAGGCCCACTTCGCGAATCTCGCGTGGGATTCGATGGAGGCCGAGGATCAGTTTCAGGCGGGCGTCATGCGACTGCATGGCGTCCCCGAGGAGCGCATCCAGGAGCTATACGAGATCTCGAAGGCCCACCGCGGCTACGGCGGGTCGTTCGACCTCGATCATCCGGTGCGCGAAGGTGACGTCGTCGAGGCGGGCATCCATCGCTTCACCGTGTACGAGCGCCCAGGGCATAGTCCCAGCGACCTCCTGTTTGTCGACGAGACCGGCACGATCGCGCTCGGCGGCGACCACCTGATTGGAAGCATCTCGTCGAACCCGGTCGTCCACCGACCGCTCGACCGGCCCGCCGACCCGAAAGATCGCCCACCGTCGCTCGTCCACTACATCGATTCGCTGCGCAAGACCGCCGCGCTCGACATCGAAACCGTCCTGCCCGGACACGGCCCGCCCGTCACCGACCACGGCCGCCTGATTGGCGACCGCATCAGCTTCCACGAACGGCGCAAGGATCGCATCGCCGAGGCGCTCGGTGACACGCCACAGACCGCACACGAGATCGCGCTTACCGTCTGGGGCGAAGTTGCCCGCAAGGAGCCGTTCCTGACGCTCTCCGAAGCCCTTGGCCACCTCGATCTGCTCGAGAACGAAGGTCGTGTGACGGTCGTCGCCGACGGCGACCTGTGGCGCTACACGAAGGCGTAGCGCGGCTTAGTAGCGGCGCTCGATCAGCTTCTCTTTGAGCGTCGTGCGCTCAAAGGTGCCGAACGGGACGATCGTGAGCTCGGGTCGCACGCTCATGCGCTGGTGCATGAACTGCTCGATCTTCTTCGCGAGCTCGGCACCGCCAACCTCGTCGACGCCCTCGCCGCGCTCGACGGAGATCTTGAGCGGCGGCACCACCCGCGGGCCAGACTCGTCGAGAATGATTCGGAACGAGCCGGAAGCGAGCGGCGTCAGCTCCTGAATCAGGTTCTTGACGGCAGCCGGGTAGACCTTGACGCCCTTCACGATCAGCAGGTCGTCGGTGCGGCCGAGCACCTTGACACGCGGGCCGGGCGCTCCGCAGCCACAGTCGCTCGTAAACACCTGGTAGATGTCGCCGACCGAGGCGCGCAGCTGCGGCTGGGCCTCCCAGCGCAAGCTCGTCTTCACGCGCTCGCCGATTGCACCGTCAACGATCTCGACCGGCGTCTTCGTCTCCTGGTCGACAAGCTGCGTGATCACAGCGCTGTCTTCGCCAAGCACGTGCATGCCGTTGTACGGGTCGGAGTCGCACGAGGCGCACATCACGCCGTGCGCACCGCCGAGCATGTCGAAGACCTTCGCGCCAAACCCTTCCTGGAGCGTGGCGCGGATCTCAGGCAGGCCGGCGCCAGGCTCACCGGCGCAGATGATGATCTCGATGCCAAGCTCTGTGGCGGGCTTCCCGAGCAGCTTCGGTGCGGCCTCGATCAGGTACGTCGCATACGACGGCGTGCAGGCAAGGACGCGTGGGCGAACGAGCTCGGCAATGCGCAGGAGCTTCTCGGAACCCGACTCCGCACCAACCGGAACCGGCCGTGCGCCCATCCGCTCAAGCGCGCGAACGATGGGCACGCCGGCGAGAAACATCGAGAGACCAAAGCCGTGGAGCGCCGTGTCGCCAGGGCGGATACCGGCGAAGCGGAAGGCGCGCCCCCAGAGCTCGTCGGTCGTTGCCACGTCGTTCGCGGTAAAGGCGTAGAAGGTCGGCACGCCGGTCGTACCCGACGTCGAGGCGACTGAGACGACCGACTCGAGCGGCGCGCAGAGGTGCTCGCCAAACGGATGTCCGAGCTCCGCACGCGAAGCCTCCTGCAGGATCCGCTCGTCGTCTTTGTGGAGCAGGATCGGCAGCTTCTCGAGATCCGCAACCGTCTGAATGTCACCCGGCTCTGCGCCGGCATCCTTGATGCGGTCGCGGTAGAAGCGGCTGTTCTCCCAGACGTAGTTGACCGTATGACGGACGCGTTCGTCGCGGATTGCAGCCAGGTCAGACATGCGCACTGCCGTTTCTACCAAACGGACGGTTGAATTGCATCATTCCGCGAGCAACGCCGGCCCGGCGTCTCCTCCATGCGCATCGAGCCACTCCTCGTCTTCGCGGTAGAGCGGCGGACACGATCCCGGCCGAGCGCCGCCCGGCGCCTCGATCAGCAGGTCGACCTCGAAGCCGAAAAGGCGCGTACGCTCGGGCTCCGCTGCGACGACCTCGCGCGAGACGATCTGCTCAACGCTCACGACGGTCACCTTCGCGGCCTTTGCAAGCAGCACGTCGGCATCGGCGAGATGGTCGGGTGGCCACGGGAACTGCACGTTGCCGTCTTCGTCGGCACGCCACGCGTGGATGAACGCAATGTCGGGATGGATCGGCGGGACGGCGAGGAACTCATCGCCGGTGTACGGGTCGACCACGGTCTTGTAGGCCCGGTCGGTCACGAGATCGGAGCCGAGAGCTGCACGCGTGGGAATGAACGGCACGCCCATCGTCGCGGCGCGCAGTCCGCCGACGAGCATCCACTCCGACATCTCGCGATCCTCGATCGACCCGTCGGAACACGCGCGCCCGAAGCCCTTCGCGAGCCCGTGGCTGCCCATGCCGACATACGACGAGGTCACCGAGCGCACGCATCCCGCAGCGAGCAGCAACTCGACGTCGAGCGAGCCGGTGAACGTGATGACGTCGAGGTCGCGCTTGCCCGCTTTCGCAAGTGCCTTCGCGGCGGCCACTGGCTTGCCGCGGAGCACTGCGCCCGAGAAGCCAACGAACGACCCGTCAGACACAAGGGCAACGGCGTCATCCCATGTGCCGCGCCTCATTCGTGGAACCTCGGCTCGCGCTTCTCGAGAAACGCTCGCAGGCCCTCACGGGCCTCAGGCTGGGCAAGCGCCTCGATCGCCGCGGCACGCTCAACGAGCAGCCCGCCCTGAAGCGTTGGGTCGTACCCGTCGTTCAAGCACTCCTTGATGAGCCGTAGCCCAGGCGCCGGCATCTCGGCAAGCCGACCCGCGAGCTCCCTCGCCGCAGCGAGCGTCGCCTCGGGGTTCGCGCACGCGTCGTCAACCAGGCCGATCTCGGCGGCCTCAGGGGCCTTCAGCCGTTCGCCGAGCAAAAGCATCCGCGCAGCCTTCGATCGTCCGATCAGGCGCGGCAGCCGCTGTGTTCCGCCACCGCCGGGGATGATTCCCAGGCGAATCTCCGGGCAGCCAATCAGCGCCTTCCCCTCGGTCATCACGCGAAAGTCGCACGCGAGCGACAGCTCGCACCCACCGCCGAGCGCGTGGCCGGTGATCGCCGCAACGATCGGCTTTGGCAGACGCTGCACACGCATAAAGGTGTTCTGGGCGAGATCGACGCGATGCGCTGTCGCCTCGGCGCCGAAGTGCTCGTCGGGAAACTCGTCGAGCTTCGCGCCTGCCATGAAGATCGACTCGTGCGCGCTGCCGAGAACCACGGCGCGAATCGACCCGTCACTCTCGAGCCAATCGAGCAGTTCGCCAAACGCCGCGTGCATCTCCTCGTCGAGCGCATTCGCCGGCGGCTTGTCGATCAAGCACACGGCAACAGCGCCGTCACGCTCGATACGGAAATGCTGGATGTCAGGCTGGTCGGAAATCAAACACTCGTTTGGTAAGCTCGCACGGAGTCTGCCAGATGCCCGCCGCTGCCGACAATGGCGCTTCGCTGCTCGATGCGGAACTTGCACTCCCGCTCCTGCGCGACGCCGACCCCGACGAAGATTCCGTCACGCTCGCAGCGGAGGCGGCTTGGCCCCTGCTCGAACGCACCGGCATCCGGCCTGACGCCCTCATTCTGGCGACAACCGAGCCCGCGTACGACGAAGGTGGCAACACCCAGCCGCTCGCCGAATTCCTCGGCCTTGCGGGCGCGCTCTCGTCGTTCGAGCTGACGGCGACAGATCGCGACGGACTCGCTGCGATCCGCCTTGCCGCTGCCCTCGCCTCCACCGGCCAGACGACGCTCGTCGTCGCTTCAGGTCGCCGCGGTGCCGTGGCGTTGCTGATCGGCACGGGCGGGGGTGTCGCGACGGTGACGCCTACCGCAACGGCCACCGAGGAGCTGCGCGATCGCTGGCGCCTCGCAGGAACGGCCGAGCGCGAAGAGGCGGACTCGAGCTTTGTGTGGGACGAAGGCATCACTGCCTCAGCCAGCCTCGTTGAAGGCCCCGCTGCGATTGCCACACCCAACCCGAAGGCCGCTGGTCGGGCCGAGAAGAAGCGTGGTGGCGCGGGTGATCCCCTCCCCATGTACCTCGGCGCCGCACACGGGCCAGCTCGTATCGTGCTCGGGCTTGCCGAAGCTCAGACCGTGCTCGCCGCCGCAGGCGGCCTAGCTGACGCGATCCGCGTCGAGCCGAGCGCTGGTGCCGCAGCTGTCGCCGATCGCGCACGGGCAGCGCTCGCCACATGGCCCGCTGAAGGAACAGCCCGCGCGATCGCCTGGGATGGCATCTCCCCCTACACATCAGGCCCGCGCTCCTGGCGTGAACGGGCCCAGGACTTTCGGCTCGAAGGCGCGCGTTGCGGCTCGTGCAGCCAGCTCGTCTTCCCCTACCCCGCTCGCTGCCCGCACTGTGGCTCCGCGGAGCTCACACCCGAGCTGCTCTCACGCACCGGCACCGTCGTCACGCAGACGCGCGACCATGCGTTCCCGATGTCGAAGTCGACCGGCATGGCCGTCGTCGCCCTCGATGGCGGCGCGCGATTCTTTGGTCAGGTCGTTCCGTCGGCCTCGGTCGAGATCGGCGATCGCGTCCGCCTCGTCCCTCGTCGTCTCCACCTTGGAGGCGGCGCCGTGCAGTACTTCTGGAAGGTGACCAGTGCCGATCGCGGGTGAAGTCGCAGTCGTCGGCGTCGCGACGACGAAGTTCGGGGTGCACCACGACCGCAGCTACCTCGACCTGCTGGCTGAGGCGGCAACAGGCGCGCTCGCCGATGCGGGCGTCTCACTCGACCAGGTCGAATCGGCCTGGCTCGGCACTGCCGAACCAGGCCTGACCGGACTCGTCGGTGACGCCGGCACGGCAGTCGCCGAGGCGATTGGCTTCGCCCCACGGCCGGTCACACGCGTTGCGAACTTCTGTTGCACCGGGCACGAGGCCGTACGCGCTGCGGCGCTTGATGTCGCAGCAGGTGAGCACAACCTCGTCCTTGCGATCGGGGCAGAGAAGATGCGCGATGTCCCGAGCCGCGGCAGCCTTGTCGCACGCACCGTCAACCTCACGCACCCGACGGTCGCGAAGGGGCGCACCGCTCCCGGCCAGTTCGCGCTGCTCGCCAACCGGTACATGGCCGAGTACGGCGTGTCGCGCGAGACGCTCGCGAAGGTGTCGGTCAAGAACCACGAGCACGCGTTGCGTAATCCGAAGGCTCACTTCCGCAAGGCCGTGACCGTCGAAGAGGTGCTCGCTGCACCGATCATCGCCGAGCCCTTCGGAACGCTTGACTGCACTCCGACGACCGACGGTGCCGCGGCGCTCCTGCTCGCTCCGGTCGAGTGGGCGCGCAAGCACGCGAAGCAGTACGTCGTCTTCCGCGGCTTCGGGCTGGCGGTGACGAGCGGCTACTACTCGACGTTCTTCGATCCGAACTGGGACTTCCTCGGCTTCCGCGCCACGCGCGAAGCGTCTGCGGTCGCCTACCGTCAGGCCGGGATCACGAACCCGCGTGAGCAGCTCGACCTGATCGAGTGTCACGACTGCTTCACGGTCACCGAGCTCGTGAACACTGAGGATCTCGGGGTCTGCGGCCCGGGCGAGGGTGGCAAGCTGCTTGAGAGCGGCGCAACGGCCGTCGGGGGCGACATCCCGGTGAACATCTCGGGCGGCCTGCAGTCGTGCGGGCATCCCGTCGGCGCCACCGGTGTGCGGATGATGGCCGAGATCACCGACCAGATTCTCGGTCGCGCTGGCGAACGACAGATCCCCGACGCGAAGCTCGGCCTCGCGCACACGCTTGGCGGCCCCGGCGTTGTCTCGGCCGTAGCGATCCTCGGCGCCGAGTAGGCGCTACTCGCCGAACTCGCGCTTGCGCTTGCCGCTCGGGTCAACGCGGTCGAGCACGGCGACGGTCGCCGCGTCAGC
>OMIZ01000163.1 GCA_900299235.1 Actinomycetota bacterium
CACTTGGCATTGACGGCGTGAAGGGTGATCGCGGCGACGAGGTCGATCTCGAGCCGCGCGGGGCCGCCCTCCAGAACAGCTACCCCGTTCAGTATGCGACGGCATCGATGGCGGCGCTCCCCAAGGGTGCGGCAGCGATCTTCCGAGCTGGGTACACCTCGGAACAGCGTGTGCTGCCTGCGATCTGGGGCGGCGACCAGCCCGGCGACTGGACGGGTCTCCAACGGGCGATTAGGGGTGCGGCGTCCGCAGCGATGAGCGGCTTTCCCGTGTGGGGCTCCGACGTTGGTGGCTATGCGTCGGCGGGGCTGACCAGCGAGGTCTTCTCGCGCTGGACGGGCCTTGGTGCAATCTCGCCCGTGTTTGAGGTCGGTGGGATCGGCCAGAACGCAACGCCGTGGACATTTGGCTCTGGCGCGATGGTGGCTCTTCGCAACGCCGGTGTCCTGCACTACGAGCTCTTCCCGTACCTCTACGCCCTCGGGCAGCGCGGTGTGCCTGCTCTACGACCGTTGGCATATGGCTACCCGAACGATCCCGGCTCGTGGTCGGCCGATCTTGAACTTCTCGTGGGTGACGATCTCCTGGCGGCGCCGGTCACCGGACCGGGCGATAGCCCGAGCGTCTACCTGCCGCCGGGGACCTGGATCGATCTGACGACTGGTGCTGCGGTGACGGGCGGTGCGACCTTCACGCGTGCGACCCCACTCGGTGAACTGCCGCTCTACGTCCGTCAGGGTGCGGTGATCCCGTTCAACCTGCGCACGCCCACCGATTCTTGGTGGGGAACCGATGAGCTCACGCATGCAGGGCGTGCTGGCTTCCTGGCAACGCCGGGAGCAACGCTTGCGCTGACGGGGCAGCCGCACGATGTACAGCTCTTTGTCCCCGCCGTCGCGAAGCCAGCGCGTGTCACGCTCGCAGGGAAAGCTGTGCCGTTCCGTTGGGTCGCCGGGCCGCTCGCCGGCGTCGTAATCCGGGTGCATGGCCCCGCTGTGTCCGGGCGTCTCGCGCTCGGCTAAGGCCACCTGGGCGCCCTGGGGCCGTAGGATGGCGGTGTGAGTACCGACGAGTTGCCGGGCGGCTACGTGGAGGATCGTGGTGATGTGCGAGCCGTGACCCCGTGGCTTCTCTCGCCTGCTGCGTTCAAGGGCATCGTGCGACGCATCGTGAGCGTCGCCGCGCTGGTGCTGATCGATGTCGGTGGCCTCGTGCTTGGGCTATACGGCGCGCTGGCGCTCCGCTCCTACTTCGTCGATCCGAAGCCGATCCTCTGGAATCTCCTGTGGACGCGTGAGACTGACTGGCTCCCGTTCCTCGTGCTGTTGCTCGTGCTCGTCTTCTCGCGCGGTCATCTCTACGGAGCGCGCGAGGTGCGTGAAGGAGCCGGCCGGATCGTCCAGTCAGTCGTCATCGTTGCGCTGATCGCCCTCGCCTTTGCAATCGGTACCGGGCAACACTTCACCACCTTTGGGCTCTATGCCGTGGCGACGCTGTTTGTCGCTGTTCTCGTCAGCAGCTTCCGGTGGAGCTACGAGCTTGCGTCGGCATCGGTGATGCGTTCGCTCGGCGTGCGACGGCGCACGCTCCTTGTTGGTCACGAGGCGCAGGTCGCTGAGCTGCGGTCAAAGCTCGGGTCGGGACGCGGCGGCATCGACTACGAGTTCCTACCCGACGTTCGCATCGGCCCGGCGTTGAGCCAGGCGCTCGCGAGTGGTGCAGTCGACGAGGTGATCATCGCCGACACCGCGCTTTCGGAATCGGCGCTGCTTGATGTTGTTGAGGCGGCCCATCGCGACGGGGTGCGCGTGCGTATCGCGCCCCGGACAACAGAGCTGCTCCTCGAGCGTGGCGAGTACATCCCAGGACAGGCCGTGCCGCTCTTTGAACTCCGTCCGCCAGTACTCGCTGGTGCTGATTGGGCGCTCAAGCGGGTCTTCGACGTCGTTGTCGCGTTGCTGATCGTGATCCTCGGCCTGCCGCTCTGGGCCGTGATCGCACTTGCGATCAAGCTCGGCTCACGGGGGCCCGTGTTCTACGCCGATCGGCGCGTCGGACTCAACGAGCGCGAATTCCACATGCTCAAGTTCCGCACGATGATCGAGGGTGCCGCGGCCGCGCAGCAGTCGCTCGAAGGCGCAAACGAAGCCACGGGGGCGCTGTTCAAGATCCGCAACGACCCACGGGTGACGAGCGTGGGGAAGATCCTGCGGCGCTTCTCGCTCGACGAGGTGCCAAACGTGATCAATGTCCTGCGCGGCGAGATGTCGCTCGTTGGACCGCGCCCGCTGCCCTTGCGCGATCACGCGCTGCTCGAGGTGTGGCACCGTCGGCGTTCACATGTGCTGCCCGGAATGACGGGCCTCTGGCAGATCGCAGGACGTAGCGACCTCTCGTTCGATGACCTCGTGCGCCTCGACTTCTACTACCTCGAGAACTGGTCGCTGTGGCTCGACATCAGCATCTTGATTCGCACGCTGCCTGCGGTTGTGGCCCGGCGCGGCGCGTACTAGACAGTGACTCCTAACCGCGCCGTAACCGGCGTCTGAGACACTTCGATGGTGGGTTCACCCAAGATCCTCTGCGTCGCCTCGGCGATCGACCTCGACTTTCGTTACGGCTGCACTCCTGCGTGGTGGCAGCTCTGGAAGGGGCTTCACGACGAAGGGGCCGATCTGCTCGTCACCCCCTACCGTGGGCGGCCTGTTGAGACGCCATGGTGGCGCGTCGCGGAGAACCCCACGTTCCGTGAAGGAGAGTCGTTCGCCGCTGCCCGCAATCTTGCGGCGCGCGTGCGCGGCGACAAGTACCTGCGCAGGGCGGAGGAGCACCCCGAAGACACGTTCGCCGACAAGATGACACGCGAGGCGGTCTGGCGGATCGTCACTCCGCGCTGGCGTCGTCACCTCGAGCGGTTGATCGAGCGCGAGCGCCCCGATGCGGTGATCGTGTTCACCGTTCCGATGGCGCACTTCCGGCGCATCCCCACTGCGCTTCGCGAGAAGTACGGCATCCCGATCGTCTTCTACGACGGCGACGTGCCGATGAGCCTGCCGCAGTTCGGTGGGATGGACACGGGTTTCAACTACTACCACGGTGCCGAGCCATCGGAATACGACCTCGTGATCTCGAACTCCGAAGGTGGGCTCGATGCGCTCCGAGAGCTCGGTGCGCGTCGTGCCGAGGCCGTGTTCTGGGGCGCAGATCCCGACTTCTTCTCCCCACAAGACGTTGAGAAGGAGATGGACGTGTTCTTCTACGGCTACGGCGACAAGTTCCGGCGCGACTGGATGGCAGCGATGGTCGGAGAGCCATCGCGGCGTCTCACCGACGTCGATTTCGTCCTCGGCGGACGTGACTTCCAGGGAGACACCGGTTCAGCGCGAATGCTGGGAGACGTGCCGTTCAACATGTTCCCGCGAACGATCTCGACCGCCCGGGTCAACCTCTGCATCACACGGCGATCCCATGCGTCGGTATACGCATCGTCATCGTGTCGACCGTTTGAGCTTGCTTCTGCCGGGGCGGCGATCGTCGCCAATCCGTACCTCGGAATAGACGAGTGGTTCGAGCCCGGCGAGGAGATCATCATCGTCGAGAGTCCCGGCGAGGCCGTTGATGCGTACAAGAACCTCCTCGACGATCCAGCGCAGGCCGACGCGCTCGGGCGTCGCGCGAGGGAACGCGTGCTCGACGAGCACACCTATCGCCATCGCGCGCGGCGCGTACTTGACCTGATCGGCCTGCGTTCGGAAGCCCATGTCGACTGAGCCGACCGTTGGCATTCCCGAGCTTGCGTTCCCCCTGCGTCGCGTCGCGATCGTTCCGGCGTACAACGAGGAGCGCAACATCGTTCGTGTGCTCGCCGAGCTGAAGGCATTCGATGCCGGTCTCGACATCGTTGTCATCTCCGACGGCTCGACCGATCGCACGCGCGAGGTCGCCGAAGCACACGGCGCGCGTGTGCTCCAGCTCCCCTTCAACCTTGGTATTGGCGGCGCTGTCCAAACCGGCTTCCGGTACGCGTGGGAGAACGGCTACGACCTTGCACTCCGCGTAGACGGTGACGGTCAGCATGATGCGTCGCAGCTTGGTGCAGTAATGGGGCCGGTCGTCGCGGGTGAGGTCGACATCGCGATCGGCTCACGGTTTGTCGCAACCGGTGGCTATCGCTCTTCGGCAGTACGTCGCGTTGGCATCCGGCTGCTCGCGTGGGTAGTCACCCGGATTGCGAAGCAGCCTCTGACCGACACGACGTCAGGCTTCCAGGTGCTGAACCGGAAGGCGATCCGGCTCTACGCTGCCGACCTTCCGCACGACTACCCCGAGGTTGAGGGGCTCGTCATGGCGATTCGTCACAAGATCCGCGTGTGCGAAGTGCCGGTGACGATGCGCGAACGCGAACACGGACGCTCGTCGATCGGCTCGCTCGCATCGGTCTACTACATGTTCAAGGTGCTCCTTGCCGTCTTCGTTGGTCTCTTCCGCAAGAGTGTCGTGCCAGGAGACGCCGCATGACACCGCTGAAGATCACGATTGCCGCAACCCTCGTGTCACTGGTGCTGCTTGTTGGCGTCTTCGAGCTCATTCGATCGCGTCGCCTGCGTGAGCGATATGCGCTCCTGTGGCTCGCGACCGGCCTCGTGCTCCTCGTCCTCTCGGCCTGGCGTGGTGGGCTGAACACGATTGCTGGCTGGGTCGGCGTACGGGGGTATCCGCCGGCGGTGCTCTTCGCAGTAGGTCTGCTGTTCGTGATCGTCGTGCTGCTGCACTACTCCACGGTGATCTCCCGACTCACGGATCAAAACGCGACGCTCGCTCAGCGGATCGCACTGATCGAGTCGGAGCTGCGCCAGCGCAGCTCCGCAACCCGTGAATAGGCCCGTACGGCTCGGTTCCGGTCGTGACGACGGAACGGCGGAGCCGTACGGTGTGTCGTCGGCGCTCGTTGCGGGTGTCGCGTGCCTCTTCGGCGTCGGCCTGCTGAGCGTCGTTGCGCGCCATACCCCGCCGACCGGCACGCCTTACCTACCCGTTCAGCCGTGGCGTGCACTCGTCTGGATTGCGCTGATCCCCGCGTACGTCGGCTGGGGCTACGCGGTCGCGTTCCGTCGACATGAGGGCGTGTCGCTCGGCGTGGCGCTGAAGCTCGCGATCGCCATTCAGGCCTTTCCGCTGATCGGGCCGATCCTTTTCTCGGGTGACGTGCGCGCCTATGGGCCGTTTGGTCGCAGTAGCCATCCTTACGACCCGCCCAACGTGACGGCTGATCCGTACGGGCCTCTATGGACCCTGATCTCGCGACCAATCGGATATCTCTCGAGCCCGACATTCGGTTTCCGTCTGCTCGCGTTCGCCTCCGTGCTCGCGATCTGCGTGATCGCAGCGCGGCTTTCGTCGTCACCGGCGCTTGCCGTGATGACCGTCGGTTGGAATCCGCTCGTCGCGATCCATTTCTCTGGTGGCGGTCACAACGATGCGCTGATGATGGCACTCGCCGTTGGCGCCGTGCTCCTCGCGGAGCGGGGCAGAACAGAGTGGGCGGGTGCGGCGTGGGCAGCGTCGGTGCTCGTAAAGCTGCCCGTCGCTCCCTTCTACGTCCTCACGATGATCCGGGAGCGGCGGCGCGGGCGAGGTCTCGGTGTCAGAGGCGCCGCTCTGATGACCGCGCTCACGGTGATTGCGTGTCTGCCGTTCTTCGGCGTCAATTGGATCCATTTGCCCGCCGTGCTCTCGTGGAACGAGCATCGCCGCTGGTCGCTCGGCATGTCAGGGTGGCTGGGCGACCTTGGGCTCTCGAGCTCACACGTCACCCAGATCTGTCGCGCACTCGAGGCAAGCCTCGTTGTCGTGTTCGCCTGGCGTGCGGCGCGTGATCGCCTGCGGCTCGGACTTGCGGCTTCGCTCATCACGATCGTCTCGCCGAAGTTCAACCCCTGGTGCGCGTTGTGGGCGCTCGCCTTCACAGCGATTGATGCGAAGGACAAGTGGGGCCGGATGCTCGTGATCGTGATCACAGGAGTCGCGCTCTCGGACATCCTCACGACGGTACTCGACGGTTAGTCCGCCGCTCGCGGGCTAGCTCGTGATGATCGCGGAGTTCGACACGGCGATCGGGTCGCCGGCACCGCCGAGCGGGGCAGCCGTCACCGCCACGCGGTACACCCAGTGGCCTGCGCCCGGATCGTCTGTGAACGTGCGCTGCCCGGTATGCGCGATCGGGTCGCCTGACAGTACGCAGTACTTCGCAGCTGCGGCGGGCGATGGCGGGCACTGCACGGGATCCTGGAACGAGCGGTAGATCGCGAAGCCGACGCGTGTTCCTCGACGTGCCTGCGGTGGCCAGGAGAGCGTGACGGAGCCACCGACGCCGACGTTCGCCACCACTGAAAGCTGGAAGTTGTTGTTCGGCAGGTACAGGTTCAAGTTCTGCTGGTCGACGGCCTTGTCAGAGTGGAGCACCGGGAACGTTGAAACGACCACGAGTGGGATCGCGATACACGCTCCGGCAACGGCCGCGACGATCCGAAGCGTCTGTCGCGTCCAGGTGACGCCAACGTTGGTCTGGCGTGCGGCCGATGCGAACCGTGCCCCGATGCCGGGGATCAGAAACGGGATTGAGATCAGCAGTAGGAACAGCGCTGGGAAGGCTGGGATGACGTTGCGCAGGAATGTTCCCGTCACCATGTCGTTGCTGCCGCGGCTCCCCTTCACCGCGACGTACACCCCGAGCCACCCCGCGAGCATGACCATGGCGGTCGCCGAACGCCGGAGAAGGCCCACGCACCCGGCGATCACGGCCCACTCAAGCAGTCGCAAACTCCAGGTGTACTCGCGGATCTGGTTCAGATTCCCGTTGATCGCTCCCCAATGGAGTGGGAGGTAGTGGCCCAGATTGAGGCTGCTCGCAGGTACGAGAAGGTTCGCACCGACGGCGGTTGCAGTACTACTGAAGATCGGGATCGTGCCGAGTCCGCGCGCCTTCCAGATCAACAATGTGAGGATCAACGGGGCGATCCCTGCCGCGGCGTAGGCAAGAGCTCGAGGTCGCTTCGCGACGACGAAGCCTAGGAGCAACCCCGGGAATGCAAGCGCCGCCGAGGGTTTCGTACCGATCGCAAGGCCGGCCGCAATGCCTGCGAGAACCGCGAACGCGGCGCTATGGCGCTCAAGTGCGTTCAACGCGAAGTACGCCGTGACAACCAGCACGACCATCGCGGGGAAGTCGCCGATGCCGTTCAGCCCGAGGGCGCTTGGCATCACCTGGTCGTACAGCCGCTCGTGGTAGCGGGTGTAGAACCAATGCTCCGCGAGGATCGGCAGGAGCGTCCAGATCACGATTCCCGTTGCGGCAAACGTGCGGCCACCGAGCGACCGCATGATTCCGTAGAGCGCGCAGATAAGGATCGGCCACAACACGAGCTGGTTGACCGCGATGACGCCTGGCATTCCCGCGACGATGTTCGGTCCGGCGAAATGGGCGACCGGGGCCGTCAGCAGCGAGAAGACATATCCGATCGCTGCGACAGGGAGATGCCCTTGTCCAAGCACCCAGGACGACGTGTAGTACCAGGTGCCATCGCCGCCGTGGTAGTAGAGCCACCCGTTGTGGTGCGCGCGCTTTGCGATATCCCAGTTCACAAGCCACTGCAGGATCAGACCAATGCCAAGCACTGCGGGGATCGGGACGCGGCTAACGGCAGCTGAGTACCGGCGCCCAGCGGTGCTTACGATCGCGCCGAGGCGTGCGCGCAGCTGACCCGTCCGCGTGGCGTCTCCGATTCGGAGAGCCGTGTACTCGTGGGTCACCTCTCCCCCGGGAAGCAGGGTGGAGCCGGTTGCCGCTTCGACGTTCGCATCGGCGGTGGGTGGCCCGCCTGGGAGGACGACGGTCTGGGCCGCGGCGATGTTCTCGTCGGCGGTCGCCGGGTCGTGTGAAGCCGGTAAGAGCTGCGTCGACTCGCCCGGCGGAAGTTCGTGATGCGCCGGCGGCGCCGAGAGCTCGTTCGGGGCGGGCGTTGCTGCGGGAAGTGCGCGCGGCGGGCCACCAGCGGCACGACCGTCAGGGTGGTGTTCGCGGAACCAGGCGATTGTACGAGCGAGTCCCTCGCGAAGCTCGGTCTTCGCTTCAAACCCGAACGCTTCCTTCGCGCGGGTTGTGTCGAGCGCGCGGCGCGGCTGCCCGTTCGGCATCTCGGTGTTCCAGATGATCTCGCCCTCGAAGCCGGTGAGTTCGGCGATCGTCTCGGCGAGCTCCCGGATCGTGATCTCCTGGCCCGTTCCGATATTCACCGGTTCGTTCCCGTCGTAGCGTTCGCCAGCAAGGACGAACGCCTCGGCTGCATCTTCGACGAAGAGGAATTCGCGGCTCGGTGAGCCGTCGCCCCACAACTCGACACTCTCGCGACCCTCGATCATCTTCCGGATGAGTGCGGGGATCACGTGCGATGTTTCAAGATCGAAGTTGTCGCGTGGGCCGTACAGGTTCGCGGGGAGCAGGAAGACGGAGTCGAGTCCGTACTGCTGCCGGTACGACTGGCCACCCACAAGCACTGCCTTCTTCGCTACGCCATACGGCGCGTTCGTCTCCTCCGGGTAGCCGTACCAGAGGTCGTCCTCGCGAAACGGGACGGGGGTGAACTTCGGGTAGGCGCAGACGGTGCCAGCGATGACGACCTTTTTCACGCCGTAGAGCCGCGAGAGCTCCAGCACGTTCGCACCCATCATCAGGTTGGCGTACCAGTACCGGCCGGGGTTCGCTCGGTTGGCGCCGATGCCACCGACCTCGGCTGCGAGGTGGTAGACGACTTCGGGGCGAAGGTCGCGGAAGAGGCGCTCAGCCTTCTCCCAACGCGTGAGATCTGCTTCGGTGCGGCGTGGCGCCGCAACGTCATGGCCGTCGGCGCGCAGTCGCTCGACGAGGTGCGACCCGAGGAAGCCGCCGCCGCCGGTGACGAGGATGCTCACCGGGTCTTGGAGCGGGTCATCCAGTCGACGCGGCCCATCCACCGGTCGCGGTTTGCCGCGTACCACTGGATGGTGCGGAGGACGCCCTCTTCCCACGAGACCTTTGGCGTCCAGCCGGTCTCGCGGTTGAGCTTCTCGTAGCCGACGCGCAGCTCCTGCACATCGCTTGTTCCCGGACGGAAGCGGCTCGCGGCGGTCACGATTTCGCGGCCAGCGGGCCAGAGGCCTTCGGCTTCGCCGATGCGAAGGATCATGTCGGCCCAATCCTGCATCGAGATGTTCTCGCCCTGGCCGTACACGTAGACGTCGCCCGGCTTGCCGTGCGCCGCGACGGTGAGGTGGCCGCGGACACCATCGGTGCAGAAGCAGAAGTCACGGAGTGGGTCGAGGGCGCCCAGTTCGATCTCCGCGCGCTCCAGCGCCTGCGTGATGATCGTTCCGGTGATGTAGCGCGGGTTCTGCCGCGGCCCGTAGTTGTTGAACATGCGGGTAACGACGCCTGGCAGGCCGTAGGCGTCGAAGTAGTTCATCGTCAGGAAGTCGGCAGCGACCTTTGCCGTTGCGTAGATCGACTTCGGGTTGATCGGCGAGCGCTCGTGGAGGATCAGGCTGCCCTTCTCGTCGAAGTCGTGATGATGCGCGACGTCAGCGTTGACGTTGCCGTACTCCTCTGATGTTCCAGCCGTGTCGAACTTCTCAAGCTGCACGCCGTGGTCGATCACCGACTGCAGCAGGTTGAGCGTTCCCAGCGTGTTGGCCATCACCGTCTCGTACGGGCGATGCCACGACTCGCCGACGTGTGCCTGAGCGCCGAGGTGGAAGAGGTACGGCTTGTCTGGCGCGTTTGCGAGATCGCGCATCAGGTAGTCGATAGAGGTCTTGTCGGTCAGGTCAGCGAACACGACGCGAACGTCGCGACGCAGATGGCCGATGTTGTTGAGCGCGCCCGATGACGTTGCGCGAACAAAGGCGGTGACGTCGGCGCCAAGCTCGACGAGCGCATCGGTGAGATGCGACCCCATGAACCCGTCGGCACCAGTGACGAGGCAGGTGCGTCCTTCGTACAGCGATCCGAACTCACGACGCAGCGCGTCGAGTTCACCGTCGGTCCAGATAACGCTATGGTCGCGAGACATCGATGCAGCCTAACGATTCAGCCGGAAGGAGTGCGGTCTCGAGTGGTCTGCTCACGGGCCTGTCGACGGCAGCGGTCAGCGGATCTGCGGCCGTTGCAGGAGCAATTCTGTCGCGCAGGTTTGGGCACGGTGTAAAGACGGACGGCTTTATCGCCGCCTATGCCGTGTATCTCGCGCTCGTCCTGGTGGCGCAGGCCCTGCGCGTTGTCGTGCTCCCCGACTTCGCGCGCTCGGTTCCCGAGCGGCGCCTTGGTCGCGAGCTCGCCGGGTGGACGGTCGCGCTCGGCCTACCGTCGGTGGCGCTCGCGGTTGTCGCCATCGCCGCTCCGCACTGGGCGGCCGGGGTAATCGATGGCAACGCGGGCGGACGGGCGTATGCGGCGCAGCTTCTACCCTGGCTGGTTCCTGCTGCAGGTGCGCAGATACTCGCGGGGCTTGGCGCGAGCGCGCTTGCCGCTGTCGAGGATTACGGCACGGCCGCGCTTGCATTTTCAGCCGGTGCGATCGCGGGCCTCGTTGTCACGATCGCTCTACTCGGGCACGGCGTTGTCGCGTTCGGCATTGGTCTCGCGGTCAACGGCGCACTGGCGGCAGGAATCCCAGCTGTGCAGCTTGGCCGCAAGCGGCTGCTCTCGCGGCCCGACAACGTTGGCATTGCGACCCGCGCACGCGCGCTCGCGGAAGGCGTGTCGCTGCCCTTCGCGCTCCAGGGGTTTTTCGTTGTCGCGAACCGCTTTGCAGGTGAGCTTGGTAAGGGAGAGCAGACGACATTCGGCTACGCGTACCTGATCGCCGCGTTCCTCGTGGCCGTCACGGCGAGCTCGATCGCGCTCGTCTCAAGCGCCCCGCTCTCGCGCGGAGAGCTCACCGCGCAGCGAGCGGCACGTCACATCGTCTCGGCGGCGTGGGTATCGCTCGCGATCGTTGCGGCTGCGGCTGGTGTCTTTGCTCTTGCCGGCTCGGGCGTGACGCATCGTGTCCTTGGCTCGGCGTACGGTGGGACAACCGGCACGGAACTCGGCCGCCTCGTGGTGTGGTTTGCCCCCTGGATGGTGGCTTCGGTCGGCGTGTCGGTAACCTTCCCGCTGCTCTTCGTACGCGGCAAGACACGCCTTCTGCCGTGGCTTGCCGCGACGGCAATCATCCTCCACGTCGGCATCGAAGCGATCGGGCGCCACGCGTCAGGGCTCTCGGGCATCGCGATCGGCATGGCCGGTACAACGTTCGCGGTGCTCGTCGTCCTGTGCGCAATGCTCGGCGTGCTTGCCCCGGTCGCGCGGGGCATCGTCTGGGCGGCAGCCGTGTTCGGTGCGATCGGCGCTCTCTGCTTCGGGCTGCCGGGCGTCGTCTTCGGATCGGTTATGGCGGCGGTGCTCGGTCTGGTCGCCTACGCGCTCGTGCTTCGGTTCGCGAAGCCAGCTGGCCTGCTTGATGCCTGGGCGTACTTGCGCAAGGAGCTCGCATGAAGCTGATCGCGGTCGTCCTGAACTGGAACGGGGGCGACGACACCGCCGCTGCGCTTCGCTCGCTCGCTGGCATCGAGACGATCTGTGTCGACAACGGCTCGGTCGACGGCTCCGACTCGGCGATCGAGCGGGAGTTCGCCGATGTCGAGTTGATTCGCAACGGCGCCAACCTTGGCTTCGCGGGGGGCGTGAACGTCGGCATCCGGCGCGCGTTCGAGCGCGGCGCCGATTGGGCGTTTCTCCTGAACAACGATGCGGTCGTCGAGCAGGGGTTCGTCGAAGCGCTTGCGCGGGTCGCCACCGCGAGACCCGACGCAGGGCTCCTCGCGTGCAAGGTGCTGTGGGAGGACGGGCAGACAATCCAGTACGCGGGGGCGTCGTTCAACGCGACGCTCGGCTACTCGGGCCGCCGGGTTGGCTTCGGTGGCCCCGACACGTTCCACGACGTCGTCGACGTGGGCCGTGCCGACGGTGCGGCGCTCGCCATCTCGCGTACGGCAGCAGACACTGTGGGGGTGTTTGACGAGCAGCTCTTCGCCTACGTCGAGGACGTTGACCTCTCGCTCCGGATGCGTGCCGCGGGGTTCGGGATCGTGTTCGTGCCAGACGCGCGCGTACGTCACAAGGGGTCCGCGTCGACCGGCGGGAGCGCCTCGACGACGAACCTCTACTACGACACGCGCAACACGATCGTCGTCGCCGAACGTCACCGACCATTGCCGTTCGGACTCCGCTCGCTGCGCCGGGGCGTCGTGGTGGGTTCGCACCTCGTGCTCTGCCTCTCACACCCGGCACGGCGGGCCGCCGCGAGTGCAGTGCTCGCCGGGTGGTGTGATGCCCGTGCTGGCCGACTCGGCCTGCGCGCCTCCAGCTAGAGCAGCTCGCGGTACACGGCCTCGTGCGCTTCAGCCGAGGCCTGCCACGTAAACGACGCCGCTCGGGCGAAGCCGCGTGCGCGCCACTCGTCAGGCGCCGCGACAACGTCGAGGATCGCCTGGGCGATCGCCCGTGGATCGTGGGGGTCAAAGAGCAGAGCAGCGTCGCCACACACTTCCGGCAGTGATGCGGCATTCGACGACGCGACCGGTGCTCCGCACGCCATCGCTTCGAGTGGCGGCTGCCCGAACCCCTCGTAGAGCGACGGGAAGACCACCGCGGTTGCCCGCTGGTAGAGGCTGACGAGTTCGTCCCCCGAGATGTGGCCGCGGACCTCAACGCCGTCAGGAGAGTCGGCGGGATGGCCGCCCCCCGTGAACACGAGGCGCAGCTCGGGTCGTGCACGTCGCACGATCGACCAGGCCTCGAGTAGCCGGTCGTGGTTCTTGTGCGGCCACCGTCGAGCGGGATAGAGCACGAACGGCTCGCGCTCGGCCGTCCCCGGCACGAAGCGGGTGTGGTCGATGCCGTGATGGATAACGCGGATGCGAGACCCGTCAAGGCCGAGCGTTGCCACGGCGCGGTCGCGGACGAATGCGCTTGGCACGATCACCCGCGAGGCTGATCGCGACGAACGGTGGTAGGCAAAGACCCTGAAGAGCCGCTCGCTGCGCGAGAAGAGGGCGGGGAGATCGAGGTGCTGGGTGTCGTGCAGCGTCACGACCGACGGCGAGGCGGTAGGCGGTATACGGATCGTCAGCGGGTAATGGACGACGTCCGCGGCGGCGAGGTGGCGTCGCAGGGGCCCAGGGCGTGCTGCGGCCACCCCCATCGCCACGAGGCGCTCAGGGATCGTGCGTGCCGCGCGGTACTCGGCGACAACCTTGGCGGGAAGCCCTTCGCCACCGTCCGGAGCGACGGGCGGCAGGTAGACGCGGTAGGGGAGCGTGCCCGTCTTCGCGAGCTGTTGCAGCAGTGAGCGAGCCGCACTTTCGCTACCTCCGAGCTCGCCGGGAACGAGCGTCAGCAGGGCCAGACCGATCATCGAGTCGATCGTACGCGGCCGATCGGGTCGCAGCCCAAACACTGTCGTAATGACCGCGCCGTAGACTTGGGCACAATGGCAGAAGAGACGACAGATGTCGCCGCGCTCTTTGCGCGTCTGAAGGACGAGGTACGGGCCGGTGGGCCACGTGCTGCGGACCAGACCCCAGCCCAGGTTCGACTCTCGGTTCGCGATCAGGCCGAGCGCCTCTGGCCTGTTTCCGCAGAGCGTCCAATCGTCGGCAAGGGCGGCCCCATCAAGGGAATCCTGCGCCGCCTGATGCGGTGGTACGTCGAGCCCACCTGGGCCGATCAGCGCGCTTTCAACAGCGCCGTTCTGAAGCTGATCGACGACCTCGACGAGCGCATCGGCCGGCTCGAGCGGCGGTGACGGCCGCGTCGCGGCCGAACGCATGAGGATCGCCGTCTGTAGGCCGCAGGTGCCGTTCGTTCGCGGTGGCGCCGAGGTGATGGCCGACGGTCTCGTCGACGCTCTGCGCGAGCGTGGGCACGAGGCGGAGACCGTCGCGATCCCGTTCAAGTGGTACCCGGGCACGCGCGTGCTCGATCAGGCCTTCCTCTGGCGACTAGTCGACCTCACCGAGACCGACGGCAGTCCGATCGATCTCGTGATCGGAACGAAGTTTCCGTCGTACTGCGTGCGCCACCCAAACAAGGTGGTGTGGCTCGTCCATCAGTTCCGGCAGGCCTATGACTACGACGGCACCGATCTCGGCCAGTTCTCCGACGCGCCGATTGATCGCGCGACACGCGATGCCGTCGAGCGTCTCGACCGCGTTGCGCTCGGTGAGGCCCGCAAGATCTTCACGATCTCTCAGAACGTCACTGACCGGTTGGCGCGCTTCACCGGCATCGCGAGCGAGCCGCTGCCCCCACCGCCGCAAGAGCTCGACTTTCGCACCGAGTCGTATGACCCGTTTGTTCTCTCGGTCAACCGCCTCGACCGCGCCAAGCGCATCGACCTGCTCGTCGAGGCAGCGGTCGCCGAACCGTCGCTGAAAGTCGTGATCGCCGGTGACGGTCCCGACCGCCAGCGGCTGGAGGAGCTCGCACGCAAAGCGGACGGTCGTGTCGAGTTCGCCGGTCGTGTCAGCGAAGAGGAGCTCGCCTCGCTGTATGCCCGCTGCCGCGGCGTGTACTACGCACCGATCGACGAGGACTACGGGATGGTGCCGTACGAGGCGTTCCTCAGCGAGAAGCCCGTGGTGACGACGGTCGACGCGGGTGGGCCGCTCGAGATCGTCCACGACGGCACCACCGGACTCGTCGTGTCACCCGAGAGCCAGGAGGTGCGCAATGCCTGCCTCCGCCTGCTCGGTGACGAGGCCGAGGCGAAGCGGCTCGGCCAGGCGGGCCGCACGATCGCGGAGAAGGTCACATGGGATCACTGCATCGACAGGTTGCTCGGATGAAGGTCGCCTACTACTCGCCGCTCCCGCCGTCGAACTCGGGAATCGCCGACTACTCGGCCCTGCTCCTCCCCGCTCTTGAGAAGCACGTCGATGTCGTCGTCGCCCGTCCTGGTGGTGGACATCCCAACGCTGACGTTGCGCTCTACCACGTCGGCAACAATCCCGAGGCGCACGGCTGGATCGTTGACGCGCTGCGCGAGCGACCGGGAGTTGTTGTGCTCCACGAGTACGTCCTCCACCACCTGATCTCGGGCATCACGCTCGGGCGTGGCAACGCACGCGGGTACTTCGACGCGATGGAGCGCGAACTCGGGGTTGCAGGTCGGCTGCTCGCTCTTGGTGTCGCCGACAACCTGCTCCCACTTCTCTGGGAGACCGAGCCCGAGCGCTTCCCGCTTGCAGGGACGATCCTCGACCTTGCACACGGCGTGATCACGCACTCGCATTACGTCGCTGACCGGTCGCGGGCGGCCGGGTACCAGGGGCCGCTCTGGCACGTTCCGCACCCGGTGTGGCCCGAGCCGGTCGCCGAACCCGCGACTGATGTCTCGGGGGCACCCCTGATCGGGTGCTTCGGCCACCAGAACATGAACAAGCGGATCCCTCAGCTCCTCGAGGCCTTCGGCCTGTTGCGCCAGGAGCGTCCTGACGCCCGCCTGTTGCTCGTCGGTGCCCCCGCAGAGCGCTTCGACCTCTCGCGCCGTATTGAACGACTCGGTGTCGCCGACGGCCTGATCCTCATGGACTACGTCCCTGAAGGCCGGATGTGGTCGTTGATGAAAGCCTGCGATGTGCTCGTCAACCTTCGCTCTCCGATGATGGGTGAGACCTCTGGCTCGGTGATCCGCGGCCTCTCGCTTGGCAAGCCGATGCTTGTCTCGGATGTCGGCTGGTTCTCGGAGTTGCCCGACGGCGTTGCACTCAAGATTCCGGTCGACGAGCTCGAGGTCGAGATGATCGCTGCGGCGCTCGGTTTTGCGTATGACCACCGCGCTGCGATCGGCGCCAACGCGGTCGCCCACGTCCGTGCCGAACATGACCTTGAACGGTGCGCGGCCGCCTACGCGTCGGCGCTCACAGCCGCAGCGGGCGGTGATGCTGTGAGCGACGCCGTGCTCTGGCGGATCGCCGAGGCAGCGACCGAGGTCGGTATCGAAGACGCGACGACGCTCGCGCGCCTCGCACGCGAAGCAGGGCTTGTCGAGTGAACGCAGCCGCGCTCCGCGCGCGGCTTGCGGCCGTGTCGCCTCGCGTCTGGCTGGTCGCGATCGTGGTGGTCTCCGCGATCGTGCGCATCGCCCTCGCCCGCCGGATGGTTGCGCCGTGGATCATGGTCGACGAGCTCGTGTATTCCGAGCTAGCGAAGTCGATCGCTGCCCACGGGCACTTCCTTGTGCGGGGCGTTCCGAGTAGCGGCTACGGCGTCGTCTACCCGTTGCTGATTGCCCCGGCCTGGCGTCTGTTCGGTGCGGTGCCTGACGCGTACGCGGCCGCGAAGGTGATCAACGCAGTGGTGATGTCGCTCGCCGCGGTGCCGGCCTACGGCATTGGCCGGCGCGTGCTCTCGTCGCGCGCCTCGCTTGTCGCCGCTGCCCTCGCAGTGACAGTCCCGTCGATGCTCTACACCGGGACGCTGATGACGGAGAACGGGTTCTACCCCGTGTTCCTCACGGCGTGTCTCGCGCTGGTCGTGATGCTCGAGCGGCCGACCCTGCGGACTCAGCTGGTCGTGCTTGCGGTGTGCGGCATCGCCTACCTCACACGTGCTCAGGCAATCGCGCTCGTCGCCGCTGCGGCGACCGCTCCGCTCCTTCTCGCTGCCTCCGAGCGCGGCGCGGTACGCGCTGCCTTGCGCCCGTTTGCGCTGATCTACGGCGTCCTAATCGGTGGCGGGCTGCTCGTGCTGCTCGCGGAGGTCGCGCGCGGCAAGTCACCCCTCGACCTGCTTGGCGCGTACCGCGCCGCGACGACGAGCACGTATACCGCGAGCGGGATCCTCCACTACCTGCTCTACCACTGGGGCGAGCTTTCGCTCTACGTTGGCGTTGTCCCGTTCGCTGCCCTCGCCGCCGTCTGGCTGACACCGACGACAGGCACACGCGCTGTGCGGGCTTTCGGTGCGGCGTCGTTCGCGATCGTGTTCTGGCTGCTGCTTGAGGTTGCGACGTTCGCGTCGCAGACCTCAGTGAGTCGAATCGAGGAGCGCAACATGTTCTACGTCGCGCCGCTGTTCCTTACTGCGCTCGTGGGGTTTGCGACAGGAACGCTCGTACCCCG
>OMIZ01000164.1 GCA_900299235.1 Actinomycetota bacterium
CACGAACCGCTCGACGGTGAAGTCGCCGGTCTCGGGATCGACCGCGACGACGGCTGCAGCGCTGCCGAACGCGTAGGCAGCTGCCTGGGGCTCGTAGTAGGCCGTCGCCTCCAGGCCCGGTGCTTCGCTCGGTGGAATGCCCTGCCCGAGGATCGCTGTCGAGAACACGTCGGCGAGAGAGACGGTCGGGCCATCGCCGTCACGGGAGCCGATGATCGCACCGCGTACCTCGAGGGAGGCAGGATCGTCGACCTCGAGCAGCCACGCCGCGATGCGCAACGCCTTGCCAACGAACTCAACGCCGGCGAGCTCGATCGCGCCAGCGGCAGCGATGGTCGTCCGCGATGCGAAGCCACCCGTGTTCACCGGAGACGCGCTCGTGTCACCGGTGTGCACGCGAACGAGGTGTGCGTCGATCCCGGTCACCTCCGAGAGCAGCTGCGCGAAGGCGGTCTCGGAGCTCTGACCAAACGACGAGACGCCCGTGATCAGATCGACGCCGCCGGAGCGATTTGCCCGTAGCGTGACGCCCTCGTGAGCGCCGAACTGCGAGCCGCGGTTCGCGAGGAAGCGTGCGCTCGGATAGCCCGTACGCTCGATGAAGCACGACAGGCCGATTCCGACACGTCGGCCGTCCGGTCGACTGTCGCGGCCCGCTGCACGGAGGGTCTCGTAGCCGATGCGCTCAGCTGCCATGCGCAGCGTGGCGGCGTAGTCGCCGCTATCGAGGATCGCGCCCGTGTGATTTGTCCACGGCAGATCTTCGGGGCGAAGGAGGTTTTGCAGGCGCAGGTCGAGCGGGTCGCGCCCGAGCTTGCGGGCGAGGCGATCGATCAGCACCTCGCGGACGAAATTCGACTCGGGCTGGCCGTACCCGCGGTAGGCGCCGATCGGCGTCTTACTTGTCACCGTCACGAGGCGCTCGGTGCGAATGTGCTCGACGTTGTAGGGCCCGCCAAACGTGATGCTCGTCAGCTGCGCCGAGCCAAACGGCGAGTTGAGCGCGCCGAGGTCGGTGGCATAGGCGTTGGTCATTGCCGTGAACGTTCCGTCGGCGCTCGCGCCGATGCTCGCGTCGTGCACCGACTCGCGTGCGTGGGTGGATGAGCGGAAGTGCTCCGTGCGATCCTCGACCCACTTCACAGGGCGACCGAGCTCGATCGCGTGCAGGCAGGCAAGGACGTCCTCCGGGTAGATCCCGAGTTTCAGGCCGAACCCGCCACCGACGTCGCCGGTGAGAACTCGGATCGCGCCCTCCTCAAGCCGGAGCGCCTCGGCGAGCTGCTTACGCACCAGGTGCGGCGTCTGAGTTGAGTGATGCACCGTCAGCTCGCGAGCGCCCTGCCGCCATTCGGCGACGACCGCGCGGCCCTCCATTGGCAGTGCAGTCACGCGGTTGATCCAGAACCGATCGCCGGCGACGACGGCCGATGCTGCGAGTTCGGCGTCGGGCGTACCGCGCTCTTGCCGGTTCTCGACAAGCCGGTTCGTGGCCAGCTCTCTCGGATGCAACAGCGGAGCGTCAGACTCCATCGCTCTCACAACGTCAGAGACGTGGGGGAGGGGTTCGAACTCCACGTCGATCAGATCGAGCGCGTCTTCGGCGATCGCGCGACTTCGGGCGACTACGCTCACCACCGGCTGGCCCTCGAAGTGAGCGACGTCGGTCGCGAGCGCGAAGAACGGGAGGTCAGGTGCGCCTGGCACGGGGCGAAGCACCGAGATCGGCTCGGAGCGCTCGGCCACCTGGGAGCCGACGAGGATCTGTTCGACCCCGGCGAGCTCGAGCGCCGCGGAGATGTCGATCGAGACCACCTCGGCGCGAGGGAACGGGCAGCGGAGCACCGCCATGTGCAAGGCCTGGAAGGGGTGGATGTCGTCGACAAAGCGTCCCTCGCCGCGGAGCAGTCGATCGTCTTCGACACGCGGGAGCGATACGCCGAGACCGGTGCCGGCTGAGGTGTGGCGGTGGAGCAGATCAACCACGAGGTGCCGTCCCAGCGAGATGTTCCTCGGCCGCGTCGATGATCGCCTCGTAGCCGGTGCATCGGCAGATCACGCCCGCGAGCTCACCCCGGAGCTCCTCACGGGAGAGCCGCTCATTCCGCTGCTCGAGAGCGGTGATCGTCATCAGGAAGCCCGGAGTGCAGTACCCGCACTGCAGCGCGTGTGCATCCTTGAAGGCCTGCTGAAGCGGAGAGAGCTGTTCGCCCGTCGTCAGCGACTCGACGGTTTCGATCTCACAGCCATCGGCCTGCACTGCCAGCGCGAGACATGACTTCACGGCGACACCGTCGACGATGACCGTGCAGTTGCCGCAGGCGCCCTGCTCGCAGCCGACATGCGTTCCGGTGAGGCCGAGGTCGTGGCGCAGGAAGTCGGCAAGGTGGGTGCGCGGCTCGACCGCTGCAACAACAGCCCGACCGTTCACGGTCAACGACACGCGCACGAGATCAGACACGGTCGCCCCCATCGCGAAGGCGCTCAAGCGCGCGTCGGGCATGGACGCGCAGCAGGTGTACGCGGTACTCGGCCGTCGCCCGCACATCGTCGGACGGGTCGGCCACATCGACCACCGCTTCGATTGCGTCAGCGATCGCCGAGTCGGTGAGCGGTGTGCCTTCAAGGACGGCCCCGGCTTCGGTAGCGAGAATCGCCGTGGCCTCCACACCGGAAGCGGCAAGGCGCACGCCTGTGAAGGTGTCGCCTGTGCGCGTTGCCGTGGCGGCGACGGCGAGCACTGCGAAGTCGTTGTGTCGCCGCGTCACCTCGGAGAAGGCAAAGAGGGTCGGCGGGGTCGGAAAGCGAATCGCGACGATCATCTCGTCGGGCTCGAGCGACGTCCAGTACGGGCCGATGAGGAGCTCGCTGACTGGCACCTCACGCGTACCGCTCACGCTCTCGACAGTCACTGCCGCGCCAAGCGCGAGGCAGGCGAGTGGCATCTCGCCAACTGGATCGGCCTGTGCGAGGCTGCCACCGATCGTGCCGCGGTTACGCACCTGGCGATCGCCGATGTGGCGCGTGACCGCAGTGAGCAGCGGTAGGTGTGCGGCGACTTCGGGCGACGCCTCGATCGCCGAGTAGCGAGTCAGCGCTCCGATCGTGCCTCCCTCGGGGCCGATCGCGATTGTGTCGAGGCCCGGAATGCGGTTGACGTCGACGACTGCGGACGGTCGCATCAGGCGCATATTGAGCATCGGTACGAGGCTCTGGCCCCCAGCGAGGACACGAGCCATTCCTTCGTGCTCGGCGAGTGCCGCGACGGCTTCGGCAACGGTTGTTGGCCGCACGTACGCGAACGGAGCTGCCTTCACGCGTTGTCCTTCTTCGGCGCGACGAAGCCGCCCATGAACGTGCCAAAGACGTGGTCAAGCGGATTCGACGACGGTGCCGCCGCCGACTCCCGCTCGCGCTGGCTCCACACGGTTTCGGGGCGCACCTGCAGGACGTGGACGCGATCGGTCTCGTCGACGGCCCATTCGATGTCTTGCGGCGCTCCGCGGTGGCGCTCGATGCGCTTTGCGAGCGTTGCGAGTTCGATTAGGTGGTCATCAGTCAGCGACGACGTGTTGCGACGGTCGGCCGGAACCTCGCGGAGCTGCACACCCGAGCCGACTTCGAAGCGGTATTCGACCGGCTTCTCGACGACTGTCCGCTCGAGGATTTCGAGCATCACCTTGTCGACGCGATAGCGATCAGGCGTCACCTCGCCGCCGACGACCGCTTCGCCGAGCCCCCATGCGGCTTCGACGACGATCTTTGATCGGTCGCCGCTCACAGGATCGAGGGTGAACGCGACTCCCGCGGCGCGTGGCCGCACCATCTCCTGGACAACCACTGCCATGCCCAGTTCGCTCGAGTGGAAGTCGGCGTCGGTCGGGTGATAGGTGAGGACAGCTGGGCCGAAGAGCCCGGCCCAGCACCGGCGGACGTGTTCGAGGACACTGTCGATGCCCACGATCCAGAGGTAGGTCTCGTACTGGCCTGCGAAGCTCGCGCCCGCGAGATCTTCGGCGACACCGCTTGAGCGGACGGCGACCGGCACGGAGTCTGAGCCGGTCCGCTCGCAGAGCGCTGTGTAGGCGGTGCGGATTGCGTCGCTCACCGCGCTCGGGAGATCGGCGTTCTCGATTGCTCTCGTGATCGTGGCGCTGACGCGGTCGACCGCGTCCAGATCATCGCGGTCGAGTGTCTTGACCGCTGCGAGCTCGTCGGCAAAGCCGTGGTGGGCGAGGAATGAGCGATACGACGCGGTCGTGACGGCGAAGGCGGGAGGGACGCCAAAGCCTGCCTGCGACATCTCTGCGAGGCTCGAAAACTTGCCGCCAACGAGCGGGCCGGCGTCGGCCCCCGTGTCGTCAAGCCACAGCGTGAGCGGAGTATCAGCCATTCCCAAGTCCTGTATACAAGTATACACCCATCGGGCGTATCACGTCCATATCGCCGAACCCCCCACGCGAGCGCTAACCGACTGCTGCTGCGTTGCGACCGGCGACGCGGTTGCCGGTCGCAAGCAGCGCGCCCGCTTCGGGGATCTCTGGCTCGAGCCCAAGTGCAAGCAGCAACGACCGAGCGGTTGCGGTTGCCGCTGTGAGCACGGGCAGGCCGACGAGTCGCTCGACACGGTCGACGACGGGAAGGCTCGGCATCTGCACGCACGCCGAGAGGACGAGCGCATCGATATCGGCACCTGCGAACTGGCTCGCGATCCCGATCAGATTCTCTGGATCGAGCCTGCCCACCTCAACGTTGTCGGAGACTTCGAGTGCAACGACCTCCGTCACCTCGACTCCCTCGGCGCGGATGTACTCGGCAACCGTCTCTGCGAGCGGTCGCATGTACGGGGTGATCATCGCGATGCGCTTCGCGCCCAACGCCTGCAGCCCGTCGATCAATGCGCCGGCGCTTGTGACGACGTCGGGCTGCCGGGGAGAGTCGGTGAGTGCGTTCTCAAGCCGCGCTTTGACATCACGATGCGCGTTTGCGCCACGGCAGAGGACAGCGACGAGGCACGCATAGGCGATCGCGTCGATCGGCGAGTCGGCGAGCGACTGCACCGCCACGTCGGAAGCCTGCACCATCCGGTCGAGCTCCTCTGGCGTGACGTGCGCCATGCGCGCGCGCGCCGAGTGCCAGGTGAACGTCTCACCGGTCACCGCGGAGCGACGCCGGAAGAGCTCGGGCAGCTCCGTCTCCATCGTTGTGTTGGAGCTCGGTACGACGAGCCCGATGCGACGCGGGCTCACGATGCGACCTCAACAAGACGCACGATGCCGTCGTCACCGTTCACTTCGATCAGGTCGCCCGTCTTGATGCGCTGTGTCGCAAAGCCGGTACCTACGACCGCCGGCAGGCCATACTCGCGCGAGACGATTGCGGTGTGCGCCATGATCCCGCCGATATCCGAGACGGCGGCGGCGATCTTCGAGAACACCGGGGCCCACGACGGAGCCGTGATCCGGCAGACGAGAATCTCGCCCGGTTCGACCGCATGTAGGTCTTCGGCGGTTGTAACGACACGGGCCTTGCCCTGGACGATGCCGCCCGAGGCGGCGACGCCGCGCAGCTCGCCCGAGTCGTCGCCTCCGCCACTACCGCCGAGCCACTCGGAGACGACCTCCTGGGTGATGCCCCAGAGCATGATCGTGAGCGGCTCGGTGATCTGCTCGGGAGGCTCGCCGAGCGCCGGCGGCGGCGTCCAATCGTGCAGCGTCTTGTAGATCGCGCGACGCTTGGCAATCACCTCGGGCCAGTACGACGGGCCGCGTGCCGGTGAGCCGGTCGCCCAGCCGATCGACAGGTCGTAGAGGGCGTCGCTGATCTCCGTCCGGCGGAGGTAGAAGATGTCCTCCTCCTCGGCGAAGAAGCCGTGATGAACGAAGACGCGGCCGAGCTCGCGCACCTTCGACCAGAAGATCGAGTGGTGCCAGTGCTCAACGTAGAAGTTGTGGTTCTCGACGTACGGGTAGACCGTGCGTGCGAGTCCGACGAGGCC
>OMIZ01000165.1 GCA_900299235.1 Actinomycetota bacterium
CGAGACATTCACGATCTCGGAGCTGCGAACGCTCTACCGGGCCGCGCTCGGGCACGAGGTCTCGTCAACGAACCTTCAGCGCGTGCTACTGCGCCGACATCTGCTCGTCCCGACCGGTACGCGCCGCGAATCGGGCCGCGCGGGCGGACGTCCCGCCGCGCTCTACTCGTTCCGCCTGCGGCGGCTCGAGATCACCGACCAGTTTGCTGTGCTCCGCCCGCCCGATCGACGGGCGGAGCAGCAGCAGCCCTGAACTACTCTGCGCCCTTGACCCGCTGCACGAGCTTCCATGCAGCCGGCAGAGCAACACCTGCGAGGTAGAGCTTGAAGATGTCACCCGGCACGAAGGGGTAGAGCCCGTAGGTCAGCGTCGTGTTCCAACTCGCGTGCAGGACGTGATGCAGCCAGATGTTGCCGCACAGGTAGATCACCACTGAGCCAGTGAGCATCGCCGAGACCGAGCTCGACACCTGCTTGTCCCAGCCACGCTCGGCGAGGTAGCCGATCAGCAGCGCTGCGAGCACGAAGCCGACGATGTAGCCGCCAGTTGCACCGCTGAACACATGCCAGCCGTGCTTGTGCTCGGAGTAGACAGGCGCGCCGAGTAGGCCGAGGAGCAGGTAGAGCGCGAGGCTCGTTGCGCCGCGGATCGAGCCGAGGGCCGCACCGACGACGACGACGGCAAAGGTCTGACCCGTGATCGGCACAGGAGTGAAGCCGAGCGAGATCGAGATCTGGGCGGCAAGCGCGACAAACAGCGCGCCACCAAGCACAAGGATTGCGTCGGCGAGGATTCCCGCACGAGGCAGGACGGCGAGACGGAGCGTTGCGGCATTCGGGTGCATCGTTCGTGGCCTCCTAGGGCGCGAGCGGGTTTTTGGGGCGTTCGGGACTGCGTGTAAAACCGGAATGGTGTCTCTGGTGGTTCGACCTCTCTCCGGGCTATCCTAGTAGCTAGGTTCCCGTGGAACTACTCGAAGGTCCCGTCCCAGTCCTTCAGACCAAGGTGTTTCTCAATGCGTGACATTCTGCCGATTCTCGAGCGCTGGGTTGCCGCTGGTACTCCGGTCGCGCTCGGATCTGTGATCGAACGGGTTGGCTCTGCGCCACGCGATGCGGGCGCCACGATCGCAATCGCCGCCTCAGGCGAGATTGCAGGCTCCGTCACCGGAGGCTGCGTCGAGCCGGGCGTTATCCGCGAGGGTCGCGAGGTTCTCGCGGGCGGTACGGGCAAGATCTGCCGCTACGGCCTGAACGATGCCGAGGGTTGGGATGTCGGCCTATCGTGCGGCGGCAGCATCGCCGTCGCGGTGTACGCATTCGATCCTTCGGTCATTGCGCCGCTCTCGGCTGCAGTGGCCGAGAACCGTCCGCTGGCACTCGTCGTGCGTCTCGGCGATACCCACTATGGCGAGCATCGCCTGGTATCTCTCGATGACGTCTCGACCGATCCGATCGATGCCGCGGCGCGCGAGCTCCTTGAACTCGGCGAGAGCGCGATCGTCGAGGCTGATGGGGAGCTTGTCTTCGTCGAGTCGTTCGCGTCCCGCCCGTCGCTCTACCTCTTTGGCGCGAGCGACCATGTCTCGGCGCTCTGCACAATGGGTCGCTTCCTGGGCTACCGCGTCACGATCTGCGATGCCCGCGAGGCGTTCGTCACAAGCGAGCGCTTCCCCGACGCCGACGAACTCGTGATCGAGTGGCCCGACCGCTTCCTCGAGCACGCGCCTGTCGATGCGCGAACCGCAATCTGCCTGCTCACGCACGACCAGAAGTTCGACGTCCCAGCGCTGATCAAGGCACTCCAGACGCCGGCTGGCTACATCGGAGCGATCGGCAGCGCGAAGACCCGGGCAGAGCGGACGGAGCGACTTCGTGAGGAAGGGGTCGGTGAGGCCGATCTCGCACGGATTCACGCCCCGATCGGCCTGCAGCTTGGCGCTCGTACGCCGGAAGAGGTCGCCGTCTCAATCGCGGCACAGCTGATCGAAGCGAACGTCGTCGCCCGGTCGAAGCGCGCGGGCCGCGTGGCAACTGCCACGGTCCTCGACTAGAGCGTCCTACAGCGAAACGATGACGTCGCCGACGGCGATCGTGCCGTCGGAGACGATGTCGGCGTTCAGGCCGCCACGGTGCAGGAGGTCTTGAATGATCCCCGGCCGCGTCAGCTTCTGTAGGTGCGAGCACGGCTCACAGATCTCAACGCCGATGCACTCAACCTCACCCACGCGAAAGCACTTGCCGATGAGGTCATTCAGCCGCACGCCGCGAACGACGACCTGGCGACGCGACTCGATGCCGCTCAGCCCGACCTCTTCGAGCACTTCGGACTCGATCAAGGTGAGCGCCTGGCCTGGCTTGGCGACGTTGCGAAAGTGGCGGTCGCCTTCAAGACCGCTCCCGGCAACTGCGTTGACGCTCGTGACAGCGGCAAGGCTGTTGCTTGGCCCGATCGCGATCGACTCGACGTGCATCACACGAGGGTACTGATGCGGGCAGCTCTCACGGCGGCCTCGTTGAGCGCCGTGATCGAGTCCAGTACGAGATCTGCCTCGGCAAGGGCATCACCAGGCGGAAACATCGGATTGGGAATTGCGATGCAGGCCATCCCTGCCGCTTTGGCTGAACGGATGCCGTTGTGTGAATCCTCGACCGCAACGCAGTTCTCGGGGTCGACGCCAAGCCGTCGTGCTGCTTCGAGATAGACGTCCGGACGTGGCTTGCCGCCCGCAACCTCTTCCGACGAGACAGCAGCACCGAAGAGCTCCGTGTACCCGCCCGCTTCAAGCACGCGATCGATCAGTTCACGGTTTGACGACGAGGCGAGACCGATCGTCCAGACGCCGGCCATCCGCTCAATCGCCTCGCGCGCGCCGTCGATCCACGGAGGCGACACCGCGTAGCGCTCGAGCATCTGCCGAACGACCTCATCGTTGATCTCCTGCGGCGTCTCTTGCAGCCCGATCACGTCATGCATGTACGCCGACCATTCAGGTGAGCTCATGCCCATCATCGCTCGCTGCGCGCCGTCGTGCCAGCGCCCGCCCCGCTCCTTCGCGAGGCTCTCGCGGATCTCGTCCCAGACGTGTTCCGAGTCGATCAGGATCCCGTCCATGTCGAAGATCACCGCTTCGATCTGCCAACCGGCCATAGGTTCGAGGCTACCTGCCCGCGCGGGCGTCGCCCGCAGCCGACCGTCTAGGCCGCGATCGGCCCGGTACGTGCCTTGAGCAGGCGAATGAGATCAGCGGCGGCAAGCTCGATCTGCAGGCCCCGCCGCCCCGCGCTCACGACGATCTTCTCAAAAAGCAGCGCAGACTCGTCGATCGTTGTTGGCAGCAGTCGCCGCTGGCCAAGCGGGCTGATCCCGCCCGGGACGTAGCCTGTCGCGCGCTCGGCCTCCCCACGGTCGGCCATCTTTGCGCGCTTGCCAACCGAGCGCAGATTGAGCTGCCGGTCGGCCGGTACAACGAAAACCTCAAGTTTGCCGTCGACCGAGACAACGAGCGTCTTGAAGAGGCGTTCTGGCTCGACGCCAAGCGCGTTCGCAACGGCGACGGCGTAATCGCCCTCGCCCGGATCGATGCCCTCGTACTCGTGTAGCTCGAAGGCGATCCCCGCTTTTCTCGCTGCGACGACGGCGGGGGTCATTCGGCGATCTCCGCGCCAAGGAGCGAGAGTGCATACAGCCGCCAGGCGAGCTCCGGCTCGCGTGCCAGATGGATTGCTGCAGCCGAGAGGCGCTCAAGGCCACGCGTCTGCAGCACCAACGCGTCAACCTCGCGGCCTAGTACAGCGCGCCGCTCGGGCGTGTGAAGGTCGACCGCGAGGCCCTTCACCGCGGGATCATCAACGCCGGGCTCGCGCGTCGCCGGCCCACCCGACGCGTGCACGAACAGCGCGCGGCGCACAGCTGCGTTGCGGTCGTCTTCGGCAAGTTCGATGCCGTCGCCAGCGAGATAGGCAAGTGCCGGCATCGGGTCGGATGCTTCCAACTCCAGGGCTTCGAGGAACGTGCGCAGAGGATCGATTGACACGAACTACCTCCCGGCCGCGTACACCGACACAGCTCGGCAACAGATCACCGCGAGCAGCATGCCGCCGATCACGTCGGTGAGCGTGTGCGCACCAATCAAGACGAGAAATACCGGCACGGGCCAGAACCACACGAACACCCGCGTGCGCCATTGCGGGCGTACCGCCGCAACTGCAGCGGCGGCGATAAACGAACGCAACGCATGCCCGCTCGGAAACGAGCTCGTGAACGGCCCGATGAGCGTGCGTACGCCATCGGAGGTGCCGTAGAGCAAAGGACGAGTGAGTTCATGCTTGCCGGCGACTTCGATCGCGTTGCCGATCACCCAAATCGCAAGCCAGAGCGATGCCTCGAGGGGGCGACCTTCGCGGCGCAGCGTCCTCGCCACCCAGAGCACGACGAGCACGCTGATCACGATCGACCCACCCCACGTCCAGGTCGCGAACGGACGCTCCCACGTGGGGGTTGTGCCGTTGAACGGCAACACGATGCCGCCCGTGAGCATTGGCGAGGCGTCCTGCCGCGTGCTGACGCTGCCCGAAAAGTGATCGATCACCCACTGATCGACACGGGTAAACCAACCGAGGCAGACCCCCACGGTGAGCACGGCAAGCGCGGCGAGAGGCGCAGCGAGAGTTCGGCCGAGACCCTGAAGTACGCGTGGTGGTGCTGCTAGAAGCATCGCCACAGGGTATTGACCGCAACGGGTGGTCGCGCCGAGTGTCTACGATCGCGACGTGTTCGCTGCGATCAAAGCTGCTGTCGAGGAGCCCCTTGAGGTCGACGACGCGCTCCGTGCTGCGGTCGTCGCAATTGTTGAGGAGTTGCCTGCTGCTTGGGCCGGAATCCTGTTTGTCGAGGACGGCGACCTCGTCCTTGGCCCCGAGGCAGGCGAGCAGCAATCCGACGCTCGCGTACAGGTGCCCGTCGTCTACCGCGGCGAGCGCATCGCGGAGTTGGTCGTTGACGCTCCAGGCGACGCCGACGCGCTGCCGGCGATCGCCGACCTGCTCGCCGAGTACTGCCTTGTTGGCTGGGACACGGGTGGCATCCCGTGGGAAGCCGTCGAGTAAGACTCAGCTGGGCGTGACGCGGTAGGCGTCGAAGACCGCTTCGATCCCGCGCAACGAGCTGAGGAGTGTCCTTAGCGAGCGGACATCGCCGACCTCGGCCGTGTACCAGTTCTTCGCGAGCTGATCTTCAACGACACCGCCGTACGAGACGATGTTCGCGCCGTGCTCCGCAAACGTGCGGGCGACATCTTCGAGGAGGCGTGGGCGATCCCACGAGTCGACCGCAATCTGCACGCGAAACGACTTCGTTGCGTCGCCGTCCCACTCGACGGCCGTGAACCGCTCAGGATTGCGCTTGAGGGCGCGCACGTTCGGGCAGTCGGTGCGATGGATTGTGATGCCCTTGCCGAGCGAGATGTAGCCCTCGATCGAGTCGCCTGGTACAGGGTTACAGCACTTCGCCATGCGAACGAGCACGTCATCGACGCCCGCGACGACGATGCCCATCGTCTTGCCGCCAGCGGTGTCGCGGGCGCGAGGCGCCTTGGTGATGACCGGCGCTTCGGCGGCGACCTCTTCCGTCTTCAGCCGCTGGATCACCTTGTTGACGATCGAACCGGCCTGGAGCTTGCCAGAGCCGAGCGCGAGGTAGAAGTCCTCGGCCTTCTTGTAGCCCGAGTCGCGAATCACCTGGGCCATCACCGCGGAGCCGCGAAGCTTCGCAAACGGCAGGTTCTGCTGCTTCAACGCATGGTCGAGTGCCTCGCGTCCCTTCTGCTCGTGATCTTCTTTTGTCGCAGCCGAGAACCAGGCGCGGATCTTGTTGCGGGCGCGCGAACTCTTGGCGACCGAAATCCAGTCGCGCGACGGGCCTCTCCCCTGCTTCGAGGTGAGGATCTCGACGAAGTCACCGTTCTTCAGCCGGTAGTGGAGCGGCACGATCCGGCCGTTGATCTTGGCACCGACGGTGCGGTGGCCGACGTCGGTGTGGACGGCGTACGCGAAGTCGATCGGCGTTGAGCCAGCCGGCAGCGTCTTCACCTGCCCCTTCGGAGTAAAGACGTGCACCTCCTCGTCAAAGAGGTCGGTGCGGAAGTTCTTCATGAACTCGCGTGGGTCGGCCTCGTCGCCACCGACGTCCATCAGCTGCTTCACCCACTCCGTCCACTCCGCTTCGCGCTGCGCCTCTTTGCGACCGCCCTTGTACGACCAGTGGGCTGCAACGCCGTACTCGGCGGTTGCGTGCATCTCGCGGGTACGCACCTGGATCTCGAGCGGACGGCCCTGCGGGCCGATCACGGTGGTGTGGAGTGCGCGATAGCCGTTGAACTTGGGCATCGCGATGTAATCCTTGAAGCGGCCGGGCATCGGCTTCCATAGCGAGTGGATCAGGCCGAGGGCGCCGTAACAGTCGCGGGTCCCTTCGTCGCCGTCACGCTCGACGATGACGCGCATGGCGGTGAGGTCGTAGATCTCGTTGAACTCCTGCCCCTTCTTGGCCATCTTGTCGTAGATCGAATAGAAGTGCTTCGCGCGCCCGGAGATCTCGCCTGGAATGTCGACCTCGTCGAGCTCGCGCTGCAGCACCATCGAAGCTTCTCGAACGTGCTCCTCGCGATCGGCACGCCGCTCCGAGACCATCTGCTTGATCTCTTCGTACTTGCGCGGATGCAGGGTCTGAAACGAAAGGTCTTCGAGCTCCCACTTGAGGGCGTGGATACCGAGACGATGGGCAAGTGGCGCATAGACCTCGAGCGTTTCGCGTGCCTTGCGAACCTGGGTTTGCTTGCCCATGTATTCGATCGTGCGGAGGTTGTGGAGGCGGTCGGCGAGCTTGATCAGGATCACGCGCACGTCCTCAGCCATCGCGACGATCAGCTTGCGATAGTTCTCTGCCTCCGCGTGCTCACGGCTCTGGAACTGCACGCGCGTGAGCTTGGTAACGCCCTGAACAAGCTTTGCGATCTCCGGTCCGAACTCGGAGGTGATGTCTTCGGTCGAGACGCCAGTGTCTTCGACGGTGTCGTGCAGTAGCGCCGCTGCAAGCGTCGCTTCGTCAAGGTGCAGGCTGGCGAGGATCTTCGCGGCGCCCCACGGGTGGTATATGAACTCCTGGCCGGAACGGCGCACCTGGCCGTCGTGTGCGCTGGCGGCAAAGTCGAAAGCGCGGGTCAGCAGTTCGCGATCGGCGTTCGGCTTGTACGCGAGCACGTCGGCGAGCAGCTCATCGACAAGATCCTGATGTCGCTCGAGTACCGCCATAGCCAAATTGTACTCTGGCGCTCCTTCGGAGCCTTTGCGGCAGTTGAGCTAGGCGGCTTCGGCGAGCGCCGAACCCGAGCCTGCGAGGAGCGCTCGAAACGCGGCCGATTCCAGCAGGCTGCGCTTGAGACCGGATTCGAGCTCGAGCTCGGCGAAGATCGCGCGCGCCTCTGGCGTCCACTCGGCTTCGCCTGCCCGCCACATTGCTGCGAGCCATTGGCGGAGATCGTCGTAGCGGTCGTCGGCATCGAAGATCCGGCGCACAACAAGCTGCGGCGAAACGGTGCCGTTCCAGCGGTTTTCCTGCAGCCGGAAGGCGACGTCGTAGCGCGACATGCGGCGGAAGCGGTCAAGCTGGGCGCCGATACCGAAGGCGATGGCGGAGCCAGCGTCGAGACCGCGCTGGTTGACGCGGAACCGCAGGTGCTTGCCGTCGCCAACCGTCGAGAGCGCGGTCAGCTCGCAGCCATCGATCAGTAGCGTGACACCCGGGTTTCCGAGACCGAACGGCGCGAGTCGCCCGAGCTCTTCACACAGCGCTAGCCCAAGGTCTGCGCCGGGAACGATCGCGTCGATCTTCGTGCGTGGCTGCATGTCCTCGTCGGTGAGCACCGCGTCGGCGTGCGCGGCGAACGCGCGAGCGAACCCCTCAACCTCTTCAGCCCGAATCGTCAGGCCCGCGGCTGCCTTGTGGCCACCAAAGCGCTCAAGGTGGTGAGAGCACGCTGCGAGAGCACCGTGCAGGTCGAACGCGCCTGCTGTACGACCCGAGCCCTTCCAGAACCCTTCGGTGCCTGCGATCAAGACGATCGGGCGCTGATAGCGCTCGACAAGTCGCGAAGCGACGATGCCGATCACACCCTCGTGCCAGTCGGCACCTGCAACTACATAGCCGCGCGAACGCCTGCGCGCGTCCGACCACGACTCGATCTCAGCTACAGCTGCGCGGAGGATGCGGTCCTCAACCTGCTGCCGCTCGGTGTTCGACTCCTCGAGCTCCTTTGCGAGGCGCATCGCTTCGGCCTCATCGTCTGTCAGCAGCAGCGCGAGCGCGGCCTCGGGCCGACCCAGGCGGCCCGACGCGTTGATCCGTGGAGCGAGCCGAAAGCCGATTGCGCCTTCGTCACACGCAGCAGGATCGACGCCGGCGACGCGCATCAGCGCACGCAGCC
>OMIZ01000166.1 GCA_900299235.1 Actinomycetota bacterium
CGGCTGTGGCTCGTGGCGGGTATTGCGCAGCGAAGGGAAATACACGGCTTGATGGTTCGGCGATAACAGCAGGAAGTTTTTTGAACCTTGCGTTCAACCAGCCGCTTTCAGACAGTCACTACAGCGGTGCAACAATCGCGATCTTTGTTGCCGGTAAAGGCCTGACATGTGACCCGCCACCTGCATCGTTCAAACGGAACGGCTTCGCAAGCAGCGCCACAGACAACGTGCCTGACGGTGTCTACCCGCTCTACACCCCGTAGCGTTCGGCAGACCACCCTTCCCATAACCAGCCTGATCGTGAACCACCGGCTGTTCTAAGGCGTATGCCCCCGACAAGAATCGAACTTGTGCACGCGGTTTAGGAAACCGCTGCTCTATCCACTGAGCTACGGGGGCGTCGGCTTTCGAGTCTAACGCCGCGCGGCTGATCTCCTAAGGCGCGAGACAGCGTTTGAATCGTGCTACGGCTCGCAGCCCACGCTTCTCCGGAGGTCGAAGCTTACTATGACTGGGTCAAGAAAGAAGGGAGCCTAGCCGGTGGGAAGGATACGTCTCACAGCGAGCAAGACATTTCGCCTCGGAAGCGCCCTCGTTGCGGCCGCGACGCTCGGTGTATTCACCGCTACCGCGGGCTTTTCGGGTTCGCGCACGCCGCAGGCGGCAAGTAGTGCTGGCCCAACGATCGGCGTCGCCGAGGATGCAATGCAGTACGCCGAAGGCGGTGGCAAGTCGCTGTTCGATCTCTTCGGTGGTGCTCAGCTTGGTGTGGCTCGGCTGACGCTGACGTTCGACGGCAACCCCGCGACGATCACCAACGCGGCTGGGCTCGACGCGGCTGCTGTAGCCGCAAAGAAAGACGGTATTGCGTTGATGCTCTCGCTCTATCCCGCCTCGGCTCTGGCACCCGACCCGCAAACATTCTGCACCTGGGTTGGCAACGTTGCCGCCCGCTACTACCCGAAGGGCATCTCCCGCTACATCGTTGGCAACGAGGTGAACGCGACGCGGTTCTGGTCGCCACAGCACACCGCATCTGACCAGACCGCTGGGCCAGACACGTACGAGCTCACGCTTGCCACCTGTTACGACGTGCTGAAGCAGGTCAGCAGCAACATCACCGTTGTTGGGATGGGGCTGGCACCGCGATCGGTTGACTCAAACTCGACGCCACCGATCGACTTCATCAAGCAGGTCGGTGCCGCCTACAAGGCCACCGGTCGCAGTAAGCCGATCATGGACGAGATCGCGGTACACCCGTACCCAAATCCCAATGCGTCTCCGCCACCCGCGCCGCTCAGCGCGGGATACGTCAACACTGGCTTCTACGGCATCCCGCAGATCCAACGTGTGAAGGACGCCGTCGCCACGGCGTTCGCAGGCACCAACCAGCCGACGACCGCCAACGGGCTCGGCATCGTGATCGACGAGATCGGGTACCAATCCGACGAGTCGTCGAACATGAGTGCCGGGTACTCAGGTACCGAGAACTCACCGAGTGTGTCTGAGGGGACGCAGGCGACATACTACAGCCAGGTCGTGGCGCTCTACGCCTGCGATTCCTCAATCACCGACGTTCTCTTTTTCCACCTCGTCGACGAGCCGAACCTGAACACGAGCGCGACGTCAGGTGGCTGGCAGTCGGGCCTTGTTCGGCCGGACATCAGTCAGAAGCCTGCGTACGCGAGCGTTGCGAGCGCTGTGAAGTCGGGCTGTTCCGGAAGCTCGACGACCTCGATACCAACCCCGACCGTCACGTCGAAGAGCACCGTGACGAGCCCGATCGCAACCGTTCCTTCTCCCGCCTTTATCCAGAATTCGACCGCTGCACTCGCCGGCCTGAACAATGCGCTCGATGCGCTCAACGTTCAGGCAGAGAGCATGCCGGCGCTCTCAACAGACGGTGAGGCTTCGACAGTGCTGAGCACCCAGGAGTCAAACGCAGCGTTGAACCGCGTCGCGCGTAATCTCGCTGCGACGCTTGTCTCTTGGGGCGGAACGTCGTTCGACTTAGGCAGCAGCACGTACGGCAGCCCCGTAAACCTTCCTACACAGGTCTGGGCGCTCCCCGAAAACGTCCTTAAGGACTCCATGGCGTACGCGCTGACCTACGCGCTCCCCGCGTGCGCGGAGATCGACGCGAACGGGGAGGTTGCTCAGGCCCCGGGGTACACCGTTGCCTCGAATCGATTTGGGAGTATGTCAAGTTTTTTCGATGTCACTGGACATTGCTGGCCGGTAGGTGGTGGCTATGCGTTTTGCAACGTGCACCTGGAAAACTTGGGCAATCATTCTCGGTCGATCATGGTCCAGATCAGTGTCGGAAACCTAAATTCATATCGGTATTTGGAAAACGTGCGCCAGCACGGGATCACAAAGAAGAAGCTTGGTGCCTACCTTGTCTCGTACGGCAAGACGAAGCTCAACCGGGGCCAGCGTCTCCACGGTGTGATGCACCGCAATTTCAAACGGCCTATTCCAGGCGTCTACCGCACGTTCATCATCGTGCGGAGCCGGTCAAACCCGAAGCAGGCGGTGGTGCTCTCGCTGCGTCCGCAGATCGTGAAGGCGAAGCGTTCCGACCTTCAGGTAGTCAAAAAATAGTCCGCTACAGCGGGCTGTATGTCGAAAGTGACAGGTCGGCGTTGGCAGGCACGGGACTTACTCCTCGGCGCTTTGCCGCGCGATTGCGACGAACTGCTCGTCGGAGAGCAGGCCCTGACGGTGCAACGCATGCGCATGGGCAAGGACGTTCGTTGACCCTGGAGGATGTTGGAGTCGTGCGCGAGCGTCGGCGAGTGTCCAACCCCCACCGGGATGTTCGAGTGCTGTGCGACGCCGGATCAGCTCGTAGCCGATCACGAAGACCGCACCCACCGCGAGGCGCGGCACGATGCGTGTGGGGTCGCTGAGGGGCGCAATGACCAGGCTGACGATCCCCGCGGTGGCCAGCGCAATCCAGCCGATCAGCGGTCGACGAACAAGCAGCGGGGCGAGGAACGCCCGGCCCCAGTGCGCTCCGATGCCCGGTCCGGCGAGCCATGCGATGCCGACTGTCGCGATGCCCGTTGCGAGGGTCGGCCAGGCAAGCGACGGCACAAGTGCGGTGAAGATCGCGTAGGCCTGACCTGTGGCGGCACGGTACGGAGAGCCTGCTGGCAGCAGCTGGTCGAGGACAACGGTTCGACCGATTGCGCGTGCGATAAACAGGGCGATGCCCACGGCGACGAGTCCGCTTCCCGCCCAGGCGAGTAGCCGGCGCCGGTCGCGCGTTAGGGCAAAGGCCGCGACATACAAGCCGATTGACGCCGCGTAGAGCCACACGCTTGCAGTGCGGGTGAGATCGATCCATGAGCGAATCGTCGACACGTTCGATTCGTCGATCACGTGCAGCTCGCCAGCTGTCGGTGGCAACTCTTGGCGTGCGAGCGCACCTACACCAACCTGGTCGGCCAGGTTGAGAACGAAGGGGCGGAGCTCGAGGTAGACAGTTTCGGCCTGTCCGCCACGCCGATCCACGAGAGCGATGAACGTCGTATGTGACCGCAGCACCGCGGCCCGGAACGTTGCGGCCGCCGTGTGTGTGCCAAGGATGTCGGATGCACCACGGTCGGCGTATGCCCGGAGCGCTGCGGCGATCGGGTCGGCGAGCGGCGCGAACTGCTTCGGCAGCGTCGCGTGCAGCTCTGCCGAGACGTCGACGTGGGCGTACAGCTGATCGACGAGGTAGCCGGCAACGGCCTGGCGCACCGTCGGATCGGAAAGTACGGCTGCGCTTGAGTTGGCGAAGCGCGACGAGTCGAGCGCCTGACGCCGTGCGAACACCGCGACGAGCGAGAGCAGCGTCAGCAACGTCGCCGCCGCCAGCAGAACGCCAACGGCGATCTGTCGAAACCTGATTGAGCTTCCGTGAGTCACTGGGAGTTCGCGCATCTCCGTGCAGCGTACGCCGCGCAGACCTCTCGGTTCCCGGCACGATACGGACGGTTGCCGTCTCCAACTTCAGTCCGACCGAGCTTCGCGTGAGTCGCGAGAGCGGGAGCATGACCGCTTCGCAGCCACCCGACGCGCCCGCCCCGCGCATACGGGTGATTTTCGGCGCACTGATGCTCGTGATGCTGCTCGCGGCACTCGATCAGACGATCGTGTCGACAGCGCTGCCAACGATCGTCGCCGACCTCGGCGGCCTCCAGCACCTTTCATGGGTCGTCACGGCCTACCTGCTTACCTCGACCGTGGCCGGCCCGATCTACGGCAAGCTCGGCGATCTCTACGGCCGCAAGCTCGTGCTCCAGATCGCAATCGTCATCTTCCTCGGTGGTTCGGCGCTCTGCGGCATCGCTGGATCGATGACCTCGCTGATCGCGTACCGCGCGATCCAGGGTCTCGGTGCCGGTGGCCTGATCGTCACGACGATCGCTGCCGTTGGCGACATCATTCCGCCGCGCGACCGCGGCCGTTACCAGGGCGTCTTCGGAGGTGTCTTTGGCCTCGCGACGATCGTCGGCCCGCTCCTCGGCGGCTTCTTTGTCGACAACCTTTCGTGGCGCTGGATCTTCTACGTGAACATCCCGATCGGCGCCGTCGCGCTGTTCGTGATCGCCACTGCCTTCCACTCGCAGACAGAGAAGGTTCGCCACTCGATCGACGTCGCGGGTGCCACCCTGCTCGCGGCGGGGCTCACGGCGATCATCCTGTTTACGAGCCTTGGCGGCTCAACCTGGGCGTGGGGGTCAACGCAGGTCGTCGGGTTGATCGTCGCGGCACCACTGCTGCTCACTGCGTTCCTGTGGGTCGAGGGTCGGGCGGCCGAGCCGATCCTGCCGCTCTCGCTCTTTCGAAACAGGACGTTTGCAACGACGAGCGCTGTCGGCTTCATCGTTGGCCTCGCAATGTTCGGCTCCGTCACCTACCTGCCGCTCTTCCTGCAGATCGTGAAAGGTCAGCCGCCAACAAACTCGGGCCTCGTGCTGACCCCGATGATGCTCGGCCTGCTGATCACCTCGATCATCAGTGGCCAGATGATCAGCCGCAACGGGAAGTACCGGATCTTTCCGATCGCTGGCACCGCGTTCGTGACCGTCGGGATGGGATTGCTGACGCAGCTTGCGGTCTCGACTCCGATCTGGGTAGCCGCGCTCTTCATGGTCGTCCTCGGGCTTGGGCTCGGGATGGTGATGCAGGTGCTCGTCCTGGCCGTGCAAAACGCCGTCGACTTCCGGCTGATGGGTGTCGCGACCTCAGGCTCCACGCTCTTCCGACAGGTCGGTGGTTCGATCGGCGTCGCAATCTTCGGTGCGATCTTCACCAACCGCCTGGCAGGCAATCTCGCCTCACGGCTCCCGCCGGGCACCCACATGTCGAAGACGGCAAATCCGGCCGCGATCCGGCATCTCCCCGCGGCTGTCCATCAGGCCTACGCCGAGGCAGTCGCCGCGTCGCTACGGCCGACGTTCTACGTCGCGGTCGCGATCGCCGGGTGCGCGTTCGCCATGAGCTTCCTGATCGACGAAGTTCCCCTCCGCCGCGGGGGCCACCCTGGCGGCAAGGAAGTCGGCGAAGAGTTCGGCATGCCCGCCCCGGAGTAAGGCGCGGTTCGGTCAGCGGGGTGCGGCTCGGTCGAGTGAGAGCTGCGCGTGTGGCGCCCCACCGACCGAGCCTCCCCCCGGGATGCGGCGTTCGTTACGCCGCGCGCCCCGCAAACAGCGCGAGCGCCGGCGCCGTGTCGACCACGACGTGCGTGAGGGGCAGGTCAACCGCAGCACGTGCCCGGTCGACAAGCCCACGCTCGAGCCAATTCGAGCGACCTTCGGGATGGGTCGCGATCAAGACCTCGTCGACGCGCGTGATCTGGAGCGCGTCTGCGAGCGCCTGCATCGGGTTCGAGTCGCCGACCCAGCCCTGGGCCTCGATGCCCGCAAGCTCGATGCGCTCGATGCAGCGGCGCAGCCGGCGCTCGGCTTCGCGACGCGCGCTGTCGACGTCCGACGCCCAGTGGCGCAGCCGTGAGTTCAGCGCGGGCGCGACGACGAACGCCTGCAGCGCACCAGCTTCGAGATGACGGTCGGCGAGTGCCTGGTGGATCGAGTCGCCGTCGAGCGTTTCGTTTGCGACGACGAGAATTCTGCGAACAGAACGATGGTCGTTGTCCATTGGTGCCCTAGCTCCTTTGCATACGTGGGGGTCGGGGCTCGTCCATCTGTGTATTCGTGACAAATGCCGCAATCGGATTGCTCGAGAGGGACACCGTGGGCGGCGCTACGCTGGGCGACCGATGAAGGACGCGCCCAACTGGGGTATCGACCCCGTTCCTGAACGGCTCCGCCTGCTTGGCGCTCTCGATGGCGTGCTGCTGTGGGCGAACCTCTCGGTCTCGCTGCTCGTGATCGTGGCGGGTGCACTGCTTGTTTTGCCGGGCGATCAGGGTGGGCTCGGGCTTGCGCTTCCGTCGGCGTTCGCCGCGATCGTCGTCGCATCGATCGTCGGCAACGTGCTGCTCGGCGTTGGCGGTCTGATCGGCGCGCGTGCCCGCGTTCCGGCGATGGTCTTGCTGCGCGCGCCTCTCGGTCGACATTGCTCGCTGCTGCCGAGTGTGCTGAACGTCGCCCAATGCCTCGGGTGGTCGGTGTTTGAGCTGATCATCATCGCCACCGGCGCCAGCGCGCTCTCGCAGGAGGTGTTCGGTGTTGGGGGACTCGTCTTCTGGAAGGTGATCTTCGGCGGCGTCGCGACTGCGCTCGCGCTGCTCGGCCCGGTTGGCTTCGTGCGGCGGTACATCCGCAAGTTCGCGATCTGGATCGTGATCGCGTCGCTGCTGTATCTCTCCTGGTGGTCGCTCCATCGCGGCCATGTCGGGCGACTGTGGGATCAGCCGGGTGCACACGCGTTCTGGGCGGGCTTCGACTTCGTGCTTGCGAGCATCATCTCGTGGACGCCCCTCGTCGCCGACTACACGCGCTTCTCGCGTCGCGATCGCGACGGCCTGATCGGTGCGGGCCTCGGCTACTTCCTGCCGTGCATCCCACTGCTCGGGCTCGGGGCTGTGATCGCGCTCTCGCGGCACATCGGCGATGCATCTGGCCTGCTCACGGCGATCGCGGCTGGTGGAGCCGCGAGCGTGCTCGCGTTGCTCGCGCTAACCGTGGATGAGAGCGACGAAGCGTTCGCCAACGTCTACTCGGCCGGGGTGTCGCTGCAGAACATCCTGCCGCGCGTTTCGCAGCGCCTTCTCGTCTCGGCCGCAGCGGCGATCGCGACGGTCGGTGCGCTGCTGATTGACCTGCGCGACTACCAGCCGTTCCTCTTCTTGCTCGGCTCGTTCTTCGTGCCGCTCTTCGGCGTGGTGCTTGCCGACTGGCTCCGCTCGGCGCGGTCGTACACCGAGGAGCGCATCTTCTCGGGGCCGGCGTGGCAGCCAGCTGCGATCGTCTCCTGGCTCGCGGGCTTCAGCTTCTACCAGTGGCTTGCCCCTGTCGGCCCCTCGTGGTGGACGCGCGTTGTCGCGCATGCCCATCCGCATGCGCTGCCCTGGGGTGGGGCATCGATACCGAGCTTCGCGGCAGCTTTCGTTCTCACGTTCGCTCTCGGTGCAGTGTTTCGTGTGGGTGCGCGCGATACTGCCACCACGTGATCGCGGTTCTCGGCAACCTCTCGCGCGACCTGCTTCCAGACGAGCCGCCCAAGACGGGCGGTGGCCCGTTCCATGCCGCACGGGCACTCGCGAGGCTCGCCGCCCCCTGCCAGCTTTACGTGCGCTGCGCCGACGGTGATCGGTCGACATTGCTTCCGTCGCTCGCGGCGTTCGAGCTGCCCGTCGAGGTGCTGCCGGGAACGTCGACCGCGACGTTCGCAATGTCGTACGACGGAGACCACCGCACGATGCGCGTCGATGCAATCGGCGACCCGTGGCTTGCGAGCGACCTGCCGACAATTCCCACGTCGACCGAGTGGCTGCAGGTCGCAGCACTGGCGCGCACTGACTTTCCCGAGCCGACGCTCGCTGCGCTCGCGCGTGAGCACCGCCTGCTCTTTGACGGGCAAGGGCTTGTCCGGCCTGCGGCGACAGGACCGCTCGATCTGAATGCGGACTTCGACCGCAGCCTTCTACGCCACGTCACGGCGCTCAAGCTCTCGGACGACGAGGCCGCGGTGATCGGCGATCCTGAGGCGCTTGGTGTGCCTGAGCTGCTGCTCACCTATGGCTCGCGCGGCTCGACGATCATTGCGAACGGCCGGGTTGAGGAGATCTCGGCAGATCCCGTCGTCGCCGACCCGACAGGATCAGGGGACATGTTTGGTGCGGCGTACCTCGCAGCGCGCGCCTCTGGCGAGCGGCCGGGTGAAGCAGCCCGGCGCGCAACCGAGCTCGTACACCTGATCCTCTCCGAACAGTGATCGCGCTCGTTGCGACTGTTGGCGGAACGTTCGCCGTCGACCTCGACGACCAGGATGTGGGCCCGGCAGACGCGTTCTCGGCCACCCCGGGCGTCGAAACCGGGCTACCCCGCGTGCTCCATGCGGCGGCGAGCGGTGCAACGGTGGTGGCCCTTGTCGACGCCAAGCCGCCGCTGCTGCTCTCGTATGACGCAGGCACGACATGGCGTGAGGGAGGGCGCGGCCTGCCACCAGGACGGGCAGTCGCCATCGCTACCGACGACCCGGACCTGATCGTCTACGCCGCCCGCAATCGCCTCTACGTATCGCGCGACGCGGGCGTGTTCTGGACGGCGCTCGAGGTTGAGCTGCCTGAGATCGAAGCGCTCGTGCTTACGGAATGAGGTACTCGCCGCGGGCGACCACGACCGCGGAGCCACCAACGAGGATCCGCTCGATGTTGGTCTCTGTCCCGTTGGCCTGAGCCCAGAGCGTCGACGGGCGACCGATCTCGGTGCCCTGTGAGATGCGGATGGTGTCGCCCCAGTTGATGCGGCCATGGCGCGCCAGGTGGAGGGCGAGCGGACCCGCTGCCGAGCCGGTGGCCGCATCCTCAGGGACGCCAGCGCCTGGCGCAAACATGCGGGTCTTCCACCCGTCGCCCTCTCGCGCAAAGCAGTTCACGCACGCACTCGTGAGATTTGCCAAGAAGCCGAAGTCCGGCTTCAGCGCAGCCACGGCCTGAGGTGACGGGAACTCGACGAAGATGTGCTTGGGGCCGATGTGGTACAGGTCGACCGGACAGGTTGGCTCTTCGAACTGGCCGAAGGAACGGATCAGCCGGATAGCACCGTCGAATGCCTGCCAGCCAGGGATCGGCTGCTGCATCCAGCCAAAGGTGATCTTCGGGCCCTCACGCGTGAGGTCAACCGGCACGAGGCCCCCCTGCGTCTCGATCGTGATCCGCATCTTCTGAAGCGGACCGCCGAGCACGAACGCGGTGCCGAGCGTGGGGTGTCCCGCAAAGGGCAGCTCCGTCTCGGGCGTGAAGATTCGAATTGAGACGTCGGCATCGGGCTGCGTCGCAGCCTGCACGAACACCGCCTCGGCAAAGCCGATCTCGGCCGCCAGTTGTTGCATCGTGAACGCATCGAGGTCGCGCGCGTCGGTAAACACGGCGAGCTGATTCCCTCCCGCGAGGGGCGTATCGGTGAAGACATCGGCGAACACGTAACGGAGGCGACGCATCTCTCGAACGGTAGCGGCCCGGAAGCCTTTACTCTTGGCCGGTGCGTTTGATTGTCGTCCGACATGCAGAAGCGGCTCCGGGAGAGCCCGACGCGCTGCGCGCGCTGACCCCGCAAGGCCGGGTCGATGCTGCCGCGCTCGGAGAGCGACTCGTGACCGAGGGCCTTGAGGCGGTCGTCTCAAGCCCACTGCTGCGGGCGCGAGAAACGGCCGAGGCAATCGCCGTTGCAAGCGCACTCGCCCCCGAGATCGATGAGCGACTCGCCCCCGGCGCCACCGCAGACGACCTCAAGGCAGCCGCGCACGGACGCGGTGAAACGGTGGCCGTCGTCGGGCATCAGCCCGACCTAGGGCTTGCTGTACTGGCGCTGACCGGAGAAGACCATCCCTTTCCCCCAGGCGGAACGGCGGTTGTCGAACTGTGAGCGCAGCGGTCTCCGTTCGTGGCCTACGCAAGAGCTACGGCGACGTCGAAGCCGTTAAAGGCATCGACTTCGAGATCGAGGCCGGGCAGGTCTTCGGACTCCTCGGCCCGAATGGCGCCGGCAAGACGACCACCGTCGAAATCCTCGAGGGCTACCGCGATCGCACCTCCGGCGACGTCTCGGTGCTCGGCGAAGATCCTCAGCGCGCTGGCCGCGGCTGGCGATCACGGATCGGTGTTGTTCTCCAATCCTCGTCGCTCTACCCGAACCTCACTCCGCGCGAGAGCCTCCGTGTCTTCGCCGGGTACTACGAGAACCCGCGGCCGGTCGATGACGTGATCGAGATCGTCGGTCTCACCGAGAAGGCCGACGCGCGCGCCCGCACGCTCTCGGGCGGTCAGAAGCGCCGCCTCGACCTCGGACTCGCCCTCATCGGCAACCCCGACATGATCTTTCTCGACGAGCCCACGACCGGCTTCGACCCGGGTGCTCGCCGGGCCGCGTGGGAGACGATCCGCAACCTCCGCACGCTCGGCACGACGATCCTGCTCACCACCCACTACCTCGACGAAGCCGAGCAGCTTGCCGACCAGGTCGCAGTGCTCCGTGGCGGTGTGATCGTCCGTGCCGGCTCGCCTGCCGACCTCACCGGCGGCGCATCGGAAACCGAGATCCGCTACCGCCAGGGCGGCGAAGACGTACTCGAGCGCACCACCGACCCGACCCGCCGCCTCCACGAGCTCACCTCCGCCGCCCTTGAACGTGGCGAAGCGCTCGAAGGCATCGAAGTGCGGCGACCCACGCTCGAAGAGGTCTACCTCGAACTCACCGGCTCCGAAGCAGGTGCCGAATGAAGCTCTTCACCCACCAGCTCCGCACCGAGCAGCTGCTCTTCTGGCGCAACCGCGAAGCGGCGTTCTTCACGTTCTTCCTGCCCGTCATCTTCTTCCTGATCTTCGGAGCCGTCTACGGCAACACGCTGATCAGCTCTGAGCACATCAAGGGTTCCTACTTCCTCGAAGCCGGAATGATCGGGTACGGCGTTGCCTCCACCTGTTTCGCTGGCCTCGGCATCACGCTCGTCGTCCGCCGCGAACTCGGGATCCTCAAGCGCGTCCGCACCACGCCGCTCACGCCCATCACCTACCTCAGCGCTGTGCTCGGCTCGATCTTCGTCGTCTTCCTGCTCGAAGCCGCGCTGATCATCCTGATCGGTCGCGTGCTCTTCGGTGTTCCATTCCCCGCCCAGGCGCTCTCAGTGCTCGTCGTCCTGCTGATCGGCGCCGTGTGCTTCGCCGCCATGGGACTCGGGATCTCCGGCCTCGTGCGCTCAGCCGAAGGATCGTCGGCCGCAATCAACGCCGTCTACCTGCCGATGGCGATCATCTCTGGCACGTTCTTCACGCCGAAGGGCTACCCGACATTTCTCAAGGTGATCGCCGACGCCCTGCCGCTCACCCACTACACCAAGGTCACACGCGACGTGATGGTGCACGGCGAACACATCTGGACTGACTGGAAGCAGCTGCTCGTCGTGCTCGCCTGGGGCATCGTCGGCATGCTCGCGGCCCTCAAGTTTTTCCGCTGGCAGCCTAGAGAGGCGTGATCGCCGACCCATGGCGACGAAGCATGTGTCGGCAAGCACGCTTGAACGTCCAAGGCCATGGCTCGAAGAAACGTTCTCCCGAGCGTTCGGCTCTGAGTGTGTGAGGCGTAGAGCTCTACGCCGCGAGGCGGCGGAGCACGAACGGCAGGATGCCGCCGTGACGGACGTACTCGCGCTCCTTCGGCGTATCGAGCCGGAGGGTGGCGCGGAAGGTCTTATCGTCGGCCCGCACCGTGACCTCACGTGCCTCGGCGTTCTCGACACCCTCGATCGCAAAGCTCTCGTGACCGGTCAGGCCGAGCGTTTCGAGGTTCTCGCCGGGTAGGAACTGGAGCGGCAGGATCCCCATCATCAGCAGGTTTGAGCGGTGGATGCGCTCGTAGCTCTCGGCGATCACCGCACGCACTCCGAGAAGGCGGGGTCCCTTGGCGGCCCAGTCGCGCGAGGAGCCGGAACCGTACTCCTTGCCGGCCAGCACGATCAGCGGCGTTGACTCGGCCGCGTACTTCTCGGCCGCGTCGAAGATCGACATCTCCTCGCCCGACGGGATGTGCACTGTCCACGTTCCCTCGGCACCAGGGACGAGCTTGTTGCGCAGCCGCACGTTCGCGAACGTGCCGCGCATCATCACCTCGTGGTTGCCGCGGCGTGAGCCGTAGGAGTTGAAGTCGGCGCGCTCGATGCCGCGCTCAACCAGGTAGCGCCCGGCGGGTGAGTCGAGCTTGATCGAACCTGCGGGAGAGATGTGGTCGGTTGTCACCGAGTCGCCGATTGAAACGAGGCAGCGTGCGCCGGCGATGTCGGGCACCGTGCCCGGCTCGCGCGGAATGTTCTCGAGGTAGGTCGGGCGGCGAACGTAGGTCGACGCGTCATCCCAGGCGAAGAGGTCACCTTCGGGAACAGGCAGGCTCTGCCACGTGTCGTCGCCCGAGAAGACGTCGGCGTACGAGTTACGGAAGAGGTCGCCCTGAACGGCCTGGGCGATCGTGTCGGACACTTCTTTGGTCGAGGGCCAGATGTCACGCAGGAAGACATCGGCGCCATTGCTGTCCTGGCCGAGTTGCTCGTTCTCGAGGTCAAGATCCATGCGGCCCGCGAGCGCGTATGCAACGACGAGCGGCGGTGAGGCGAGGTAGTTCGCCTTGATCTCCGGATGGATGCGTGCCTCGAAGTTGCGATTGCCTGAGAGCACGGCGCACGCGACGAGGTCGCCCTCGCCGATCGCGGCGGAGATCTCGTCAGGCAACGGACCCGCATTGCCGATACAGGTCATGCAGCCGTACCCGACCGTGTTGAAGCCGAGCGCGTCGAGGTACTGCTCAAGCCCAGCACGGCGGTAGTAGTCGGTGACGACCCGGGAGCCTGGGGCGAGCGACGATTTCACCCAGGGCTTGCGCGTGAGGCCACGCTCGACGGCGTTGCGGGCGAGGAGGCCAGCCGCAACCATCACCTGCGGGTTCGACGTGTTGGTGCACGACGTGATCGATGCGATCACCACAGCACCGTGGCCGATCTCGGCCTCTTCGCCTGCGGTCGTGAGACCAACGCGTGTCGACTGGGCCGCGGCGTTGACGCCGAAGCTCTCCAGCGCGTCCGTAAACGACTTCTTCGCGTTCGCCAGCTCGAGACGGTCCTGCGGACGGCGCGGGCCGGCAAGCGAGGGAACGACATCGCCGAGGTCGAGCTCGACGATCGTTGAGTACTCGGGTGCGGCGTGGCTCTCGTGCCAGAGCGCGTTGTCGCGGCAGTACGCCTCAACAAGCGCGACCCGCGCGTCGCTGCGGCCGGTGAGGCGCAGGTAGTCGAGCGTAAGCTCGTCGACCGGGAAGAAGCCACACGTCGCGCCGTACTCCGGTGCCATGTTTGCGATCGTCGCGCGGTCGGCAACGGGGAGGCCAGCAAGGCCAGGGCCGAAGTACTCGACGAACTTGCCGACAACACCGGTGCGGCGAAGGATCTCGGTTACGGTCAGCACGAGGTCGGTCGCGGTCGCGCCTTCGCGTAGCGCGCCACTCAGCCGGAAGCCGACGACCTGTGGAACGAGCATCGACAGCGGTTCGCCGAGCATCGCCGCCTCCGCTTCGATGCCACCGACGCCCCAGCCGAGCACGCCGAGCCCGTTGACCATCGTCGTGTGTGAGTCGGTGCCGACAAGCGTGTCCGGGAAGGCGACGCCGTTGCGATCCTCGATGACGCGCGAGAGGTACTCAAGGTTGACCTGATGGCAGATGCCGGTGCCGGGCGGTACGACGGCGAACTCGCGCAGCGCGCGCTGGCCCCAGCGAAGGAAGAGGTAGCGCTCGCGGTTGCGGGTGAACTCAAGCTCGACGTTCCGCGCGTACGCGCCCGACGAGGCAAACGCGTCGACCTGCACCGAATGGTCGATCACCAGCTCGGCGGGAATCAGCGGATTGATCTTCGCGGGATCGCCGCCAAGATCCGCCATCGCGTTGCGCATCGCAGCGAGATCGACAACGGCGGGGACGCCGGTCAGATCCTGCAGCAGCACGCGCGACGGAGAGAACGAGATCTCCTTCGACGGCTCGGCTGCTGGGTCCCACGACGTGACCGCGGCGACATCCGCCTCGCCACCAGCGCGTAGGACGTTCTCGAGGAGAACGCGCAAGCTGTAGGGCAGGCGGTCGATATCGGCGCCTGGAGCAAGCTCGCGAAGCCGGTAGACGTCATACGTCTTCCCTCCGGCGGTGAGTGGGGAAGGCGCGGCTGCCATTACTCGATTCAATCAAAAGTCGGTGGGATCCACCGCAGTTCCTATTGGTTTGCGGTCTACACTCGGGCGCCATGACGGCGAAACGGCAGATCGTTGGCCTCGGCGGCTACCCCGAACCGGATGACGGCAGACCGCTCTGGGAGTGGATCGCGAGCCTTACCGGGAAGAAGAAGCCGAAGATCCTTTTCGTGCCGACTGCTGTTGGCGACAAGGACGAGTACATCGCCTGGTTCGAGAAATCCCACGCAGGCCTTGGCGAGCTCGGCTCTCTGACGTTCTTCCCGTATCCGCCAGACGATCTTCGCGCGTTCGTCCTATCGCACGATGCGATCCACATCTGCGGCGGCAACACTGCGAACGCGCTCGCGATCTGGCGTGTGCATGGCTTCGACGCGATCCTCCGCGAAGCGTGGGAGCAGGGGACAGTGCTCTACGGCGGCAGCGCCGGAATGATCTGCTGGTTCGAGGCGTCGATCACTGACTCGTTCGGCCCGCAGCTCGAAGGTATGCATGACGGCCTCGGCTTCCTCTCGGGCAGCGCGTGCCCCCACTACGACCTGGAGCCGCTCCGTCGACCTCGCTATCGCGAACTCATTTCCGCGGGCTTTCCGAGCGGTATTGCCGTCGATGACTGTGTTGCCGTGCACTACGTTGACTCAGAGCTGCACGAGGTCGTCGCGTTCCGCGAAGGCGCGGGAGCGTACCTCGTCTCGAGCGACGGCGAAGTGCCGCTGCCGACGCGCCTCGGCGCGCTCGCTTAACCGACGGTTAACAGCCGGGTGGCCTGCGGTGAGCGCGCGGGCCGTTATACAGAGAAGACAGATCTGGTCTGTCGCTGACAGCCCAAAGAGATGGCTGCGGCCCGCCTGCCTGCCCGGGCCGCGGCCATGCACTTCGCCTTGTGCGTGCTGCTCAGATGATGGGGTGTCGTCTGAGCAGCACAGCGCAGGGCGGCGTAGTCTTTGGGTATGGAACGAGGGCAGGTCGTATTCGATGAGACCGTTGTCGAGCAAGAGGACCAGCTCTGGCACGACGACAACGACGACTACGACGGCTGGTTCTGCGTTCGTACCGATCCGTTCCCGTGCCCCGCAGCGGGGTGCACGTTCGTAGCGGAGTTCATGACCGCCGCGCATCTGATTCTCGTTTGGCAGGAGCGCGACGATCCCAACCTCTTGAAGCACGCCGCACGCGCCCGCGACGTCGGACGGAACCCCCGAGTGGTCGGGTACCGATCCGAATACGGCCCGAGCGCGTCGTACTACGCGTGGATTGCGGCCGGTCGCCCCGTGCACGGCATCCGCGCGAGTTGACACAGGCCGGGGACAGGTTCGGCAGCTACCCGACCCTGACGATGGGGGTTGAGGAAGAGCTGATGATCATCGACCCGGTGACGTTCGACCTGTTCCCCGGGGTTCAACGCATTCGAGCCCGCGCCACCTCGTACGACCTACCCGGGCCGGTGAAGACTGAGCTGCACGCATCGATCTTCGAGCTGAACACGCCACCGTGCGCGACGGCGCATGAGGCTGCAGCATCGCTCACTGCCCTCCGCACCGGGATCGCCGAGGTGGTCGCGGCTGAGGGCTTGGCGTTTGCGGCGGCAGGCTGCCACCCCTTCGCGCGGGCGCTCGACCAGGAGATCGTCGACGACGAGCGCTACCAGCACTTCGTCGGCTGGGCCGGTGTGTCGGCGCAGCGCCAGGGTGTGCAGGGGCTGCACGTCCACCTATCGATGCCCGACGGTGAGACGTGCTGGACGGTGCTTGAAGGGATGCTCCAGTGGCTGCCCGTGATCCTTGCGCTGTCGGCCAACTCGCCGTGGTTCGAAGGTGTCCAGAACGGGGTGCACTCGAACCGCGCAGAGATTCTGCTCGACCTGCCCCGCACCGGTGCTCCCCCGCCGTGCGGTTCGTACGCGGGCTGGAAGGCCTGGGCGAATCGGCTGATCGCACTCGGCATCTTCGAAGACGCAACGAGGCTCTGGTGGGATGTCAGGCCGAACCCACACCTCGGGACAGTCGAGGTACGGATCGCCGACCAACCGACCGACGTCCGCCGCTCCGGTGCCTTCGCGGCGTTGATCCAGGCGCTTGCAGCGACGATTCTCGAAGCAGCGTCAGCGCCGGAGGTTGACCCGGCTCGCCGGGGCGACTACCACCACAACCGTTGGGCGGCCTCGCACTACGGCCCGCTCGCGACCCTGATCCATCCCGACGGCAGCCGGGTTGCGTCTGCGGCTGAGCTTGGCGCAGAGCTGCTTGAACTCGTCGCCCCGGCAGCGCGTGCACTCGGCTCAAGTGACCTCCTCACGGTGATCGCACCAGAGACGTGCGAGGCTGACATCCAGACGGTCCTTGCGACCCCCCGCGAGGTTGCGGCCGATCTCGTAGCCCGTTCGGTAGCGTGACGTCGTGGCAACCGTGACCGAAACGATCGAAGTGACCGGCGTGAAGTGCGAGCGCTGCGTGATGCGCCTCGGCAAGGCGCTTGAGGGTCATGACGGCCTCTTGGCTGCAAACGCGACGCTCATGGGCCAGGTGTTCGTCACCTACGACGATGCGAAGACAAGTCGCTCGGCGCTTGTTGCCGCCCTCGCTGAGGGCGGCTGTCGCGAGCGATCGGCCTGTTAAGGCTTGCCAAGCGGGAATGTCCGCGTTCTCGGTCTCGTTATGACTGATTGGTAGGGTGGCCTCGGGATGAGTGAAATCTCGCCGGAAGTCACTGACGCGCGCCGCATTGCGGAGGTCGAACGTGATCGTGTCCGGTTTGAAGAAGAAGCACTTGAGCTCTCCGACCAGGTGTATCGGGTCGCCCGTCGCATGGTGAATTCGCGCGAAGAGGCCGAGGATCTCGTGCAGGACACCTACGCCCGCGCCTTCCGCTCGTGGCAGCAGTACCAGTCGGGCACGAACCTGCGCGCGTGGCTGCTTCGCATCCTCACGAACCTGAACATCGATCGCGGGCGCAAGGCACAGCGTTCGCCTGAATCGCAGCCGCTCGAGGAAGGCGACTACTTCCTCTACAACAAGCTTGAAGAGACGATTCCCGATGAGAACCCCGACGAGGAGCGCGTCATCGAACGTCTCTCGCAGAGCGCAGTTGTGGAAGCGCTCGCCGAGGTGCCGCACGACTTTCGCGATGCAGTCGTTTTCGTCGATATCGGCGAGTTCTCGTATGCAGAAGCGGCGCACATCCTCGATATTCCTGTCGGCACGTTGATGTCGCGGCTCCACCGCGGGCGGCGCATCCTCAAGGCGAGCTTGGCCGAGAAGGCGGTGGTGTAGTGGCGCATTGCGACGATTGCGAGAAGATGATGCAGCCGTACCTCGACGGGATGCTCTCCGACGAGGAAGTCGCCGAAGCACGTGCGCACCTCAAGGCATGCCCAGGGTGCGAGCGTCGCTTCATCTTCGAGGAGAAGCTTCGCCACTTCGTGATGGTGGCTGCGAGCGAGCAGATGAGTGACTCACTGCGCGTTCGCCTGCACGAGCTTCGTACGCCTCAGGCGTAGCGCTACCGCAGCGACTCTGGCAGCAGATCGGGCGTGTCGATGTCGCCCGGATCATCTAGGTCGGAGCAGTCGATCAGCGTTGCGTTGAGCGCACGCAGGCCCTCGTCAGGAATCGCGCTCCAGAGTGATCGGTGGGCTGCCAGCGGATGGCTGCGCGAGCCGTTGTAGGTTGCGGCGACCAGGGGGGCATCACCACGGTGGGCGAGGATGCGGTCGATCGCGCGCGGGTCGAGGTGTGGCCCATCGGCGAGCAGCACGAGCGCCATTTCGGCCACGTCAGGAAGTGCAGCGAGGCCCGCACGGAGGCTTGCTCCTGGGCCGACCGCCCAGTCGGAGCACTGCACAAGCCGGGTGCCAGCAAGGTCGAGGTCGGCAAGCGAGTGGGCGCCCTCTACGACAACAACGTCTGTCAGGCCGGCCGAACGCGCGGCGGCGAGTACCGAAGGGAGGAGCAGCTTCTGCTTTGGGCCGCCGAAACGAGACGCGGCGCCTGCGGCAAGGACGACGGTGCCGACGTTGCCGTCGGCCATCAGCTCTCGCCGACCGTGACCTTCGTGATCTCGACGACCTCGGTCGGCTGCTCACTGGCATCGCCGAGCGTGCCGATCCGGTCGACGACGTCGAGTCCCTTCGTCACCGTGCCGACGATCGCATAGTCGGGCGGCAGCTGTGCATCAGCGGCCGTCACGATGAAGAACTGGCTCCCGGCGGTGCCCGCTGGGTCGGCTCCGGTCTTTGCCATCGCGACGACCCCATGCGTGTATCGGGCGGTCGCGGGTGGCTTATCGACCGTCGAGTAGCCGGGGCCGCTCGTGCCGGTCTGGGTTGGGTCGCCACCCTGGATGACGAAGCCCGGAACGATCCGGTGGAAGACCGTGTTGTTGAAGAAGCCCTTCTGCACGAGCGAGACGAGGGATGCGGCGGTGTTCGGCGACTGCTTCTGATCGAGCGTCACGACGAAGGTTCCACAGTTCGTCTCGAAGGTCAGCGTGTAGGTCTTCGTCGCCGACAGCGTCGACGTCGGCTTGGGCGCCGTGCGCGCGGCAGGCGTTGGCGCGGTGACGACCGCGCAGCCGCTCGCGTCGGTCGAGGTCGTTGGAGCCGCCGACTTCTTGCCGCCGCAGCCAGCGGTGGTGAGTGCCAACGCGGCAACGCACACGAGGGTGGCTGACCGAGTGATCATCGGCTGCACGGTAGCCGTCCTACGCCGTGACCGACTCGATATCGGCGAGGTGGATCATGCGGAAGATCAGCCGCACGCGGTGCAGGCGAGCGGTGTCGTCAGTCAAGTTCGGGAGATCGTCCCACAGCGCGCGAGCGACCTCGAGCAGCTCGCGAATACGGTCGGTGACCTCAACGTGCCCGTTGCGCTCGGCGCAGGTTGTGATCGCGAGCGTGAGCAACGCCATCGTGTCGGGCTGCCGCGTCCACAGGAGCGGTGTGGCCATCGAGAGGTACTGGTGGATCCGTGCGAGCTGGATTGATTGGTCGAGCGAGTCTGGTCCGATCGGCGATGACGGCTCGGGGAGTGGCTTGCCGTCGGCAAGCGCATTCGCGGTACCCGCGAGCATTGCGCGCAGCTCCTTGTCGCGGTACCCGGCGCGAATCGCCGTCTTCAGCGCGATCAGCAACGAACCTGGCTCCTGCCCGTAGGGGTAGTCAGAGGCCCACATCACCTGTTCGGGCGGGATCTGGCGGTAGAAGTCGAGGAGGTCGACCGGGCTCCAGGTCGAGGTGTCAAACAGGACCCCTTTACGGCCCGCGGTGTGCCGCGCAAGCTCCGCCATATCGGCGATACCGGCGTGGGCGATGATCAACGTCGCTCCCGGGTGACGCTCGACGAGACCCGCGAGGCCCTCAGCGATCGGCGGCAGGCCGCGCCCTCCGTGGATCAGGATCGGCACGCGACGCTCGGCGGCCAGGGCGAACACAGGCTCGAGGCGGCCATCGGCTGTGTCGAACCGTTGCGCGCGAGGATGGAGCTTGATGCCGCGCGCTCCTGCATCGAGACAGCGCGTCGCCTCTTCGATCGGCCCCTCGTTCAAGTCGAGACGAACGAAGGGGATCAGGCGGCCGTTCGACCGCTCCGCGTACGCGAGCGTTCGGTCGTTCGCCACCCGGAAGCCTGGGTGTCGGTCGGGCTCGTCGAGGCAGAACATGAAGGCGCGCGAGATGCCGTGCTCGCGCATGACCGTTTCGAGCTCGTCGTAGTCGCCCACCATGCCGTCGATGTCGTTCCCGAGGTGGAGGTGCACGTCGAAGATGTCGGCGCCTGGCGGAAGCAGACGGCGCAGCTCCTCTTCGTATCGAGCGGTCAGCTCGCTCGCGCGTTCCTCAGCGTTCACCATTCCCTGAGGCTACCGCGCTGCGGCCACCAGGCGTTCGACGTTAGAGTGGCCACGTGAGCGACGTACTGATCTTCGGTGACACGGAGCGCTCCCCGGAGCTTCGGCACGAGATCCCGGTAGGCATCGGCGATCCGTTCCTCTACGTCGAGCGCGGTGACGAACGACACGTCGTTGTTGGTTCGCTTGAGCTGCCGCGCCTTGAGGGTCTCGGGTTGCAGATTCATCCCCTTGAGGAGTTTGGGATCGAAGAGGTGCGGCGCGAGCTCGCCGGGCAGCCGATGGGCGCCGTTGTCGAGGAGGTCTCGCGGCGGGCAGCCGTTGCGCTCGGTCTGAGGTCAGCGCGAGTTCCTGCGACGACGCCTCTTGGTTTCGCTGACTCGCTCCGCGCCTCGGGCATCGAGCTCACCGTCGATCGCACGCTGTTCAACACGCGGCGTCGCTCGAAGTCACCACATGAACTTGACGGCATTCGGAGAGCCCAGCGGGCCGCCGAGGCCGGGATGGCTGCTGTTCGCGACCGGCTTGCCGCCGCGACGATCGGCGACTCCGGCGCGCTGAGCCTCGACGGGGAGCCGCTCACATCGGAGGTGCTGAAGACGGCGGTCTCGATCGCCTTCTCGCATCACGGCGCCGCTGCATCCGACTTCGTTGTCTCGCACGGGGCGCAGGCCGCGATCGGCCATCACGGTGGCGGCGGCGCGGTCATGGTTGGCGAGACTGTCGTCGTCGACCTGTGGCCAATGGATGTTGAGTCGGCCTGCTTCGCCGACATGACGCGCACCTTCGTTGTCGGCGAACCGAGCGACGAGGTCGCGACGTGGTGGCGCTTGTGCAAGCAGGTGCTCGACGAGGTCACGGCGATGGCGCGACCCGGGATCACGGGCAAGGAGCTCTACGACCACGCCTGCGACATCTTCGAAGGCGCTGGCTTTCCGACGCAGCGAACGAAGGCCGACGGCGTGGTGTTGGAGGATGGTTTCTTCCATTCGCTCGGTCACGGTGTCGGGCTCGAGGTTCACGAAGAGCCGCTCCTTGGTTCGACGGGCCGCGCGAAGCTCGTTCCCGGGGATGTGATCGCCGTCGAGCCTGGGCTCTATCGCGCGGGGTACGGCGGCTGTCGCCTCGAAGACCTCCTGCTCATCACCGAGACGGGCGTCGAGCGGCTCACCGACTTTCCGTACGACCTCGCGCCGTAGTCGCGTCAGCCTCCCGCAGCGAGCCCAAATACGTCAAGATCACGCCTGCATCGCAATGTGATTCAGGCGAAAGGGGCAAGCGAACGTGAGCAGTGATTCGGGACAGGCGATCGACACACTCTTCCTCGAGGAGCGCCGCTACCCACCGGCTCCCGCATTCTCGGCAGCTGCGAACGCGCAGCCCGGTATCTACGACGAGGATTTCGACGCCTTCTGGGAGCGCGAGGCGCGCGAGCGGGTCACGTGGTTTGAGCCGTTTACGTCGCTCTACGAGTGGAATCCGCCCTACGCCAAGTGGTATCTCGGCGGCAAGCTGAACGTCGCCTACAACTGTGTCGACCGCCACGTCGAGGCAGGGCGTGGCGACAAGGTCGCCTACTACTGGGAGGGCGAGCCGGTCGGTGATCGCCGTGCGATTACTTACGCCGATCTTCAGGACGAGGTCGTGCGGTGCGCGAACGCCCTGAAGCAGCTTGGGGTCGGCAAGGGCACCGCAGTCGGCATCTACATGGGAATGGTTCCTGAAGCACCCGTTGCGATGCTCGCGTGTGCGCGCCTTGGCGCGCCGCACACCGTCGTCTTCGGTGGCTTCTCGGCCGACTCGCTCGCCGACCGTCTCAACGACATGGGCTGCGAGGTGTTGATCACCCAAGACGAGGCCTATCGTCGTGGCAACCCCGTGCCATTGAAGACGACCGCCGACGAGGCGCTCGCTACCGCACCGGGTGTGAAGAAGACTCTCGTCCTCCGTCGCACGGGCAACGCGGTGCCGATGACCGAGGGCCGCGACTACTGGTGGCATGAGCTCGCGACCGACACCTCCGAGTGCAAGCCCGAGCCGATGGACTCGGAGGATCTGCTCTACCTCCTCTACACCTCAGGCACGACCGCCAAGCCGAAGGGCATCGTTCACACGACGGGCGGCTATCTCGTTGGTGTCGCGACGACGCACAACTACATCTTCGATCTGAAGCCCGAGTCAGACGTCTACTGGTGTGCAGCCGACGTCGGCTGGGTGACCGGCCACAGCTACATCGTCTACGGGCCCCTGGCGAACGGTGCGACCTCGGTGATGTACGAGGGCACCCCGGACTTCCCGGACAAGGACCGGTGGTGGGAGATCATCGCGCGCTACGGCGTCACGATCCTCTACACGGCACCGACCGCGATCCGCGCGCACATGAAGTGGGGCCCGCAGTACGCCGAGAAGCACGATCTCTCGACGCTGCGGCTGCTCGGCTCGGTTGGTGAGCCGATCAACCCAGAGGCGTGGGTCTGGTACCACGAGCACATCGGAGGCGAACGCTGCCCGATCGTCGATACGTGGTGGCAGACCGAGACGGGGATGATCCTGATCTCGCCGCTTCCCGGTATCACGACGACGAAGCCTGGCTCGGCGACGAGGCCGTTCCCGGGCGTCGATGCGGCGGTCTATAGCGAGGCTGGCGAGGAGGTCGGGCCGGGCGGTGGCGGCTACCTCGTGTTGCGCAAGCCGTGGCCGGCGATGCTCCGCGGCATCTACGGCGACGATCAGCGTTTCCGCGACACGTACTGGTCGAAGTACCCGAACACCTACTTCGCAGGCGACGGGGCTCGCATCGACCAGGACGGTGACTTCTGGCTGCTCGGACGCGTCGATGACGTGATGAACGTCTCGGGTCATCGCATCTCGACGATCGAAGTTGAGAGCGCGCTCGTCGATCATCACGATGTCGCGGAGGCCGCGGTCGCTGCCCGTGCCGATGCACTGACGGGTCAGGCAATCGTCGCGTTCGTGACGCTCAAGGGCGGCATCGAGGGCTCGGTCGAGAAGCTCGAAGAGCTTCGTAACCATGTCGCCGACAAGATCGGCCCGATTGCGAAGCCTGCAAACATCGTGTTCACGCCGGAGCTGCCGAAGACCCGCAGCGGCAAGATCATGCGCCGATTGCTTCGTGACGTTGCCGAGAATCGCCCGCTTGGCGATACGACGACCCTCGCAGACCCGTCTGTTGTCGCTGAGCTGCAGGACCGAAGCGTTGCTGAAGCGCACGACGACTAGAGGCGATGGCGCGTAGACGTGTGGCTTGGGTCGCGGCACTCGCCGCGGCCCTCACATTCTCCGGCGCGGTAGCGGCCAAGCCGAAGCCGAAGCCGCTGCTGCCGAAGCAGCCAACGCAGGAGCAGATCCAGGCGGCCTACGACCGTGGACGTGCGACCGGGAACTGGAAGCTCGTGCGTGCCGCCGAGCACTTCGATAACGGCGGCGGTGCGGCCCTTTCCGCTCCTCTCGTTGCCCCGCCATCAAGGATCGCGACGCCTCCTGCGCATGAGGATTCGGCGCTCCGGGCCAAGCTCGCGGTGATTGGTCGGCACTTCAACGGCTGGGCGGCGTTCTGGGTTCACGACCTTCGCACCGGTACCTACGCCGGCTGGAACTCCGATGCGCAGTTCCCGTCGGCGTCGATCGGGAAGGTCGCCGTCCTCGTCGCCGGGATCGCCGACTACGGCTACGGGCCCGGCTCACCGCTCGATTACGACATGCGCCAGATCGGCTCGATCTCATCCAACCTTGCTGCCAACCACATCTTTGAGCAGGTCGGCGCTGCAAAGGTCGACGAGGCACTGCAGCACCTCGGAATGCCCTCGACCCGCTACGTCGGGCTCTACCGAACCGCCGCGTCCGTTGGTGACGTGCAGAAGGCGCCTCCGTCTGTGCACTGGGGCGTGACGACGGCACACGATCTCGGTCGCGCCTTCCTCCGGCTGCAGGCGGCGGCTGGGGGCCACGCGTGGGCGATCGCCAAGCTTGGCCTGAGCCGCGAGCAGGCGACCGCAGCGCTCGGCTACTTGCGACTGCACGAGGTTGGCCCGAGCCTCCTCGCGCCACCGCCTGGCGCGGTCCTCGCCGAGAAGGATGGGTGGATTTCCGATGCGCGTGGCAGCGCCGCCGTGGCATACACACGCAACGGCCCGAAGATCGTGATCGTCCTTACCTACCGGCCCGGCGTGAGCGACACCGAGGCCAAGGCGCTCGGCGCAAAGGTCTCGCGGCTCGTGTTCGCTACGCGCTGAGGAGTTTCGCGAAGCGCTCTTCGTCCTTGAACGGTCCGATGACCGCAAGGTTGAGAGCATCTGTGCGAATGAGGTCCTGCGCGACGCGCTGGATGTCCTCTGCCGTGACCTTGTCGATCTCGGTGAGGTAGTCGACCGGCTCAAGGGCTGAGCCCTCGAGGACTTCGCGGTTGAGGCCGTACATGATCAGACCCTGCGGCGTCTCGGTGCGAAGAACGAATCGCCCCTTCGAGAGCGAGCGTGCCTTTTCAAGCTCATCTGCCGGAACCTTTTCGTTCGCGAGGCGATGGAACTGCTCGACGATCACCGAGACAGCGTCGTCGATGCGGGTGATGTCGACTCCGGCCTGGGCGTACAGCGATCCGGCATCGGTGTAGCTGTGGTTCGTCCCAAAGACGTAGTAGGCGAGGCCACGGCGCTCGCGCACCTCAAGGAAGAGGCGCGATGACATGCCGCCACCAAGGACGGTCGCGAGCATCGCAAGCGCGTACCGGTCGGGGTGGCCGATGCCGATGCTCGGAACGCCAAGAATGATGTGAGCTTGGTCGGCGTCCTTGTGCTGAACGCGCACTCGCGGACCGGTCTGTGTGGGGGTCGGCGCCGGCGCCGGCCGACCGTCGGCCTTCCCGGTCATGTCGCCGAGGTGGCTCTCAAGCAGCGGAATCAGGTCGTCGCCGACCATGCCGCTGACGCCAACGACCATGCGATCGGGGCGGTACCACTCGTCCAGGTACCCGAGGAACGTGTCGCGGCTCGCCGCCTTGATCGTCTCCTTTGTGCCGAGGACCTCCCACCCAAGCGGGTTGTCGCCGTACATCAGGTCTTCGAAGACGTTGCCGATGTGGTCGCGCGGCGTGTCGGCGTACATGTTCATCTCTTCGAGAATGACGCCCTTCTCGCGCTCGATCTCTTCCGGGTCGAACTTCGAGTGGCGAAGCATGTCGACGAGCACGTCAAGGGCGGTGTCACGGTCGGCGCCGGCGCAACGGACGTAGTAGCCCGTGTACTCCTTTGAGGTGAAGGCGTTGAACTCGCCACCGATTCCGTCGACGATCGTCGTCAGGTCGCGCGATGACGGGCGGCGCTCGGTTCCCTTGAAGAACATGTGCTCCGCGAAGTGCGCAATGCCGCGATTCTCGGCATGCTCGTACCGCGAGCCGGCGGCGAGCATGATGAAGCACGCGACCGATTGCGCATGGGGAAGCGGTGCCGTGAGAACGCGGAGACCGTTGGAGAGCTGCTGCCGTTCAAAGACGCCCATCGCGTCGATCGTATAGACCTACGGCATGTCTGGGGCGACAAGACGCACGATCTACGCGCAGCCTGAGTGGCTCAGCCTCGTTCCGCGCCACGTGCGTTTCCCCGTGGATGCGCATGTCGTCGCGACTGGTTGTGGCACGTCGTTCCACGCCGCACAGACCAACGGGTATGCGGTGCAGGCGCTGGAGGCGGTGCTCTCGCCACCCGAGGCCGACCTGATGGTGTGTGTCAGTCACGAGGGTGATACGGCGTTGACCCTCGAGGCGGCTCACGCATTTGCGGGGCCGAAGTGGCTTGTCACCGGCAAGGTCGACTCGCCTCTCGGTGAGCTCGCCGACGAGATCATCGTCGTCACCCCCGAGATCGAGACGTCCTGGTGTCACACGGCGAGCTACACCTGCGCCGTGGCTGCACTCGCGGCGCTCCGCGGTGAAGAGATCGACGAGCTGCCCGCCGCTGTCGGGCGTGCGCTTGTCGAGGAGGAGGCTCCCTGGCAGTCGCGGTTCATCGTCGCAGGAGCCGGTCGTGACTGGCCGACCGCGCAGGAGGCCGTACTCAAGCTGCGGGAGGGCGCACACGTTGCAGCGGAAGCGCACCAGACCGAGCAGCTCCTCCACGGCCACCTCGCCGCAATCGACGAGACCGTGCGTGCCTACGTCCTTGAGGGCGAAGGTCGCGCCGCCGAGCGCGCTCACGCGGCGGTCGCCGCCCTTCAGGAGCTCGGTGCGGAGGTCACGCTCGTTCCGACCGAGCACCCCGTGGTCGACATCGTTCGCTTCCAGCTGCTCACTCTGGTGATCGCTGAGTCGCTCGGTATCGACCCCGACCCGATCCATCGCGACGACGAGCGTTGGGCTCGCGCCGCCGCCGCGCACAAGCAGTAGCTCAGCGCTCGGCCGGCGCCCGATTCAAGCACGGCTCCTGCTGGCCGATCAGCGTGGTGTGAAAGCTCTGCTGGTCATCATCTGCATCGTCTTTGCCGCCGGACTTGGCGCTGCCACGCCGATGGTCTGGGATCCGTCGAGCTTCACGGGGGAGTCGCTCTACTGCGCGCTCGTCGGTGCGTGGGTCGGCCGTTGGCTCGGCGCCCGCGTGTCGTTTTAGGAACTACCGCGCGAGCTCTGCGAGCAGGCCATCGATCTCGGCCTCGGTGTTCGGGTGGAGGATGCCAACCCGAACGACGCCGTCAGGAAGGTCGAGGCGTCGCATGATCTCAAGCGCGTAGTTGTTGCCATGCCATACGGCGTAGCCGGCGTTCCCGAGTCGTTCCGCTGCCGCCGCCGGTGACTCGTTGGGGTTCGTGATGGCAAACGTCGCGACGCGGCCGTCCATTGTGGTCGGGCCGTGCAGCGTCCAGCTGCTTGGCAGCCCATCGAGGAACCGCTGACCGAGCGCGTGCTCGCGCTCGAGGATGAACTCCCAGCCGACCTCTTGCATGTAGTCGACAGCTGCCACGAACCCCGCGAGCAGCTCGTGTGCGAGCGTGCCCGTCTCGTAGCGGTGGCCGGGCGGATTGTCGTCAGCCGGGCGCACCTTGTAGGCGCGCCAGCCCTCAAGCAGCTCGCGACGCGCGTAGGCGAGCCCGAGGTGGGGCCCGTAAAACTTGTACGGCGAGCAGAGCAGCACGTCGGCGCCGATCGCACGCACGTCAATCGGCCCGTGAGGCGCGTAGTGCACCGCGTCGACCCAGGCGAGCGCGCCAACGCTGTGGGCAAGCTCCGCAATCTCTGCCACCGGGTTGACGACCCCGATCGCATTCGACGCCCAGGTGTAGGCAACGACGCGCGTCCGTTCGGAAAGCAGCGACCGGAGGTGATCGAGGTCGAGCCGACAAGCTTCGTCGACCTCAACGAGGTGCACCACGAGTCCCTTGTCGTGGGCCAGCTCAAGCCACGGCGAGATGTTCGCGTCATGGTCGAGCTTCGTGCAGATGATCTCGTCGCCGGCCTGCCACTGGCGGGCGGCCGCCCGCGAGAGCGAGAAGTTGAGCGTGGTCATGTTCTGCCCGAACGCGACTTCATCCGCATCGGCACCCAGGAAAGCACCGGCGGTCTCGTGCGCCAGGTCGATCAGTGCGTCGCTTCGGCGCGCGGTTGGGAAGAGCCCGCCGTGATTCGCGTTTGACGTGCGCAGGTAGTCGCCGATCGCCTCAATGACCGTGTCGGGGGTCTGGGTGCCACCTGGGCCGTCGAAGAATGCGAGTGGCTGACGGAGCGCCGTGAACCGGGCGCGGATCCGTTCGATCTCCGTCGGCACGGCTACGAGACGTCCCACTCGTAGCGAGGCGCGATCGCAAGCGACGCGCCAACGAAGCAGTCGCGCTGTGCCTTCTCCAACATCTGCGCAAGACCGTCGCCTGCTGGCGGTGTCAGCACCGCCTCGATGCGCAGCGTGATTCCGGTGAAGGCGTACCGGCCATCGCTCTCGCGCCGCGTGATCGTTCCGCGGGCCGAGCCGATCGCCCGCATCTCATGCCCGGCGCGTTTTGCGTGGTAGTCGAGGCTCGCGATCGAACAGCGTACGAGCGCCGCCAGCAACAGATGATCGGGCGTCCAGTCGGCCGGCACCGCGATCGTGGAGCCGCCAGGGATCGACACCGCCCCGTGCCGATCGACCTCAACTTCGTATTCAAAGACCTTCGCGCGCGGGGCACTCATGTGCGACACGCTACACCGCGGCCTCGGTCCGGTCCGTCCGGTTCGGGTCCTACAGTGGCGCCCGTGAGGCTCAGAATCCTCTCGGAAGCCGAGTGCTACGTCAGGTGCTACGGCAGCCGGCCCGACGAAACGGTCAGCATCGTGCGTGTCCTTGAGACGCGTGCGTGGCGCAGCGCGCGCGCAGTCGAGATCAACGAAGTCGAGCAGGAGGGGCACGTCGTGCCGGAGGAGGCCGCATGAGCGCGTCTCCGCGTTGCGCGAGTTGGACGTCACGGCGGCGGTACGCACCGCCCGTGAAGGGACGTCCTGTGCCACCGATCGCGAGCTCGTGGATCTGTACTGCAACGTGGGAGTCGCGTCTGCCACGCTGTCTGCCTCGTGGCCGCGTCAAGCCCAAGTAACACGTCGGCAACCCACGCAAGCGATGTGCCGGACGTTCTCCGGCCCGGACTCGCGTGCGTCTTCTGCGGGATCAATCCCGGCCGGTTCTCTGCGGCAGCTGCCGCCCACTTTGCAAATCCACGCAACGACTTCTGGCGGCTGCTTCATGACGGCGGGTTCACGCCTCGCCTCCTCGCGCCCGACGAGCAGTTCGAGCTGCTCGATCTTGGGTTCGGAATCACGAACGCCGCCTATCGCACAACGCCGGGGTCGAGCGATCTCCGCCGCCGCGACTTCGACCTCGAGCGACTACGAACAACGGTGCGTACGTTCGAGCCACGCGCGATCGCCTTCGTCGGCAAGGAGGCCTACCGCGGACTCTTCGGTGAGCGGCCCGAGCACGGGCCGCAGCTGAGGGCGCTGGGTGCCACCGGGCTCTTCGTATTGCCCTCGACCTCGCCCGCTAATGCGGCCGTCCCCTACGCCGAGCGTCTTGCGTGGTTCAGACAGCTTCGAGCCTGGATTGAGCCCGAGCCACGCCAAGCCGTTCGCGCTCTCGTCATCGACGCCGACGAACGTGTCCTGCTCTTCCGTTTCGAAGGGGCGAAAGGCGCGGATATCTGGTGGGCGACGCCCGGTGGGGGCATCGAGGCAGGTGAGGATGAGAACACGGCGCTTCGCCGCGAGCTGGCCGAAGAGGTCGGCCTCGTCGACTTCGAGCAGGGGCCGTGGGTGTGGGAGCGCGAGCACGTCTTTCCGTGGCTTGGTCGTCTCCTCCGGCAGCGCGAACGCTTCGCCGTCGTTCGCGTGTCGGATCCGGCGGTGACGCCGGCGATCGACCTCGGGCCTGAGGGGATCCGTGGTTGGCGCTGGTGGACGCTCGCCGAGCTGGCAACGACAACCGAGCGACTCGGCCCTCCAGCGCTTGCGACGCACGTGGAGGCGCTTCTCCGCGACGGGCCCCCACCTGCACCCATTAGCCTGTAGCACGATGTTCGAAGTAATCGTGATCGTGCACCTGCTCGCGGCCTCGGTGTGGCTTGGAGGCTCTGTCGCGCTCATCGTGGCGGCCGTACCGTCGATCCGCACGCTTGAACTTGAGCACCGCGTGATTGCGATGAAGCGCATTGGCCTGCGCTGGCGTCCGCTCGGGTACGGCTCGCTGATCGTCCTCGGTGTGACGGGCGTCGAGCTTGCCCGTCACGACTGGGAGCAGGGCCGCTCGCCGTTCCAGACGGTGCTCTGGGTTAAGGTCGCCCTGTCGCTCGGCATCGTGCTCGCGTCGTATCTGCACAACTTCGTGCTTGGCCCGCGCGTCCAGGCTGAGGTTCGGGAGCAGCGCCCGCAGAAGACACGCCCGATTCTTGTAGTTGTCGGTTACGTCAGCCTTGCGCTCACGATCACCGTGCCGATTCTCGGCGCGATCCTCGCGAAGCTCGCGGGCTAACGCCTAGCCGCGCCAGCGGTTGGTGATCGGCGTGCGCCGATCACGGCCGAACGCCTTCGTACGCAGCTTGACTCCGGGCGGAGCTTGCCGACGCTTGTATTCGGCACGGTCGATCAGTCCGAGCGCACGGTCGACAACTGACTGCTCGAAGCCATCGGCGAGGAGTTCGTCGCGCGAGCGGTCGCCTTCGACGTATGCCTCAAGGACCGCGTCGAGCTTGTCGTAGGGCGGCAGCGAATCTTCATCGCGCTGATCGGGCCGCAGCTCGGCGCTCGGAGCGCGATCGATTGTCGACTGCGGAATCAGCTCGCGCCCTGCCCGTTCGTTCAGATGGCGTGCCAGTCGAAAGACGTCGGTCTTGAAGACGTCCTTCAGCAGCGCGAAGCCGCCCACGAGGTCGCCGTAGAGCGTCGAGTACCCAACCGACATCTCTGACTTGTTGCCGGTGGCGATGACGATCCAACCGAACTTGTTCGAGAGACCCATCAGGAGTGTTCCGCGGGCACGTGCCTGGATGTTCTCTTCGGTCAGGTCGGGTGGTCGCCCGTCGAACGACGGCGCCAGAGCGGTGTCGAAGGCGGCGACGACCGGCTCGATCGGGATCTCCCGGAAGTCGATGCCGAGCGATTCGGCGACGGCGCGCGCATCGCTGCGCGTGTCAGCCGAGGAGTAGCGCGATGGCATCGAGACCCCGTGCACCCGATCGGCACCGAGCGCGCCGACGCAGAGCGCGGCCGTCAGGGCTGAATCGATTCCACCGGACAGGCCAATGACGACCTCGCCGAAGCCATTCTTGTTGATGTAGTCGGCAAGTCCGAGTTCAAGGGCCTGTCGCATCTGCTCGAGGTCGTCGAGCTGGGGTGCGAGCGGCGGTCGGAGGGGCTGACCTTCGTGTCCGAACGCGGCGATGTCGACGGTTGGCTGTGTGGCCACCGACGAAGGGATCTCGACATCGACCACGAGGAATGCCTCCTCGAACCCCGGTGCGCGCGCGATCACCGTCCCGTCAGCAGCGATCACCACCGAGTGGCCATCGAAGACGAGCTCGTCCTGGCCGCCCACCATGTTGCAGAGGGCAAAGACGCAGTTGTTGTCGCGTGCCCGCTGCTGCAGCATCGCTTCGCGCTCCCTGTCTTTGCCGACGTGGAAGGGCGACGCCGAGAGGTTTGCGAGCAGGCGCGCTCCCGCGGCGGCGAGTCCCGATGTCGTTGGGCCCGGGAACCAGATGTCCTCGCAGATCGTTGGCCCCACAATCACATCGCCCGCATCGAGCAAGACGTAGTCGCTGCCCGCTTCGAACCACCGCTCCTCATCGAACACCCCGTAGTTCGGCAGGAGCTGCTTGCGGTACGCCGCCACGAGCGCGCCGTTCGAGAGCACCCAGGCCGTGTTGTAGAGGTGGTCGCCAGCTCGTTCCGGACCGCCGACGAGCGCCGTGAGCCCTGTCGTGTGCGGCAGGAGCTCATCGACGACCGCGCGTGCCGCACGGACGAATGCCGGGCGGTGGAGGAGATCCTCTGGCGGGTAGCCGGTGATCGCGAGTTCGGGGAAGAGCACGAGGTCGGCACGAGCTGCGCGCGCGTCGGCGAGGCGCGCGACGATCGCGTCGCGGTTACCGGCGAGATCTCCCACAACGCTGTTTGACTGGGCAAGTGCGAGTCGCATAGATACCCCAGGTTTTGGCCTCGGGAGCGAAAACTCTAACGCACGCGGCGGCGCCAGGCGAGCACGACGATCGCGACGATCCCGAAGATCCCATACGAGAGCGCGATCAGGAGCCGGTTGTTGTCGCGATGGCCGATCGCAGCAAGCGTCGCGCCGAGCGCAAGCAACACAATCAGCCCGATTCGCACCTGCGTCATGGTGAAACGCTCACGCACGTACACGAGCATAGTTCGCCCGCCAGGAATCTCTGTCAGCGTTGTGCCCGCTGGTAGCCTCGCCTTGCCCGTACCGGGCGGGAGAGACGAGGGGGAAACGATGAAGGCACATCTCGTTGCCGATGAGAACCGTAAGTGGTGGACGCTTGGTGCAGTCGCGTTCGGCCTGTTCATGATCATGCTCGACAACACCGTCGTGAACGTCGCGCTGCCGGCAATCGAGAAGTCGCTGCACCTCAAGATCGAGTCGCTCGAATGGGTGGTCGCCGGGTACGCACTGACCTTCGGCGCCCTCATGCTCACAGGCGGGAAGCTCGCTGACCTGCTCGGGCGCCGCCGCATCTTCGTCGCGGGCCTCGTGATCTTCACCCTCTCGTCGCTCGGCTGTGGCCTGTCGACCTCGGCCACAATGCTGATCGCCGCCCGTGTCGTACAGGGGATCGGCGCCGCCATGATGAACCCCGCAACGCTCTCGATCATCGCCGTCACGTTCCCACCCAAGGAGCGAGGCACCGCGATCGGAATCTGGGCCGGCGTCTCGGCGCTCGCACTTGCAATCGGACCGCTCGTGGGTGGCGTGATCACCGAGCACATCAACTGGAACTGGATCTTCTTCATCAACGTGCCGGTTGGAGCGATCGCGATCGTCGCCGCGTACCTCTTCATCGACGAGTCGCGCGACACCTCGCATGAGCAGAAGCCCGACGTCCCGGGCCTGATCGCCTCAAGCCTCGGCCTCTTCTCGCTGAGCTACGCCCTGATCGAGGCAAACACCTACGGCTGGGGCTCATCGCGCATCCTCGGGGCGTTTGCCGTTGCCGCGGTGGCGCTGGTCGCGTTCGTCGTGCTTGAAGCCAAGCAGCGGCTGCCAATGCTTGACCTCTCGCTCTTCCGCAACCGGACGTTTGCGGGCGCGAATGCAACGATGCTCTTTGTCGCCCTCGCGATGTTCGGGGTCTTCTTCTACGTCTCGCTGTTCATGCAGCAGATCCTCGGCTTCTCGCCCACCTCGGCGGGCGCTGCCTTCCTGCCGATGACGGTGCTGATCATCCTGATCGCCCCGCAGGCAGGGCGGCTGTCGGATCGTCTCGGGGCTCGGGGGCTTGCGGGCACCGGCATGGTGCTGCTTGCGATCTCGCTCTATCTCTTCTCGCGTCTCACCGAAACATCGAACTTCTGGTCGCTGCTTCCGGCGATGATCACGGGCGGCTTCGGTATGGCGATCACGATGACGCCCACGACTGCGGCTGCCATGTCGGCCGTCGCGCGCGACAAGGCGGGTGTCGGATCGGCCGTGTTGAACTCGATGCGACAGGTCGGCGGCTCACTTGGAATCGCGGTCATGGGAGCGATCGTCGCATCGCAATCGTCGTCGTGGCTGCGTGCGGGACACCCTCGCAAGGAGGCGTTTCTGCACGGCCTGCACGAGAGCCTGCTCGTCGCTTCGGGCATCGCGATCGTCGGTGCTGTGGTTGCGGTGAGCACGGTCCGTAAGCCGCGCCACCACGGCCATCCAAGCGACCACGACTACCAGCCTGCTGTCGCGCCCGAGTAGCGCGACACGCGTCGTCTCGGTGCGGAGCGCACAGGAGAGCCCCGGCTGCGGCGCCCTGGGCCCTCCGTGCAGTGCTCTCACCAAGAAGGTCCCGCGGCGGGCCTCTGCGGCGAAGTCCCACTCCGCGGCTTTTCCTCCTCGGATCCACGACGGTGCTCCGAGGAGAACTGTCGTTCGTTTGGCACTGTAGGCCCGGGTTTCCAGCCTGTCAAGTAGCGAGTCAAGTTCACTCATTTGAGGGAACTTGACCGGAGATTCCGCTTGAAAAGGTGGGTTTTCGGGGCATGTTCGAAAGAGCGGATTGCATCTACTTGACTTCTTCTGCACACTCAGCGGTGTGGAAGCAGGGGTAGAACGTCACGGTTCGACAAGCGACGCACCGTCGCGTGCAGGTCAACGCGCTCGTGGTGTCGCCGCCTCACGGGGGTTGCGGCTCGGGGAACGGGTACGGCAACTGCGGGTGTCGGCTGGCCTCACGCAGTCCGAGCTCGCGGGCGATCGCTTCTCCAAGGAGTACATCTCGCAGATCGAGCGCGGAAAGACGCGCCCGACACGTGAGACCACCGCGTGGCTCGCCGCTCGCCTCGGTGTCGAAGTCGAATTTCTCCAGAGCGGTGTCTCGAGTGAGGAGCGAGATCGTGCCGAAGCGGTGATCGCCCGCGGCGAGGCGCATCTCAGCCGTCGCGAGTACGCCGCGGCCGTCATGGCGTTCCAGGAGGCGGCAGGGGCTGTCGCGGCGGCGAGCGCCACCGACCTTCGCGTGCAGGCTCTCGCGGGCGAGGCATGGGCACATATGCAAAGCGGTGACGTGCGGGAGGCGCTGGCGCTCCTTGGCGAAGCACGGACGCTTGCAGAGGGCCCCGAGTTTGACGATGTCGATCGCGCCGATGTGTTGTTCAGGCTTGGCGTTGCCCGGTACCTGCTGTCGAGCATCGCAACCGCGCAGACGCTTCTCGGTGAAGCCCTCACCCTGGCCGAGCGCTCCGAACTCACCTCCGACCTCCTCCGTTCACGCATCCTTCTGTGGCGCTCGCGCTGCCACCGTCGTCAGCGCGACTTCGAGGGGGCGCGCGAAGACGTCGAGCGTGCGCTGGAGCTCGCCGAGTCGCAGCGCGATCCGCGAGTCCTCGGCGAGGCCTACTTCCAGGCATCGCTCGTTGCTGAGCGCGACGGCCGCTGGGTGCGGGCACGTTCGTATGCCGAACGTGCGAAGGAGCGGTACGAGGAACTCGACGATGCTCTGAATGTCGGTCGCCTCCTGAACAACCTCGGCAACCTCGACTTCCTGCTCGGGCACGCTGACACCGCAGTCGAGCGTCTAGGTCAGGCCCTCGCCGTTGCGACGTCGCTCGGCAGCACCGATGAAGAGGCAATCGCCGTTTCGTCGCTCGCGCAGGTTCATCTCCGCACCGGTGAGATCGACGCTGCAGAGCAGGAGGCACGGCGTGCGCTCGCCCTCC
>OMIZ01000167.1 GCA_900299235.1 Actinomycetota bacterium
ACCGCCCCCGCCGCCACCGACGATCGCCGCAATCTCCTTCACGACATCGCCGGCCTTGATCTTCGGCACGACCGAGTCGTCGAAGTTCGCAACAAGGCTCACCTGGCCGTCGTTCCGTGCACCAAGCACGACGGCAGCCGGCGCGTACTTCTGCTTGAAGCGATCGGAGAGGTCGAGCAACGCGTCGGCGTCGATTCCTTCGATCAGCTCGACGATCACGTTGATGCCGCCAAACGCAGCGACCTGCGGCTCGACGTCGACTGCAACCTCGGCCTTCTTCGGCTTCTTCGCCTCGCGCCGTGCCTGCTCAAGCTCAACCCGCACGGCATCGAGCTCACGCGAGCGGCCGTGCAGATATGCCCACGCCTCGCCAGCCGTGACCGCCTCGATGCGCCGGGCACCCGAGCCGACCGAGCTCTCACTGACAATCGCAAACGATCCGATCTCGGCAGTCGAGCGGACGTGCGTACCACCGCAGAGCTCGGTTGAGGCCTCACCGATCTCGACGACGCGCACGATGTCGCCGTACTTCTCGCCAAAGAGCATCATCGCCCCGAGCTTGCGCGCTTCCTCGATCGGCGTCTGGTACGTCCGCACCGGAATCGCCTCGAAGATCCGCTCGTTGACGCGACGCTCGATGCACTCCCGCTCTTCAGCGGTCAGCTGCTGGGTATGGGTGTAGTCGAAGCGGAGCTTGTCGGGCCGCACCGACGACCCGGCCTGCTTGACGTGGTCGCCGAGCACCTCGCGCAGCGCGGCCTGGAGGAGGTGCGTTGCGGTGTGATTTGCCTGGGTCGGGTGACGCACCGTCCACGGCACGAGCGCGCGCACGCGATCGCCCGTCGCGAAGCCGCTGCCCTCAAACACAAGCGCCTGGTCGTCGCCGAAGCGATAGGCCGCCTTGAGCGACGCAACCGCACCCGTCCCCTCGTGGATCAGCTCGCCCGCGTCGGTGACCTGGCCTCCCCCGTCGGGATAGAACGGCGACTCGCGCAGCTTGGCGAGGAATGTGCCGTTGCCGAGATCCTCGAACGCTCCAAGCTCCGTGAGGACATCGGTCTTCTCGTACCCGACAAATTCTGTGACGAAGCCCGTGTCGCGCCCGAAATCGGCTGCGCGCTGGAGGTCGGACTTCTCGTTCGACCCACGGGAGACCTCGCGGTGGCCTTCTATCAGCTCGCGGAAGCGATCGACGTCGACAGCCTGGCCGCGTTCCTCGGCGAGCTCGAGGGTCAGCTCGATCGGGAAGCCGAACGTCGCGGCGAGCTGGAAGGCGTCTTCACCCGAGATCGCCTCCTCGCCAGCAAGCTCGTCGAACTCCTTCATGCCGCGCGCGAGCGTCTCGCGGAAGCGCTCCTCTTCAACCCGCACGACCTCGGCGATCTGCGCCGCATGCTCTTTGAGCTCGGGGTAGGCGTCGCCCATCTGAGCGATCACAACTTCTGTGAGGCGATAGACGCGGTCAAGGCCGATGCGCTGGCCGTGCTGAACGGCGCGACGGATGATGCGCCGACAGATGTAGCCGCGTCCCTCGTTGCCCGGCGTCACGCCGTCGGCGATCAGGAACGACATCGCGCGGCCGTGGTCGGCAAGCACGCGATGGGCCTTTGTCGCGACGTCGTTCGTGCCATACGCGACACCCGACTCCGCCTCAACCCAATCCATGATCAGCTGGAAACCGTCGGTGTCGAACACCGAGTCGACGCCCTGCAGGAGGCACGTGCCGCGCTCGAGGCCAAGACCCGTATCGACGTTCTGCGCTGGCAGCGGCACGAGCTCGTTGCCGGGGCGCAGGTCGTATTCCATGAAAACGAGGTTGTAGAACTCCATGTAGCGGTCGCACTCGCACCCGGGCGCGCACGTGTCGCGCCCACAGCCGTGCTCGGGCCCACGATCGAAGAAGATCTCCGAGCATGGCCCGCACGGGCCGGTCTCGGCGGCCTGCCAGAAGTTGTCCTTGCCCAGACGGACGATGCGATCGGCCGGGATGCCCACACGCTTCCACGCCTCGACGGCAACCGAGTCTTCGGCGAGTCCAAGGGCGGGATCGCCCTCGTGCACTGTCGCCCAGAGACGGTCGGGGTCGAGCTTCATGTGGTTCGTGACGAACTCCCACGCATTCTCGACGGCCGTCTCTTTGAAGTAGTCGCCGAACGAGAAGTTTCCGAGCATCTCGAAGAACGAGCAGTGTCGATCGGTGCGGCCGACATCCTCGAGATCAGTGTCCTTGCCACCGGCCCGCAGCACCTTCTGCACGCTCACGACGCGCGGTGATGGTGGCTGCTTGATCGCGAGGAAGTACGGCTTGAACTGCTGCATGCCGGCGACGATGAAGAGCGTCGACGGATCGTCCGCCGGCGGGATCAGCGGATGTGAGGGTACGCGGAGATGGCCGCGCTCCTCGTAGAAGCGCAGAAAGCCCTCACGCAGTTCCGCAGTCGTCCGCACGGCGACAGTGTAGGCGGGGCCTAGTCGCGGCTGCGACGGAGCTCTTCTTCGAGGTCGGCTTCGCGCCTCGCAGCCGCCTCTTTGGCGCTCGCCATCGCGCTCTTCACGTCGCGCTTGGTGCGCAGCGTCGCAAAGCCGTGTGAGATGCCTGCGGTGAGACCGGTTGCCTTCTGGATCGGGCGCTTGACCGCAAAGCTGACGGTGCGGACGGCGGAATCGACGGCTTCAACAGCGTCGACAGCACTATCGGTTGCCTCGTCGAGCTTGTCGAGCTGGTGATTGACGCGGTCGATCGAGCCCCCGACCTTGTTGATTACCGGGAGCAGCTCGCGCTCAGTACCGCGGATCAGCGAGGCGAGGCGACCGAATGCTCCGGCGAGCCGGAAGAACGAGTAGCCCAGGCCGAGGCCGACAGCGAGCAGGAAGACCGCGAGCGCGATATTCGCAACATCGCCGGTGGTGAGAGCAGCAAGCACGATGCGATGCTACCGGGAGGCGCCTGTGATGACGCCGGAGCCAACGACGGTGCCATCGGCGTACAGCACTGCGGCCTGCCCCCGTGCGACAGCGTAGGCGGGTTCGTCGAGGTGCAACCGGAAGCCCGAGGGTGTCTGCTCGACTGTTGCTGGAACGGCCGGCGAGCGGTAGCGGAGCTTGGCTTCAACCCGATGGGCGCCTGGTGCGAGTCGGCCCCGTACGCGTACCTCGGTGCGCGCGAGTGACTCGCGCGGTCCGACGACTACGGCGTTTGTGCGCGGTTCGGTGGAGATCGCATAGAGCGGCTCGGCGGCAGAGACGCCCATCCCCTCGCT
>OMIZ01000168.1 GCA_900299235.1 Actinomycetota bacterium
CCATCTCCTCGGCGAGTGCCGCGTCTTTTCCGAAGAGGGCGCCGACCGATTCGCCGCGATGGATGCGCTTGATCGCCTCGCCGAAGAGCGGTGCGCAGGAGAGACGCTTGATCTTGCCGCTCGTGCCGCTCTTCGGCATGGGAATCGAATCGGTCACGACCACCTCGCGCAGGCTCGACTCCTCGATTCTCCGCAGCGCGGGCTCGGAGAAGACGCCGTGGGTCGCGCAGGCGGTGATCTCGATGGCACCGGCCTTCTCGACGGCGCGCGCAGTCTCGATGAGGGTGCCCGCGGTGTCGATCTCGTCGTCGACGACGATCACGCGCTTTCCGTTCACGTCGCCGATGACGTTGAGAATCTCGGCGTGATCGTCGTTTCCCTCCCGTCGCTTCTCGACGATGGCGAGCGGGGCGTTCAGCAGCTCGGCGAAGGTGCGCGCTCGCTTCGCGAATCCGAGGTCGGTCACCACGGCGAGGTTGTCGGTGCTGCCCTGGCGGATGTAGTTCGAGAGCAGGTGCACCGCGGTCAGCTCGTCGACGGGTACGTTGAAGAAGCCCTGGAGCTGGCCCTGGTGGAGGTCGAGTGTCAGGATGCGATTCGCGCCGGCGACCTGGAGCATGTCGGCGACGAGTCGCGCGGTGATCGGCACGCGCGGCTGGTCTTTCTTGTCGGAGCGACCGTATCCGTAGTACGGGATCACCGCGGTGATGCGCCGTGCCGAGGCGCGCTTGAAGGCGTCGATCATGATCAGCAGCTCCATGATCGACGTGTTCACCGGTCGGGTGGTCGGCTGCACGATGAAGACGTCTTTCTCGCGGGCGTTGTCGATGATCTTGACGAACGTGTTCTCGTTCGCGAAGGCGAAGACCTCGGCCTTGGCGACGTCACGTCCGAGGTAGCGCGCGATCTTCGCGGCGAGCTCGGGGTTCGCGTTCCCCGTGTAGACGTCGAGCGCGTCTCTCATCGAGATCCTCCGTTCCACGTCCGTCGAGTCGCGTCAGCGACCCGAGCGCTTCTTCCCTGCCGACTTCCCCTTGACGGTCGGTTTTCCCTTGACGGTCGGTTTCCCCTTGAGGGTTGACTTCCCCTTGACGGTCGGTTGTGCGGCGGCGGTTCGCTTCGTAACGCGCGCTGCGCCGGCGCTCTTCGGCGCCGCCTTCTTGCCGCCCGGCGCCGCCCGGGGCGCCGACGGCTTCTGGGCCTTCGGCGCCACCTTGGGCGGCCGCGCGACGGTCGTGCGGCCTGCTGCGCGACCATTCTCCTCTGCGCCATCGCGCTTCGCCAGCCCCGTTCGGAATGCGGCGATCCCGGCGACCTTGTCGCCCTCTCGGAGCGTCATGACGCGCACCCCCTGGGCGCTCCCGTCCTTTCTCGTGGCCACGCTCTCGAGCTTCGTGCGGACGACCTGTCCTTCGGCGCTGATGAGGATGATCTCCTCGTCGGCCTCGCTGACCTGGCGGACGGCGACGACAGGACCGGTCTTCCGGCCCTCGAGGGGGATCAGCCGCACCCCCTGGGTTCCGCGGTGCTTGCGCGAGAAGGCGTCGGTCGGCACCCGCTTCCCGTGGCCGGTTTCGGTGAGCACGAGGAGCTCGGCGCCCGGCTCGGCGACGGCCATGGCCACCACGAAGTCGCCCTGGCGGGCGAGGCGGATGCCGATCACGCCGCCGGCCGTGCGGCCCATGGGTCGCGCCTCGCGCTCGTGGAAGCGGCACATCCGCCCCTGGCGGGTGGCGAGGATGAGGTCGTCTTGCCCCGAGGTCGTGATGACCTGGGCGAGCTCGTCGCCCTTGTCGAGGGTGATGGCGATGATGCCCGACGAGCGGACGCGCTCGAACTGCTCGAGGGCCGTCTTCTTGATGATGCCGCGCTTCGTCGCGAACGCGAGATAGCTTCCCGCGTCGAAGTTGGCGAGGATCACGGTGGCGACCGGCGTCTCGCCCGCCTCGACCTGGACCCCCGGGAGGTTGACGATCGGGATGCCCTTGTTCTGCCGGCCGGCGTCGGGGATCTCGTGCACCTTGGCGCTGAAGCAGCGGCCGCGGTTCGTGAAGAAGAGCGCGAAATCGTGGGTGTTCGCGACGAGGAGCGTCGCCACGGCATCCTCTTCGCGCGTCGTCATGCCGATGACCCCCTTTCCGCCTCGATGCTGCTGGCGGTAGGTGGCAAGCGGCTGCCGCTTGATGTAGCCGCGTCCGCTGATGGTGATGACGACATCTTCGTCGGCGATCAGGTCCTCGTCGGACATCTCGCGGGTTGCGTCGTTGGCGATGCGGGTGCGACGCGCGTCGCCGAAGCGCTCCTTCAGCTTCGCGTACTCGGCGGCGACGATCTTCGAGATGCGAGCCGGCTTTCCCAGGATGTCCTCGAGCTCCGCGATGAGCTGGATGACCTCGAGGTACTCCTCCTCGATCTTCTTGCGCTCGAGGGCGGCCAGGCGGGCAAGGCGCATGTCGAGGATCGCCTGGGCCTGCAGCTCGCTGAGCTTGAACTTCTCCATGAGCTGCGTGCGTGCCACGTCGACGTCGGCCGCCGCGCGGATCGTCTTGATGACGGCATCGAGGTTGTCGAGGGCGATCTTCAGTCCCTCGAGGATGTGGGCGCGCTCGCGCGCCTTCTTCAGCTCGAACTCGGTGCGGCGGCGCACGATGACGCGGCGGTGCTCGATGTGATGCTGGATCACGCTCTTCAGCGAGAGCGTCTGCGGCTGGCCGTCGACGAGCGCGAGCATGTTGAGGCTGAACGACGAGCGAAGCGGGGTGAGCTTGAGCAGGCGATTCAGCACCTTGTGCGGGTTCGCGTCGCGCTTCACCTCGACGTAGATCCGCATGCCGTCGCGATCGGATTCGTCGCGCAGGTCGGCAATGCCGTCGAGACGGTCCTCCTTGACGAGGTCGGCGATCTTCTCGACCAGCGTGGCCTTGTTCACCTGGTACGGCAGTTCCGTGATGATGATGGCGGTGCGGTCGCCGCGGGCCGCCTCCTCGAAATGCGTCGACCCTTCGACGACGATGCGCCCGCGCCCGTGCGCGTACATCTGGCGGACGGCATCGACCCGTTCGACGGAACCCGTGAGCGGGTTCTTCGACTGCTCGTACCGATAGAGCACGCCGCCCGTGGGGAAGTCCGGTGCCTGGACGTAGGCGCACAGCTCCTCGGCGGTGAGGTCGGGATTCTCGACGAGGGCGATGGCGGCGTCGGCGACTTCGCCGAGATTGTGCGGCGGGATGTTCGTCGCCATGCCGACGGCGATCCCCGACGATCCGTTCACGAGCAGGTTCGGGAGCCGCGACGGCAGGACGCTCGGCTCCTTCTGCGTGCCGTCGTAGTTGGGCGCGAAGTCCACCGTTTCGTGGTCGATGTCGGCGAGCATCTCGCCGGCGATCGAGGTGAGGCGCGCCTCGGTGTAGCGCATGGCCGCCGCCGAGTCGCCGTCGACGGAGCCGAAGTTGCCCTGGCCGTCGACGAGGGCGTGGCGCATCGAGAAGTCCTGGGCGAGCCGCACCAGCGCGTCGTAGAGCGCGCCGTCGCCGTGCGGATGGTATTTCCCCATCACCTCGCCCACGATGGCCGCGCACTTCCGGTACGCCGAGCCGCTCGAGAGGCCCATCTCGCCCATCGTGTACAGGATGCGTCGGTGCACCGGCTTCAGGCCGTCGCGGACATCGGGGAGCGCGCGCGCGACGATCACGCTCATCGCATAGTCGAGATAGCTCGTCCGCATCTCGTCTTCGATGCGGATCGACTTCACCCCCGCGTCGCGCTGCTCGCTCATCGTCTCCCCCTACACGTCGAGGTTCTGGACCTTGTGGGCCTCGGCTGTGATGAA
>OMIZ01000169.1 GCA_900299235.1 Actinomycetota bacterium
CAGCGCGTCGCGACGGCTCTTGTAGATCTCGTTGACCTCAAGCGGGTAGTCGGAGGCCTCGCGCAGCGCGACGATCGAGGCGATCTGAATCGGCTGGAAGGTGCCGTAGTCGAGGTACGACTTGAGCTTGGCGAGCGCCGCGACCACGTCGGGGCGGCCAAGCACGAAGCCCATGCGCCAGCCGGCCATCGAGAACGACTTGGTGAGGCTGTACAGCTCGACGGCAACGTCGAGCGCACCCTCGGCGGCCAGCACCGACGGCGGCTTGTGGCCATCGAAGGCGATGTCGGCGTAGGCGAAGTCGTGCACGAGCACGAAGTCGCGCTCGCGGGCGAGGTCGACGAGGCGCTGCATCAGCTCAGGCGTGGCGATCACGGTCGTCGGGTTGTGCGGGAAGCTGACGATCACGACACGCGGCGCAGGCTGGGCGGCACGGACGGCATCCTCGATCGCTTCAAGGAACTCGGCGCTCTCGATGCGCGCGTGCACGACGGTCGCACCCGCAAGGCGCGGCGCAACGAGGTGAATCGGGTAGCTCGGCGACGGCACGACAGCAACGTCGCCCGCATCAAGCAGCACCCACATCAGGTGGGCGAGACCTTCCTTGGCCCCGATCGTGCTGACCACGTGCTGGTCAGGGTCGAGGTTCGTGACACCGAAGTGGCTCGCGTACCGCTCGCACACAGCCTGACGCAGATTCGGCAGGCCGCGGCTCGACGAGTACCGATGGTTGATCGGCTTGCCCGCGGCTTCGGCAAGCTTCTCTACGGCAATCTCGGGCGACGGGATGTCGGGGTTGCCGAAACCGAGGTCGATAACGTCTCGACCGTCGCGCCGCAGCTCGCGCTTCAGCTGGTCAACGGCGGCAAAGACGTAGGGGGGAAGATCGTGAATTCGCCGGAACTGCATGGAGAAAGTCTAAGGAGAGTCGTGACCCCTCAACGATTGAGGCGTCATGAAGCAGCCGCTGTCGGGAACCTATGGGAGAGCAAAGCCGCATGAGCACTGAGAATTACCCCTCTGATGAGACGCTCGCTGCCACGCGGCGCGAGATCAACGAGATCGACCAGAAGCTGCTTGAACTGCTCAACCGGCGGCTTGACATTGTTCGCACGCTGCACGAGCACAAGGTGCGGGCCGGGCTGCCGCTGCGCGACATGGCGCGCGAGGAGTCGATGGTCGAGCAGCTCGTCGAGGCGAACACCGGAACGCTTTCCCCTGCCGGCGTGCGCCGGTTCTTCACCCATCTGCTTGACCTGATTCGAGAGGAGATTCATGGCGCCTAGAGCGATCGTTTGTCTGCCGGGTGACGGCATCGGCCCCGAAGTGATGACCGAGGCCATTCGCGTGCTCGAGGCGCTCCCTCTTGAGCTTACGATCGAGTCGCACCTCTTCGGTGGCGCTGCGATTGATGCGACCGGCAACCCGATGCCTGACGAGACGGTGCAGGCGTGTCTGCGCGCCGACGGCGTGATGCTCGGCGCCGTCGGTCTGCCGAAGTACGACGGTGCGGCGGTGCGCCCGGAGATCGGCCTGATCGGCATCCGCAAGGCCCTCGACGTGTACGCCAACCTTCGCCCGGCGATCGCGCCCGGCATCGACATGTTGATCGTGCGTGAGCTCGTCGGCGGCCTCTACTACGGCCGTCGCGGCACGCTCGATGACGGCACCGTGTTCGACACCTGCGAGTACCACCCGTCGCAGATCGAGCGCATCGTCCGTCGCGGCTTCGAGCTTGCTCGTGCGCGTCGCGGCAAGCTCACGTCGGTCGACAAGGCGAACGTTCTCGACACTTCGCGCCTGTGGCGGAAAATCGTGATCGAGATGTCGGCTGAGTACCCGGACGTCGAGTTGCGTCACGGTCTCGTCGATAGCGCTGCGATGCAGCTCGTGACTGATCCGGACATGTTCGATGTGATCGTCACCGAGAACACGTTCGGCGACATCCTGAGCGACATCGCAGCGGCGGTCACCGGTGGTCTTGGGCTCGCTGCGTCGGCAAGCCTTGGTTCCTCCGGCCCGGGGATCTTCGAGCCGGTTCACGGCTCGGCGCCGGATATCGCGGGGCAGGGCAAGGCGAATCCGACAGCAATGCTTCGGTCGCTTGCGATGATGCTCGACCACGGCCTTGGCGAGGCGGCGCTAGCGCGCAAGGTTGAGGCAGCAGTCGAGAGCGCGCTCGCGTCAACACCGACTCCCGATGTCGGTGGCACGGCGACGACCTCGCAGTTCGGCGACGCCGTGGTGGCCGCGCTGGCGGCTGCGTGACCGAGTTGATCGTTGGCTACCCCGGCCCGGCCGGGAGCCATAGCGCGGCGGCGGCCGCGCTGCTTGCGCCTGCGGGCGCGACGATCGAGCCGCTGCCGAGCTTCATCGCGGTTGTAGAGCAGACGGCGTCGGCGAAGATGGGGCTAGGCGTGCTGCCGATCGAGAATTCGCTGCACGGGCCGGTCGCCGAGACACACGACCTGCTCTACGACGCGCCGCTCTCGATCGTCGCCGAGGTGACGCTGCCGATCATCCACTGCCTGGTTGCGAAGACCCCGATCGCGGTGTCGGAGATCCGCACGCTGCGGTCGATTCCGGTCGCGTTCGACCAGTGTCGCGACCTGATTCGCTCGCTTGATGTCGAGTGTGTGCCTGCGGCCACGACGTCAGATGGCGCACGGCTCGTGAGTGAGTCGACTGATCCGTACGACGCGGCGATTGCGAGTGCGGCCGCGGCCGAGCTGTACGGCCTGCACGTCGTGGCTGAGGATGTCGGCGACCGACCCGGCGCATTCACGCGATTCGTGACGATCGCGCCGTACACGCTCCTCGACGTGCCGCACCGCCCGCGGGTCGGCATCTCGTTCGTCACCGACCATCGGCCGGGCGCGCTCGTCGGCGCGCTCCAGCCGTTTGCCCGGCACGGGTTGAACCTCGTGCAGCTTGTGTCGCGACCGATCCCGCACTCGACCTTTCGCTACCGCTTCGACATGGTGCTCGACGGCCACCCGCAGGATCCCGGGCTCCAGACTGCGCTCGGTGAGATGCGCGAGTGGACGCGCGAGATACGGATCTTCGGTAGCTACGCTGCAACAGGAGACCACTGATGGCGGGAACGACACTCTTTGAAAAGATCTGGCAGGCGCATGTCGTCGACGAGAAGCCCGGCGAGCCCGCGCTGATCTACATCGATCTCCACCTCGTCCACGAAGTCACAAGCCCGCAGGCATTTGAGGGTCTGCGGCTCGCGGGGCGTGCCGTGCGTCGGCCCGACCTGACGATCGCGACGATGGATCACAACGTCCCGACCGAGCGCGGCCCGATCACCGACCTGATCGCGAAGGCGCAGCTCGACGCGTTGCGCGCGAACTGCGAGGAGTTCGGCGTGCCGCTGAACGCGACCGGCAGCGGCCGCGAGGGAATCGTCCACGTGATGGGGCCTGAGCTCGGCATCACGCAGCCGGGCATGACGATCGTGTGTGGCGACAGCCACACCTCAACGCACGGTGCGTTTGGTGCGCTCGCGTTCGGTATCGGCACGTCCGAGGTCGAACACGTCATGGCGACCCAGACGCTGCTCCAGTCGCGCCCGAAGACGATGCAGATCCGCTTCACCGGCGAGCTTCCCTTCGGCGTCACCGCCAAGGACATGGTTCTCGCAGCGATCGGGAAGATCGGTGTCGATGGCGGTGTCGGCTACGCGATTGAGTACTCCGGCGAGGCGATTGAGACACTCTCGATGGAAGGCCGCATGACGATCTGCAACATGTCGATCGAAGCTGGCGCGCGCGCAGGGATGGTGGCGCCCGATGCAACGACGTTCGCGTACATCGAAGGTCGCCCCGGTGCTCCCAAGGGTGCCGCGTGGGATGAGGCAGTTGCCCGCTGGAGCGTGCTCAAGAGCGATCCTGATGCGACGTTCGATCGAGTCGTCGAGATCGACGTTACGTCGCTCACGCCGCAGGTCACGTGGGGGACGAACCCCGGCATGGTCGTCCCGGTCGATGGCACCGTTCCCAATCCGGCCGACTTCGCCGATCCCACCGATCGCGAGGCTGCTGAGCGCGCGCTTCAGTACATGGGGCTTGAGCCGGGCACACCGGTTACAGAGATCACGATCGACCGCGTGTTCATCGGCTCGTGCACCAATGCGCGCATCGAAGATCTGCGCGCCGCGGCAACCGTCGTGCGCGGCAAGCACGTTGCAAGCACCGTGCGTGCGATGGTCGTTCCCGGCTCTGCCAAGGTGAAGCACCAGGCCGAACAGGAAGGGCTCGACAAAGTCTTCCTCGACGCCGGCTTCGAGTGGCGCGAGGCTGGCTGCTCAATGTGCCTTGGCATGAACCCCGACATCCTTTCGCCGGGTGAGCGCTGCGCCTCAACGTCGAATCGCAACTTCGAGGGTCGCCAGGGAAGTGGCGGTCGCACCCATCTGCTGAGCCCGACGATGGCTGCAGCAGCCGCCGTCGCCGGGCACTTCGTCGATGTGAGGGGGCTCGGCTAATGCGCGAGCTCCGCCAGGTGACATCGGTTGTCGCGATCCTCGATCGCCCCGACATCGACACCGACCAGATCATCCCGAAGCAGTTCCTCAAGCGCATCGAGCGCACCGGCTACGGCCAGTTCCTCTTCTACGACTGGATGAAGGAGCCCGACTTCGAGCTGCACAGGCCCGAGTTCAAGGGTGCAGAGATCCTGCTTGCGGGCCGCAACTTTGGCTGTGGCTCCTCGCGCGAGCATGCTGCCTGGGCGCTTGAGGATTACGGCTTCCGTGTGGTGATCGCGCCGAGCTACAGCGACATCTTCCGCTCAAACTCCGTGAAGACCGGCATCGCCACGATCACGCTGCCAGACGCCGACCTCGCCCAGCTGAAGGCGGCCCTCGCGCAGCGCAACGAGCTGACCGTCGACATGGAGACGTTGACGATCTCGCATCCTGACGGTCTGACGATCGCGTTCGCGTTCGACGAGTTCGCGCAAGAGACGCTCGTGCACGGCCTCGATGACATTGCGCGCACGCTCAAGCGCGATGCGGCGATTGCAGCCTACGAAGCTGCGACGCCGGGCCGGTTCGACACACGCACGCTCTCAACGTAGTCGCCAACGGCGATCACGTCGCCGACGACAAAGAGCGCAGGGGAGGGGAGATCCTCGGTCGCGGCGCGAGCTGCGATATCGCGGAGTGTGCCCGTCACGATCTTCTCGTTCGGGAGCGTTCCGTTCGAGATCACCGCGGCAGGCGTGTGCGCATCGCGGCCATGGGTGATCAGCCCGGCCGAAACCATGTCGAGATTGCCGAGACCCATGAACACGACCAGCGTGCCCGGCGCCTTCGCGAGCGTCTCAAGCGGTAGGTCGTCGCCGAAGGCCGACTGCCCCGACACAAGCGTCACCTGGGCTGACACGCCGCGGTGCGTGATCGGAATCAGGAACGAGCCGGGTACCGAGGCCATCGCCGACACGCCCGCGACGACATCGAACTCGATGCCCGCCGCGGCCAGCACGAGCGCCTCTTCGCCACCGCGACCAAAGACGAACGGGTCGCCGCCCTTGAGGCGAACGACATCGAGGCCCTGCAGGCCAAGCTCGACAATCAGGTCGTTGACCGCCGCCTGCTTCATGCCGCGGCGCGAGATGCGGAGCGCGTCGGCGGGAGCTTCGTCGACGAGCTCCTCGCTGACGAGGTCGTCATAGACGATCGCCTCACAGCGGCGGATCAGCTCAAGGCCGCGAACGGTGATCAGTCCCGGGTCGCCCGGGCCTGCGCCAACGAGGTGGACGGTCATGCGAGCGCCTCCGCCACGACTGCTTCGAAGTAGTCGCGCCGCTCGGCGTAGGTCGGGAACTTCTCCTTCACCTCGGGCCGCATTGCGTGCAGCTTCTTCGCGAGCTCTGCGTGCTCAGGTCGAACGATCTCGGCGATCTCGTTACGTAGGCGCTTCGCGAGCGCTGGCGATGCGCCACCCGTCGACACGCCAACCGCGATCTGGCCCTGGCGATGGATGGCGGGAAGGATGAAGTTGCACAGGTGGGGGACGTCGGCAACGTTGCAGAGCATCTGGCGCGCTTCGGCATCGCCGTGCACATGCGTGTTGACGCACGTGTCGTCAGTGGCTGCGATCACGAGGAACGCGCCGTCCAAGTCACCCGTCTCGTAGTCGCGGGCGATCCACTCGACGTTGAGATCGGCGAAATCAGGGTGCAGATCGGGTGAGATCACCGTGACGTTTGCGCCGCAGTGGAGCAGCCCCTCGGCCTTCTCGTGACCAATCCGTCCGCCGCCAA
>OMIZ01000170.1 GCA_900299235.1 Actinomycetota bacterium
CAGATGCCGCCCGGGGTTCCGGTGGCAACGGTTGGTGTCGACAACGCGAAGAATGCGGCCGTGCTTGCGGCTCGGATCCTTGCGCTGCTCTAGCCCGTCCGCCTCGATCGAGGGCCCGCCACCCGGCTCTCTACACTGTCTCAAGTGATCGCGCGCTATTCCCGGCCTGAGATGAGCACCATCTGGTCGGAGGAAGGCAAGCTCGCGCGTTGGCTCGAGGTTGAACTTGCCGCCCTCGATGGATGGGCTGAACTCGGAACGATTCCCGCCGCTGACGTGGCGACGATCCGCGCGAACGCGAAAGTGCCGACCGCTGCACGCGTCGCCGAGATCGAGCTGACGACCGACCACGATCTCGCCGCGTTCGTCGACGCGGTGTCTGAGCAGCTTGGCCCCGAAGGCCGCTGGGTGCATTACGGCCTGACCTCGTCGGATGTCGTCGATACGGCGCTGTCGCTGCAGCTTGTCGATGCCGGTCGGCTGATCGTGCGCGAGATCGACCGTGCGTTTGCCGCGGTTGTGAAGCAGGCCGACGCACACAAGCACGCGATCTGCATCGGGCGCTCGCACGGCATTCACGCCGAGCCAACGACATTTGGGTGGAAGCTCGCCGGGTGGGCGTTCGAGCTTGACCGGGCACGCACCCGCATCGAGCACGCGCTTGAGGAGAACCGGGTTGGGCAGCTTTCGGGCACGGTTGGCACATACGCCGCGGTCGAGCCAGAGGTCGAGCGCATCGCGTGCGAGCGCCTCGGGTTGGAGCCCGATCCGCTGTCGACGCAGGTGATCGCACGCGACCGGCACGCCGAGCTGCTCTCGGCACTCGCGCTGCTTGCGACCTCGCTCGACCGGTTCGCGATCGAGATCCGCCACCTTGCCCGCACCGAGGTGCGCGAGGTTGAAGAGCCGTTCAAGAAGGGAATGAAGGGTTCGTCGGCGATGCCGCACAAGCGCAACCCGAAAGTGGCTGAGCGCATCTCGGGCCTCGCGCGCATCGTTCGAGCGGCCGCGATCGTGGGCCTTGAGAACGTGCCGCTTTGGCACGAGCGCGACATCTCGCACTCCTCGGCGGAACGTGTGACGTTCCCCGACGTGTTCCTCGCGACCGACTACATCCTCGATCGCTTCACATGGATCATGAACGACCTCGTCGTCTACCCCGAGCGGATGCGACGGAATCTCGACGCGTCGCATGGCCTCGTGTTCTCGCACCGCCTGCTGCTTGCGCTCGTTGGGAGCGGCCTCGATCGCGGTGAGGCCTACCGGCTCGTGCAGCGCCACGCGATGCAGGCGTGGGATGAAGAGCGCGACTTCCGCGCACTTGTCGAGGCCGACCCGGCAATCGCTGGCCGTCTCGGCACCGACGGCATCGAGTCGGCCTTCGACCTGGGTGCGACCGTCGCTCATGTCGACACGGTGTTTGACCGTCTACATGCCCTCGCCGCGAAACGAGAGGAGGCTCTGAATGTCTGAGCAGGCAACCCACCTGGGTAGTGGCAAGGTGCGGGAGCTGTATGCGCTTGGTGACTCCAGGTTGTTGCTCGTTGCGAGCGATCGGATCTCGACGTTCGACGTCGTGCTGCCCACCGACATTCCCGACAAGGGTCGCGTGCTCACGGGCCTGTCGGCGTTCTGGTTTGCGCGCACCAAGCACCTGGTGGCGAACCACCTGCTCGCGATCCGTGACGATGGCCGCTCAAGCGAGTGTCGAAAGCTGACGATGCTCCCGATCGAGTGCGTCGTGCGCGGCTACCTCTCGGGGTCGGGCTGGAAGGACTACAAGACATCCGGTGCCGTATGCGGACACGTGCTGCCTGAGGGTCTCGTCGAGTCGGCAAGGCTTCCCGAGCCGATCTTCACACCTGCCACGAAGGCGCAGACGGGACACGACGAGAACATCGATCGTGCGACCGCCACCGCGCTCGTTGGCGAGGAGCTCTTCGACAAGGTTGAGCGTGTGTCGCTTGAGCTGTATCGCTTTGCGTCGGAGTACGCGCTGACACGGGGGATCATCCTTGCCGACACGAAGCTCGAGTTTGGCCTCGATGAGAATGGCGAACTCGTGCTTGGCGATGAGGCGTTCACGCCTGACTCGTCGCGGTTTTGGCCTGCCGATGAGTACGCGCCCGGCTCGACGCCGCCATCGTTCGACAAGCAGTTTGTGCGCGACTACTGCGAGTCGCTCGGCTGGGGTAAGACGTATCCCGGCCCAGAGCTTCCCGCCGACGTGGTCGCCGGCACGCGCGCCCGTTACATCGAGGCGTTTGAGCAGCTGACCCAGTCGTCGTTCGACGACTACATCGCGAACCCGGGGAGCCTCGTCGCATGAAGGCCACGATCTTGATCCGTCCGAAGGCAGGCATCCTCGACCCGCAAGGACTCGCGGTCGAGACCGGCCTCAGCCACCTCGGCTTCAACGTGCAGAACGCGCACGTTGGTCGGCTCGTCGAACTCGACGTCTCTGCCACCGATGCAGCTGATGCCCGCGCCCAGATCGAGCGCATGTGCGAGCAGTTGCTCGCCAATCCGCTGATCGAGAGCTACGAGATCGTGGTCGAGGCCGCCGCGTGAGCGACGCCCCCAAGCCGCCGATCTCGGTCGTCGTCTTCCCGGGTTCGAACGACGACCGCGACACCGAACTCGCGCTGAACCGCCTCGGTGCCGACGCGACTCGCGTGTGGCACGGCGAAGAGCGCCTCCCCGCCAACACGGCAGCCGTCGTGCTCCCCGGCGGATTCTCCTACGGCGACTACCTCCGCTGTGGCGCGATCGCCCGTTTCTCGCCCGTGATGCGCGACGTGATTCGGTTTGCGAACGACGGCGGCCTTGTGCTCGGCATCTGTAACGGCTTTCAGATCCTCACCGAAGCTGGCCTGCTCCCTGGCGTTCTTCGCCCAAACAGCACGCTTGAGTTCATGTGTCAGGACGTCGACCTCGTGGTCGAGCGCGCCGACACGCCGTTCACCTCGCGCTGCACCCCCGGCGACCGGCTGTCGATCCCCGTGAAGAACGGCGAGGGCTGCTGGTTCGCCGACGCCGAACTGCTCGCCGAAGCGGAAGCCGAAGGCCTGATCGCCCTCCGCTATGCCCCCGGCACGAACCCGAATGGTGCGATCGCCGACGTGGCAGGCGTGATCAGCGCGGGCGGCAACGTCTTCGGCTTGATGCCGCACCCTGAGCACGCGGTCGACCCGGTTCTCGGCTCCACCGATGGCGCGAAGATCCTCGGCTCACTTGTCGACGCTGCACGCTCGGCGGCGTTCGCAACCGCCTAGCGAGGACCGCCCGCTCCGGGGCACCCGCTGCGGCGGCAGACCTTCGCGCGCGTGTCTCTCAGTTGTTGTTCACGAACGACGGCCTATGCTGCGGCACCACCTCCAGGCGAACAGAGGTCGAGCGCGGCCTGAAACTCCGGCCGAAGTGCAAGGGCGGCTCGCAGGCGCTCGACGTCCTTAGCCCTGAGCGTCACCGGCCCGCGGCGGCCGACACCGTCGGTTGAGTAGCTGAACCGGACGAAGCGCGCGCTGCCGTCGAGCGTCTCGATCAGCTGGACGACGGTTGAGAAGCGTTTGGGCCCTGCGTGTTGTGCAAGCCGTATCTCGTCGACAACCCGCATCGGCCCCCAGGGCGATGCAACGGTTCGTCGTGGCTCGGCTGCCTTGCGTTGCCCACGACGCGCTGGGGCCTCGTGGGGTGCGTCGGTGCGCCTCCGCGGCGCCCGACGAGGTGGGGTTGAACCGTCTGTTGTCATCCCCTCCGACGCTAATCGGGAAGGTGTAACGGCGCTGTTGCAGCTTCCGGCTAGACGCCGCGCGTTGCCGAGAGCGAGGCAAGCATGTCGCGACCGATGATGTCATCGATCGCCTTCGGCACTGGCTGCGGCCCGAGCGCGAACGCCCCCGGGTCACGCGCCAACGCACGCAGCGAATGCGCCTGCAGCGCGAAGCCGAGATCCATCACCTGGATCTGGTTGCCGGTCGCGGCCGTGAGGTTCAGCATCTCGCCTCGCCCCAACACCCGAAACACCCCGCCACCCGGACGCTCGACCTCCTCAACAAGTCCCGTCAGCGGCCGACGCGTCCACGACCCCGGCACCTCGATCTCGCTGAAATGCCCAGCGTTCGCAATCAACGCTCCGTCGCGCAACAGCCCAAGCTCGCGCCCGCGCAAGATCCCCGTCGACCCCGTCACCGTAATCACAACATCAGCGGCGGCGAGCGCAGCGTCGAGTTCCATCACCCGCATCCCGTCGAACGCCGCCTCCAGCGACTTCACAGGGTCGATCTCGACGGCGATCACTGTCGCCCCATCGGCGCGCAACGCGCGCGCAGTTCCCCGACCACACGCGCCGTACCCAATGACAGCAAAGGTCGTTGCCGGCACGAGCAGGTTCGTCGCACGCATGAAACCTTCGACGACCGTCGGCCCCACCCCGTACTGGTTCTCGATCAGGCGCTTCAACGGGCTGTCGTCGATCACAACGACGGGGAACGGCACGTGCCCCTGCATCTCAGCCTTCAGACGGTTGCCGCCCGAGGTCGTCTCCTCGGTCGCGAACTCGATCGTCAGGCCACGCCGAACCGCGCTGCTGATCAGATCGGCGCCGTTATCGAGCAGAAAGCTCGGCTCGGTGTCGAGCACCCGCTCAATGTGCGCGAGGTGCGCCTCCATGTCGTCTGCCTTGAGCGCGAACACCGTCACGCCATCCTGCGCGGCAAGGAACGCAGCCGTCCCGTCGTCTGTCGTCGCTGGGCTACCCGTGATCGCGAGCTCGCACCCGCCAGCACGGAGCACCTCGACGAGCACGGCCGTCTTTGGCTCGACATGAATGCAGACGCCGAGCTTGCGGCCAGCAAACGGGCGCTCGGCCGCGAACTCGTCTTTCAGCGCCGCGAGGAGCGGCATGTTCGCGCGTGTCCACGCGATCCGCGCTGCGCCATCGGCTGCGAGACCAGGATCGGCGATCAGGCTCACGAGCTACGCGCGCTCGATGAGCTCGATGCGGTAGTCGTCGGGATCCCGAACGAAGCAGAGCAACGAACCGCCCTCGCGCACGCGGTAGGGCGGCTTCTCCGGCTCGATCCCCTGCGTCGCAAGCGCGGCCAGAGTGCCGGCGAGATCTTCGACCCCGATCGCGATGTGCCCATACCCCGTGCCGTTGTCGTAGGTGCGGCCGTCGTGGTTGAAGGTCAGCTCCAACTCGGCGTCGTCACCGGGGCAGCCGAAGAAGTAGTTCGTCGCCTCAAGCTCGCCGTTGCGAACGATCGGTAGCTCGCGCCGAAACTCGAACCCCAGCGCCTCGTAGAACGCGCGGCTGCGGTCGAAATCGGTGATGCGGTACATGGTGTGCAGGTATCGGGCCATGGGCGGATCGTAACGCTCCAGCCCGTAAACGCGGCGACCCTCCGAAGAGGGCCGCCGCCGGGACAGGGAAACTACGAGCGCTACTTGATCACGGCCGTGCCCGTGCCTGCCGCCTTCGTGCCGCCAAGCGTGCACGAGGTGGCGAGGCTCCACGAGCCGGCCTTGAGCTTTGCGCCGAGCTTGCCCGGGAAGACTGCCGCACCCGTCTTCGATGCGGTCGCCTTGCCGAGATCAATGCTTGACCCTGCCTTCGTTGCCGTTGCGGTGCACGCCGAACCCGGGGCGGCCGCGACGTGGAGGGCGTACGTGCCCGAAGCGGTGATCGTCTTTGGGATCACGAACGTCGCGCGCGGCGTTCCCTTCGACAGCTTGAGATGCATCGCCGAACCTGGCGTCGCTGCGGCCAGATGACGCACCGTCTTCGACGTCGGGATCGTCACACCGGGAGGCACGGAGACGCCGGCCGGGATCGTGACGCCGGGCGGGATCGCCCCACTCGGAATCGACGATGACGAACCAGCCGAGCCGCTCGCGGCTGCGAGCGCAGCGATCTGGCTCTGGCTCGGAATGGCGCCCGAAGGTGCCTTGCCGGCCAGATCCATCGTCTCGTTCTCGGTGAACGAGCCGCTCCCCACAGCCCCGGCAAACTGGCCGGTGCCCGAGAGGACGTTCACGGTGAAGTCGCCCTTGAACGAGGCCGTTGTCGCGTCGGCCTGGCCGAACGTCAAGACACCGCTCAGCGTACCGGTGAGCGTCGCACCCGATAAGTTGAGCGTCCAGGAACATGCCTGGCTGCCCGATCCGCCAAAGTCAAACGCCTGAGAAACCGCGCCGGCCGCCGACACGTCAACCGAGACCTTGCCGTGAATCGCAACGTCGTAGTCGCACGTGGCTGTGAACGGCCCGCTGAGATTCTTTGCCGCCCAGGTTGCGGTACCTGACATCGCAGCGCCGCTCTGCGCGTACTTGTAGTCAAACGGGCACGAGAACGAGAACGGCGGTCGTGCCCCCGCCGTCGGCAGGTTGCACGAATCCATGCCTCCTGACGGGATATTCCCAAGCTGCGGCGGGCCACCGTTCAGATCAACGGCAATGTCCGCGGCCGACGGAATGTCGACGCGGGTCGCGGTTGTACTACCCAGGGCACCAGCTGCCGAAACAACGACGCCCATAAGAGCGAGAACAACGAGATATGTGAGCCTGCGTGTCATGTTCATAGGACACATGCTCAGGCCCGCGTAGGCATCGGAGCCAGACCCTATTTGGGTAGCTCGTAACTACGGATCTACGGGAAGCGGCTAGGCGAGGATGTTTTCGGAGACAAACAGCCGCTCGCGCCGACTCACGTGAGCGAGCGAATCTGCCGCAACCTGCTTGCCATGCTCGGTCGCATAGGCAGCCTCGAAGTCGGCCTGCGAGTCGAACCAGAGCTCGGTGATGCCGTCGAAGTCCGCGTCGGGCGTATCGACGAGGTTGAACCGTGCGCCCCGCACGCCCTCGAGCGCCTTCGCGAGCGGCGCGTGCTCGCCAAGCCACCAGTCGGCGAACTCCTCGTGCGTCATATCCTCGCGCCGAGCGAGCAGGATGATCGCTTTGAACACGGCTACTCCGGCTTCCGTGTTCGGCGATGCGGACGCCCACCAACAGCCAGCACGACACAGATCACCATCTCGCCTGCGAGCGGCGCGTCGGAGATCGAGATCTCGGCGGCATCCATGTCGTCAAAGGTCCAGATGCTGTCCTTGTTCGTGATCGGCATCGTGATCGCAGCGCCTGGGCCAGCGACCTTCTTCGTCGACGGGATGATGTCGTCGCCGTGGTCGACCGCCTTGCGAACGGGCGCGCCGAATTTCGGGTGCAGCACCGCCGCAGCATGCTCGATCTCGCCGTCGGTACCGATGATCGCACCCTTGCCGTAGGCGGTCACGTCGTTTGGGGCCACGCCGAGGGCTGCGACGGCACGCTCGGCAAGCAGCCCGGAAACCTCAGCGCCAAGGTCGTAGAGCGGTGCGAGATCCTCGACGAACCGGCCCGCGTACGGGTTAGTGACAACCGCCGCCGCCACAACCTTGCGCGTCGGCGGATCAACCGCACGGCCAGCGTCGCGCAGCGTCTCTTCGACCTGCACCACGATCTTGCGAATCTCAGCAGCCATCGGGGTGGATCCTACGGACTCTCGGCACGCCGCACAGGCGTTCGGCGCGAACCAACGGCCACCCCGCCAAAGATCAGCGCCAGCCCGGCGATCGCCGACACACGAATCTTCTCGTGCAAGACCAACACGCCGTAGCTGACGGCAAACGCCGGCACCAGGTACGTGACGAGAATCGCCCTTGACGCGCCCACACCACGGAGGATCGCGAAGTAGAGGATGTAGGCAAAGCCCGTGCCGATGATCCCGAGCGTCGCCATCGACGCGGTCACCTTCCAACCCGGCATTGAGCTCGGGAGCGCCGCCACACCAAGCGGGGCAATCAGAAGCGCAGCCGTGCACATCGACCCTGTCGCGAGCACAAGCGGCTCGACGTCTTTCATCGATCGCTGTCCGTACACACCCGCCCCTGGATACAGCAGCCCGCTGAAGACCACGGCGAGCGCCGACCACAGACTGCCGTGCACGTGCGCGCCCACAAGCAGAGCGACGCCGAGAAAGCCACCGAAGATGCCGAAGGCGCGGCGGCCAGTCACGATCTCCTGCCCTACGAGCACCGTCAGGGCGATGCTGAAGAGCGGTGCGGCAGCCTGGAAGATCGCGGTGAGTCCAGAGTCGAGCTTCAACTCGGCCCAGGAGAGCAGCGCGAACGGGAAGGCGCTGTTGATCAGCCCCATCATCGCCAGCCGCAGCCATGCAGAACGCACACCGGCGATCAGCCGTGCCGGGCCGATCACGACCGCCGACACCGGAATCAGCACCACGGTCGCAAGCGCGAGACGCAACCAGGCGATTGCCATCGGATGGAGCTCACGATCGCCAACCTTGATGAAGAGGAACGAAGCGCCCCAGATCGCCGAAAGCAGCAGGAGCATCAAGGCGTAGCGGCGCGGCATACAAGGGTTCTAACTGCCGAGAGGCGGCTCGCGTGAGATGAAGCGTTCGCGGTTGCCGCCGGGGCCGTCCAAGCCCCGGCGTACACTGGCCTCTCTGACTGCGTTGGAGCAGCCTCCTCTTCATCGAGCACTCGGTCTCACCGACTGGGAGTTCACCCGTATCCAAGAGTTGCTTGGACGGATGCCAAACGACTTCGAGCTGGCGGTCTTCTCGCTGCTCTGGTCGGAACACTGCGGCTACAAGCACTCCGCCCCGCTCCTGCGCCGCCTCCCCACCGCGGGTGAGCGCGTGCTGCAAGGCCCGGGTGAGAACGCCGGCGTGATCGACGTCGGCGGAGGCCTGGCCATCGCGTTCAAGGTCGAATCGCACAACCATCCGTCTGCCGTCGAGCCGTTCCAGGGCGCCGCCACCGGCGTGGGCGGCATCTTGCGCGACATCGTTGCCATGGGCGCCCGCCCGATCGCGCTGCTCGACGGGCTGCGGTTTGGCCAGCCCGACTGGCACTTCCAGCGCGCCGTCGCAGGCATCGGGCACTACGGCAACTGCGTGGGTGTGCCGAACGTCGGCGGCGAAACGGTCTTCGATCCCGCCTACGCGAAGAACCCGCTCGTGAACGCGATGTGCGTGGGCCTGCTGCCCGTCGAGCGCGTCCTGAAGGCCAAGGCGACCGGCACCGGCAACCTGCTCGTGCTCTACGGCGCGACCACTGGACGCGACGGCATCGGCGGCGCATCGGTGCTCGCGAGCCAGGATCTTGCAGGCTCCGACGACCGGCGTCCATCCGTGCAGATCGGCGACCCGTTCCGCGGCAAGGCACTCATCGAGGTGTCGCAGGAGCTCGTCGAGAGCGACCTCTGCCTCGGCCTCCAGGACTGCGGCGCCGCTGGCCTCGCCTCCTCGCTCGCCGAGATGGCGCGAGGCGACGCCGGCGTTGACCTGCACCTCGATCGCGTGCCGCTGCGTGAGGCGAACATGGAGCCCTGGGAGATCATGATCTCCGAGTCGCAGGAGCGGATGGTCGCCGTCGTCTCACCCGAGCGCCTCGCCGACGTGAAGGCCGTGTGCGATCGCTGGGAGCTGCCGTGCACCGTGATCGGCGAGGTTGCGAACCACGGTGAGCTTCGCTGCTACTTCAACGACGACCTCGTCGGCCAGATCCCGGCCGAGCTGCTCACCGACGAGTGCCCCCGCTACGAGCTCCCGCAGGAAGAGCACGCGACCGCGAACACCGATATGCAGCCCGTGAATGCCGAGGCGAAGACGTGGATCTTCCGCCAGTACGACCAGCTCGTCGGCTCGCGCACCGTGCGACGCCCGGGCCTTGACGGCGCAGTGCTGCGGCTCGACGGGACGCGCGGAATCGCCGTGTCACTCGACGGCCCGCCGATTGGCGAACGCGACCCGTTCCGCGCCGGTTGGGCAGCAACGATGGAAGCGGCAATGAACGTCGCCTGCGC
>OMIZ01000171.1 GCA_900299235.1 Actinomycetota bacterium
GATCCGGTCACGACGATCGTCGATGATCTTCTGCACTGGCCCAAACGCGTAGCGCTTGAGCACAACGAGCGTGATCGCGAACGCGACGAGCGTCCAGACCATGAGGCCTGGAACGACCTGAATCAGTGCGTTGGCGCCGAGCAGCATTGTGTCGTCTCCCTCGGGTCTGACCTAGACGAGGACGTAGCCGAGGAGGCCGCCGACGAGGCCGTAGAACACGACGGCTTCGCAGAGCGCGAACCCGAGCCACATGAGGCCCTGGAGTTCACCGCGCAGCTCAGGCTGGCGGGCGACGGACTGAATCATCGAGCCGAAGATGTTGCCGATGCCGGCGCCAGCGCCGGCTGCACCGGCACCGATGCCGAGGGCAAGCGCGATGGCCTTACCCGCGTGAACGACAGGCGCGTCCTTGACGGAAGCGGCAATGAGGTGGGTGAGCATGCGGTTTGTCTCTCCTTAGTGTTCTGGCTCGATCGCTGAGCCGATGTAGATAGCGGAAAGGGCGGCAAAGATGAACGCCTGGATCGAGACGACGATCACGACCTCGAACATGTAGAAGATCGCGGCCACCGGCACCGTGACGATGCCGAGGTACACGTTCTCAAGCACGAACATCAGACCGATGAACGTGAGGATGAGCATGTGCCCCGCGAGCATGTTGGCGTAAAGCCTGACCGAGAGGCTGATCAGACGCATGAACTGCGAGAGGATCTCCAGCGGGATGATCATCGGCAGAAGTGGCTTCGGCACCTCAGGGATCCACGAGCGGAAGTACTTCACCGGCCCGTTCCACCGGATGCCCTCGATGTGGGTGAAGAAGAACGTGACGAGCGAGAGCGCGAGCGTCACAGAGATCGATGACGTTGCGGCGTAGATGCCCCAGACCGGAATGCCGTGGTAGGTCTCACCTGACAGCGGAAGCGGCAGGAAGCCGAGCATGTTGATGACCCAGATGAAGATCATCAGCGTCGCGACGTACGGGAACCAGAGGCGCATCGCCTTCTGCGGCAGACCCATTTCGGCGACCTGCGTCTGCGCGATGTCGTAGATCATCTCGCCGAGTACCTGGCGACGACCTGCGACAGCACTCAGGCGCCAGCGCATCGTGAGGATCCCGATTGCGCAGGCGATTGCCGCGGCAAGCAGCAGGTACACGACGGCCTTGTTGATTGAGAGGTCAAGCCCGCCGACGTGGATCGAGATCCACGGCTTGAGGGTGAACTCCTCGGACGGGTCGAAATCCTTCGCGGACGCGGACGCGGGAAGGGCGAGCAGCAGCGTGCCGAGCGCTAGTGACAAGCGACTGATCTTCATGACCCTGCCTCCCCTCCGAAAAACGCAATCAACGACAGTCCGAACTCCACGGTGTACGCCGAAGCGAACACGATTGCTGCTGTGAGGCCCAGTCCGGAGTCCGACGACGCAACGGCGATCAGGATCACCATTACGAGAATCGCGCGGAGCATCCGGCCGAAGGCCACGACGCCTGCGGATGCGAGATTACCCATCCCGAGCGGCAGCCGCTGGAGAACCATTCCTGAGGCCTGATGGACGACCCACAAGACCGCGGCGAGTGCCCACGCCCCGAGACGCCAGTGACCGACGAGAAGTACGGGAATTGCAGCTAAAAGCACGACGGCGGCGCCGATCAGAGGGACGCGTGTCTTCGGCACTGGGCGGGGAGTCGCGAACATCAGCTGAAGTACCCCTTGTACCGACGCACGACGGCGATGATCCCGACTGGCAGCCCGACGATGGCGCCCGTCACGAGTCCGCTCGTCAGTGAGCCGATCGCCCAGCCTGCGAGGGTCGCTGCGCCGATCACCACGGAGGTCGTGACGATAAGGAGAGCTCCTGCCTCTGCAGGGGGAAACGCACGGGGCGCGGGCGGCTCCATCGGGGGCGGAGCATAGCGCAGAGTGCGACGCGGCGCGCCGACTTCGTGACAGCCGATTGCCACTGTCTGTCTGCCTTCCAAGCAGAGTTTGTGACAGTTCGTACGATCAGGCTGAGCGGCGCAGCGATTCTTCTCGTTGCTGCGCCTCGCGCCTCCGAATAAACGGGTTCGCGAGCTTGACGATCTCGAGGAGATAGACGACGTAGACCGATGTCCCGAGAGCAACGACCGCGACCAGGGAATCGATTGCGATACCCGTGCCGTTCCAGTGGCCATGGCGGTGCAGGTGCACGAACCGTGTCGCGAGCGCCGCGCTGGCGAGCGCTCCACACCACGCCCAGAGGTAGGCGACCGTGCGCCGTTGCGAGAAGCCGATGTTTTCGAATCGGTGATGCAGGTGGCCGCGATCGGGGCGGTACACGGGCTGGCCGTGCTTGATACGCCGCGCAACGACGAACGAGGTGTCGATGAGCGGCACGGCGAGCACGAGGAGCGGTAGGACGAGCGTCGCGAGGGCGGCCGTCTTCAAGAGACCTTCGACCGATACGGACGCGAGGGTGAACCCGAGGAGCAGCGAACCCGAGTCGCCCATGAAGATCCGAGCGGGATAGAAGTTGTGCCGGAGAAAGCCAAGGCAGCTCCCGAACACGATCGCCGTGAGGGTCGCTGCGTCGGGGCGCCCAAGCGACAACTCGATGAGAGTGAAGGAGCCCGCCGCAATCGCGCAGACGCCTGCGGCGAGACCATCCATGCCGTCGAGGAAGTTCATCATGTTCATCAGCGCGACGATCGCGAACGCCGTAAGCGGCTGGCCGATGTACGCAGGAATCGAGTGGGCACCCGCGGCGGGGAACGTGATGTGATGAACCCACACTCCCGCCGCGACAGGAATCGCTGCAGCGGTGGTCTGTCCCGCGAGCTTCTGCCACCAGCGGAGGCCGCGGAAGTCGTCGATCGCACCAACGAGGGTGGCGACGGCAGCGCCGAGGATGATTGAGCGCATCTCGCCCCGGAGCGGCAAGAACGCGAGCGCTGGCACGAGCACACCAAAGAACATCGCGAGGCCACCGAGACGCGGAATGTTGCGCATCTCCTTACGTCGCCCCGGTTCCGGACGATCGACGACACCGAGCAGACGCGCCATGCCGCCCACCGCGGGCGTGAGGGCGATGACGATCACCAGGGCAAGCAATGCGCCCCAGATCACATCAAGGTGGTCAGTGAGCTGGTCCCACACCATCTGAACCCTCTCTATTTCGTCCCGTACAGACGATCTCCCGCATCGCCAAGACCAGGAACGATGTATCCCTTTTCATTGAGGTGCGAGTCGATCGACGCCGTCACGATGCGCAGATCGGGATGGGCCTCGATCACGCGCGCGATACCTTCGGGTGCAGAGATCAACGAGATCAGGGTGATGTGCGTTGCGCCTGCCTTTTTGACCACGTCAACAGCGGCAGCCGTCGAGTTGCCGGTGGCAAGCATCGGGTCAAGCAGCAGTACGTCCCGCTCGGCGATATCCGACGGCAGCTTCACGAAATACTCGACCGGCTGCAGTGTCTCCTCGTTGCGGTAGAGCCCGATAAAGCCAACACGGGCGACGGGAATCAGCGAGAGCACGCCGTCGAGCATCCCCATGCCGGCACGCAGGATCGGGCAAACGGCGATCTTCTTGCCTGGGATCCGCTGAGCGGCCGTCCACTCGAGCGGCGTCTCAACCTGCACCTCTTCGAGCGCGAGCTCCTTCGTTGCCTCGTACGAGAGCAGCAACGTCAGCTCGTTGACGAGTCGGCGAAACATCTCGGTCGAGGTCGAGACATCCCGCAGCAGCCCGAGCTTGTGTCGGACGAGCGGGTGCGTGACCTCGACCACGCTCACGAGACGTACTCCGTGAAGCCGCGGAAGCCGGGGTACAGAGGCCGCTTGGCACAGAGCGCCTCCGTGCGAGCGCGCAGCCCATCGATGTCAGCGTCGTCAGACAGCGACCCCGCGATGATCGCGGCGACCTCGGCAAAGTCCGTCTCGTCGAAGCCGCGCATTGTCGCGGCGGGCGTGCCGATGCGCACACCGGACGCGACCATCGGGGGCCGCTCGTCGAACGGGACGGTGTTGCGGTTGACCGTCAGCTTCACCTCATCAAGCCGCTCCTGCGCGGCAAGACCTGTCCACTCGGTGTGGCGGAGGTCAAGCTGCACGAGATGGGTGTCGGTGCCGCCCGTGAGGACTTCGAGACCCGCCGAGATCAGCCCGGCGGCGAGCGTGTCGGCGTTCGCGCGCACACGGCTCTGGTAGTCACGGAACGCCTGCGTGCCTGCGATCTTGAACGCGGTGGCCTTGGCCGCGATCGTGTGCTCAAGCGGCCCGCCTTGCATTCCCGGGAACAGCGCGCGATCGACCGCCGCGGCGTGCTCCTCGCGGCAGAGAACAAAGCCCGCGCGCGGACCTGCGAGCGTCTTGTGCACAGTCGAGGTGACGAAGTCGCTGTGCGGCACGGGGTTCGGGTGGAGCCCCGCCGCGACCAGACCCGAGAAGTGGGCCATGTCCGTCATCAACATCGCCCCCACTTCGTCGGCGATCTCGCGGAACTTGTCAGCCTCAACGATCCGTGGATAGGCGGAGCCACCGCAGACGATGAGCTTCGGCTTGACCTCCTTGGCCTTCGCGAGCACCTCGTCGTAGTCGACGCGCATCGTGTCGCGTGAGACGCCGTAGTGATGGAACTCGTACAGCTTCCCGGAGAAGTTCACGCCCAGCCCGTGCGTGAGATGGCCACCGTGATCGAGCGAAAGCCCGAGCACCCGATCGCCGGGCTTGAGGACGGCGAAGTAGACGGCCATGTTCGCCTGGGCGCCAGCATGAGGTTGGACGTTCGCGTGCTCAGCGCCGAAGAGGCTGGTCGCTCGAGTACGTGCGATCTCCTCGATCTCGTCGACGATCTCGCAGCCGCCGTAGTAGCGCTTGCCGGGATAGCCCTCGGCGTACTTGTTCGTCGCGACCGAGCCGACCGCCTCAAGCACCGACGGCCAGGTGAAGTTTTCGGAGGCGATCAGCTCGATCTGACCGCGCTGGCGGTCGAGTTCGCGCCCAAGCAGGGCAGCGATATCGGGATCGATGTCGGTGAGACCTGCCGCCTTAAGGTGTTCGAACGTGTCCTGCGAATTCGCCATCAGTCTCTCTCCTGTTTCGCTGCCGTCCGGGTCATCGTAAACGGAGCGGGCACATGTGCCGACTACGAGGCGAGAAGAGCAAGCGTTTCAGCTGCCGAGACCATCCCCTCGCGGAGAATGAGCGGCTTGTCACCGGTGAGGTCGACGATTGTTGAGGGCGTCCCCGGTAGTACCCCACCATCGACGACGGCGCCGCAGCCGTCGAGAATGCGCTCAGGTACCTGGATAAGCGCGGCGGCCGGCTGCTCACCCGGCTCGTTCGCGCTCGTCGCGGCAACAACCTGAACGGCCGCGAGAGCAGCCTGCGTCGCCGGTGGC
>OMIZ01000172.1 GCA_900299235.1 Actinomycetota bacterium
CACCACGTTGACCACGTGCGAGCCCCGGCCAAGGGCCGGCTCGAACGCACGGAAGACCCACACCGAGCCAAGGTAGTTCGTCGCGGTGACGGCGGCGATCCGATCCTCGTCGATGTCGCTGAAGCCTCCCCGCGCGGGGATCCCGGCGTTATTCACGAGGATTGCGATCTGAGGGTGGCGCGCGAGCACCCGCGACGCTGCAGCGGCAACCGAGGCCCGATCCGACACGTCGCACGCTTCGTGTTCATCGGCTGCCGGAGCCTCCCGGCGCGACAGTCCGACTACGAGATGCCCCTGCTTTCGGAACGCGTCGCAGAGCGCCGCACCGATCCCCGAAGACGCTCCTGTGACCACGACGACACCCATGCCACGCGAAGGTACCGCACCTCCATTAGACTCGCGGACGTGTTCGAAGGAAAAAAGGCCCTCGTCCTCGGTGTCGCCAATAAGCGATCGATCGCTTGGGCGATCGCACGTCGCCTCCACGAAGGTGGTGCGGAGGTGGCATTCACCTACCAGGGTGAGCGCATTGAGTCAGCTGTCCGCGACCTCGCAGCATCGGTCAACAGCCCGCTCGTCACCGAATGTGACGTCCGCTCTGATGAAGACGTCACCCGTGTGTTCAACGAAGTTGGGGCTGCCTTCGGCGGCAAGCTCGACATCCTCGTTCACTCGGTGGCCTACGCCGCCGCAGAAGATCTCGAAGGCCGGTTCACCGACACGCCACGTGATCGCTTCTGGATGGCGCTCGATGTCAGTGCGTACTCGCTCGTCGCGTGCGCCCGTGCGGCCGAGCCGCTGATGGAGGCGGCTGGTGGCGGATCGATCGTGACGATGACCTATCTCGGTGGTGAGCGCGCTGTGCCGCACTACAACGTGATGGGTGTCGCGAAGGCGACGCTCGATGCGAGCGTCCGGTACCTCTCGTGGGATCTCGGTCAGAAGAACATCCGCATCAACGCCGTCTCGGCAGGCCCGGTCCGCACGCTCGCTGCGCGCTCGATCGCCGGCTTCCCGACGATGGAGGCGATCGTCGAGGAGCGGGCTCCGCTCCACCGTCACATTGACGCCGACGATGTCGCCGGCGCATCCGCGTACCTGCTCTCTGATGACGCAAAGAACGTCACCGGAACGACGCTCTACGTCGACAGTGGGTACCACGCCATGGGCATGTAGCCCGGGCGAGCGCGACTCAGAACGGAGAGCTCGTCGTCAGTCGTGGTCGCCCACGACAGCGTCAAACTCGATCTCGACCTTCCAGCGCGGGTCAAGGAGCGTGGTCACGATGCCGGTTGTCGCTGGTCGTGCGGTCGCAAACGCCTCACCGTGAGCGCGCCCAACCTCGTCGATGTCGGCCGCGTCAGTGAGGTAGAGCCGCGTGCGCACGACATCGTCGAGCGTGGCGCCGGCCTCGGCGAGCGCCGCAGCAGCAATCTCGATCACGCGCTTCGCCTGGTCGTAGGCGCCCGTCGGCGGATCGGCGTCGTTCGGCATGATCGGCGCCGTCCCGGCAACGAAGATGTGCGACCCAACGCGCACCGCGCGCGAGTACCCGACGCGAGCCTCGAACGCCGAGCCAGATGAGATCCGTTGGCGCGTCATGCCGGTAGTGTCGGGCCATGGACGCGTTGAGGCAAGTTGAAGTGTGGGGCTGCACGAACGTGGCAGTTGCCGTGTGCGGACGTGTCGAGGCGATCCACGGCGATCCGACCCACCCGTTCGTGTGGGCGTCGGTGACCAAGCTCGCGACGGCTGTCACCGTGCTCGTGGCGGTCGAAGAGGGGGTTGTCGATCTCGATGAGCCAGCCGGCCCTCCTGGATCGACCGTACGCCATTTGCTCGCGCACGCATCAGGCCTGCCCTTCGATGCGGGTGCGCCGATCGCGCCGCCTGGGCGGCGCCGTATCTATTCGAACGCAGGGTTTGACGTGCTTGGTGAGCATGTGTCGCTGCGCGCGGGCGTCCCGTTTGGCCGCTACTTCCGCGAGGTGTGGGGCTTCGAGCTCGCGGGCTCACCCGGCGCGGGTGTCGTTGCACCGCTTACCGACCTCGTGACGGTCGCGCGGGAGTTGCTGCACCCCGCCCGGATCACTCCAGAGACGCTCGCCGAAGCCCGCCTCGCCCAGTTTCCAGGCCTCGACGGCGTGCTGCCAGGCTTTGGGCGCCAGACGCCAAACGACTGGGGTCTCGGGCTTGAGCTTCGCGACGGCAAGGCGCCGCATTGGACGGGAGCGACGAACTCGCGGGCAACCTTCGGCCACTTCGGTGCAGCAGGCACGTTCCTCTGGATCGACCCCGAGATGGGCATCGCGCTTGCGTGTCTCACCGATCGACCGTTCGCCGAATGGGCCGCTGAGGCGTGGCCGATCCTCTCCGACGACGTGCTGCGCGAGGTGCGCGGCGCATAAGCTGCCGCTGTGGGACTGCTCGACGGCTGGAAGACCTGCCCGCGGTGTGCGACACCGCTTGTCGATGGCCCCGAGAACGCGCGCGCGTGCCCCGAATGCGGTTCGCGTTTCTGGGGCAACTCTGCGCCTGCGGTTCAGGGGCTCCTCGTTCGCGACGGACGCGTGCTGCTCGGGCGACGGCGGCTGCCTCCGCGCCAGGGGTACTGGGATCTTCCCGGTGGCTTCCTCGAGGAAGGTGAGCTGCCCGAAGACGGCCTGCGGCGCGAGTTCCTGGAGGAGACCGGGCTTGCGGTGACGCCGGTCGAGTTCCTTGGCGGCGTCGTCGACCCGTACGACCACTACTTTGTGCTTGGTCTCACCTACATCGTCACGGGCGACGGTGAGCCTGTCGCGAACGACGACGTCGAAGAGCTGCGCTGGTTCGCGCCCGATGAGATCCCCTCGGAGATGGCGTTCCCCAGCCAGAACGCCGTGCTCGCTACCTGGGCAGGCCGCGTCAGCGCAGGCTGACGCGGCGCCCCGCGGTGACGAAAGCCAACGCGGGACGCCGGGAAGCCTTCGCTATTCCTCGCTCAGGCCGAGTGCGCGCTCAAGGGCGCCCTTCGGCAGAGCACCAACGGCCTGAGCCTGCGGCTCGCCGTTTTCGAACAGCACCATCATCGGGATCGACGATACGCCGTAGCGCGACGCGAGGCCCTGCTCGTTGTCGATATTGACCTTGACGAGCTTGATGTTCCGCTCTTCGGCGATGCGGTCCAGCACCGGCGCCACTGCGTGACACGGGCCGCACCACTCCGCCCAGAAGTCGACGAGCACCTTGCCGTCGCTTCCAATTACCTCCGAATCGAAGGTCGATTCCGTTGCCTCAGTAGCCATATCGTCCTTTCCGAGGGTTGCACCGGTTACAACGACCGGAAGCCCCACATTGTTCCCTCACTACAATCGCCGAGATGTTCAAACCTCTCCCGGACAAACCTGACAACAACGCACTCGAACTCGAGCTCCTAGAAACCTGGGAGCGCGAGGGCACATTCGAGCGTCTCCGAGAGCGTAACCGAGGCGGCCCCAAGTGGTCGTTTGTCGATGGTCCGGTCACCGCAAACAAGAGTCTCGCCGTCCACACGGCCTGGGGCCGCACGCTCAAGGATGTGTTCCAGCGCTACAAGGCGCTGAAGGGATTCGACCAGCGGTACCAGAACGGGTTCGACTGCCAGGGCCTCTGGATCGAGGTTGGTGTCGAGCGCTCGCTGGGACTCAACTCGAAGCGCGAGATCGAGGAGTTCGGGCTTGAAGAGTTCGCGCGCCGCTGCCGCGATGTCGTCGTCTGGTCGTCCGAGGAGCTCACGCGCGGGTCGAAGCGCCTCGGCCAGTGGATGGACTGGGGCAACGACTACTTCACCTTCAGCGACACGAACATCGAGTACATCTGGCGGTTCCTGAAGATCATCAACGACCGTGGCTGGCTCTACATGGGCCATCGCGCCACCGAGTGGTGCCCCCGCTGCGGAACGTCGCTCTCGCAGCACGAGCTGACGCAGTCGGGCGTCTACCAAGACCGCACCGACCCGTCGCTCTACGTGCGCTTCCCGCTGCTCGACTTCCCGGGCGAGTCGGTTGTCATCTGGACGACGACGCCGTGGACGCTGCCGGCGAACGTCGCAGCCGCCGTGAACCCCGAGGCCGACTACGGCCTGCGCGCGAACGGCGAGTGGGTTGCCGTTGCCCGCTACCCGGACGACACGTTCTCGCGAACAGTCAAGGGAGCAGAGCTCGTCGGCCGCCGCTACGAAGGCCCGTTCGACACGCTTGAGCCTGGCAAAGCCGTCGAGCACCGCGTTGTGCCGTGGGATGAGGTATCGCTCGACGACGGCACCGGCATCGTGCACATCGCTCCCGGCTGTGGTGGCGAGGACTTCGAGCTGGGCAAGTCTCTGGGCCTGCCGATCATCGCGCCGGTCGACGAGGCTGGGCACTTCTACGACACCTTCGGCTGGCTGCACGGGATGTCGACGGCTGAGGTGACCGATCAGATCATCGGCAACCTCGCCGAGCGTGGCTTCCTCGTCGAGTCGGCCCTGCATGAGCATCGCTACCCGCACTGTTGGCGCTGCGATACGCCGCTCATCTTCCGTCTCTCCGACGACTGGTTCATCGGCGTCGACAAGGTGCGCGACGACCTGCTCGCCGCGAACGCTGCCGTTGAGTGGGTGCCCGCCTACATGGGCAAGCGCATGGATGACTGGCTGCGCAACATGGGTGACTGGAACATCTCGCGTCGCCGCTACTACGGCCTGCCGCTGCCGATCTACCCGTGCTCGTGCGGGCACACGACCGTGATCGGGTCGAAGGCTGAGTTGGCCGAGCGTGCGCTTGGTGGCATGGATCAGCTTGAGGAGCTTCGCCGCCCCTGGATCGATCGCGTGCAGATCGCCTGTGAGAAGTGCGGTGAGGCCGTCACACGCATCCCCGAGGTTGGCGACGTGTGGCTCGACGCAGGCATCGTTCCGTTCTCGACG
>OMIZ01000173.1 GCA_900299235.1 Actinomycetota bacterium
CACCGCCGCGTTGCACGCGATGGCGATGACGGCACGCGAGTTTATCGACCTGTACTATCCGACGTCCGCGTACTCGCATCCGCCGTACCGCGAGTCGCCGTCCACGGCCTGGCGCCTGATGCAGGACCGCAGCGAAGCCGGCATCCGCCAGCTGGTGCAGCGATACGCCGGCCGCACAATCGTGCTGGTCGCGGTGAAGTGCGAACCCAAGACGCTCCGTATTTGCTGGGGTCGCTCATGCGGAACCGTTTGGCCGGCGAAACCGTGTGGCGTGAAGTCGCTGCTCGATGTGCCTGCCACGAGCGAGCTCCTTGAGACGCTCGGGATCCCTGTCCTCGGCTGGCGCACCGACACGATGCCGCTCTTCTACTCGGCAAACGGCGGCCCGAAGGTGTCGGCACGTGTCGAAACCGCCGCGGAGGCCGCGGCTATCGCAAAGAGCCACTGGCAGCTGGGCGGCGGCGGTGTCGTCGTCGGCCGCCCACCCGACGAGAGCCTCGACGATGTCGAGCCGCTTATCCAGGAAGCACTCGCGAAAGCCGACGGTGACGGTATTCACGGCCAGGCCGTGACGCCGTACGTCCTTTCGTATCTCCACCGTGAAAGTGGCGGACGCACCCTGGCGGCAAATCGCGAGCTGATCGTCGGCAACGCCCGCCTCGCGGGCGAAATCGCCGCAGCCTGAACTAGCTCGCCTCTCCGCGTCGCCGCCGTCGCGGACGGCCGAGACGGAACCGCGCCTCCTGATCGACGTACAGCAGCGCCCCGCCAGCGACCATCAGCGGCGCCAACACGGCATCGGCAAGGAACGCCGCGATGCGAATCGTGTTGTCGGCCTGCCCGTGCAGCAGCGTCAGCAACACGTTGCGCGTGAGGTAGTAAACGATCACGAGCGTCGCAAGCGAGCCGACCGAGTGGACGTAGTCGGCACGGCCAAGCTCACCCGCACGCCGCAGTGCGGGCATGAGCCGTTTCCCTTCGATCACCGCGACCGGTACGACGAGGCCGACGAGACCGAGGTACGCGATCGCGAGGAGCGCAAACCAGGTGAGGAGTAGCGCCGCGGGGATCATCACAACCGTGCCGACGATCGTTCCCCAGATCGCCCCCGAAAGCGTCAGCCGCGTGTGGCTGACGAGCGCGGCGCCTTGGGCATACGCAAGCGAGAGCAGCGGCGAGAACGCCGCGATCAGCAACGCGCGGGTCTGCAGACTGCTGTGCCCGTACGCCGCCTGGTCAAGCAGCGCGACCGGAAGCCCCAACGGGAGCACCAGCCAGAAGTTGCCCTGGTAGATCTTGATCGTCTCGGCGACGAGCTGACCGACCGTGCGCGTCTCGGGAGGTAGCGCCTTCGGCAGCTCAGCCATCGAGGGCCGCCAACAGTTGCGGAAGTGCGCCATGAAGTAGATCGAGCGCCTTTTCGAACTCCCACTTCGAACGGTCGGGCTCGTCGACGTCGTTGCAGATCGCCCTGACCTCAAGGGCAGGGACGCCCGCGAGCTTGCAGGCGCGCAACACCGCGAAGCCTTCCATCGCCTCGACGTCGACCCCGGCCGTACCGCCAACCCGACCGCTCATGCCGATCGTGCAGACGCGCGCGCCCGGAAACGCTCCGGTTGCGCGGGAAAGCAACACCGGATCGGGCTCAACCTGCTTCGTCACAAGCTTTGAATCGCTGTCGCAGTAGATCGCGTCAAGCCCAATCACGAGCTCAGGCCCCTTGTAGCCCCGCAGCCCGGCAAGGCCCACGTGCAGCACCGCCTTCGGATGTCGCTCGGCGATCAAGGCAGCCGTCACGGCGGCCGCGTCGACAGGACCAACGCCGCACACCGCACCGTTCTGCGTCTTCCCGAGCTCTCGAGCTGTTGCTGCGATCACGAGCATCACCAGAGACGGTAGTTGCACAGAAGCGACGAAGGCGTGGCAAACTGCGACCCATGACGTGGACAGTCATCCAGCCCGGCGACTTCGAGTGGATCGATCGCCCGAACGCCGAAGGTGTCGTCACGCGCAAGAGCGCTGAGGTCACCGAGCCAGGCGGTCTGACCCAGTCTCGTGCCCGCAAGTGGCGTCTGCTCCCCGGTGCGCGCGGCAAGCGCCACTCCGAAGGGGCGCAGGAAGAGGTCTTCTTCGTCCACGAAGGAACGCTCACCGCACTCCTCGGCGATCCCTGGGAGCGCGTCGACGTCTCCGCCGGCGGCATCCTCGTGCTCGGCATCGGTACCCCGATCCAGCTGCGCAACGAGACCGACTCTGAAGTGCGCCTCTTCGCCTACGGCGCCCCGCCCATCGCGGGCCAGGCGACCGTTCTCGAAGACATCGGCGACATCTAGCGGAGGCTCGACGGCACACGTCTGTGTGCCGTCACGCACTCCTCGACCCGCGCAAGGGCTAAAGCACCGCTACTGCTTTGGTGAACACGAGGTCACCGTTCTGGCCATCGACGCGGATCGTGTCGCCCGCCTGGAAGTCGCCCTCGAGCAGCCGCAGCGCGAGCGGGTTCTCAAGCAGCCGCTGAATCGCCCGCTTCAGTGGACGCGCACCGTAGGTCGGATCCCAGCCCGCATCACCAATCGACTGTTTCGCCTCGTCGGTGAGCTCGATCGCGAGATCGCGGGCGGCAAGCCGCTCGCGTAGCCGCTCAAGCTGCAGCTCCACGATGTCGCCGAGCTGATCGCGGGTGAGCGCACTAAACGGGACGATCTCGTCGATCCGGTTCAAGAACTCCGGCCGGAAGTGCTCGCGCATCGCCTCGGCACTGCGGATGTTCGAGGTCATGATCAGCACCGTGTTGCGGAAGTCGACCGTGCGGCCCTGACCGTCGGTCAGCCGTCCATCGTCGAGCACCTGCAGCAGCACGTCGAAGACTTCGGCGTGCGCCTTCTCGATCTCGTCGAGCAGCACCACGGAGTACGGGCGACGCCGCACCGCCTCGGTGAGCTGGCCACCCTCGTCGTAGCCGACGTACCCCGGAGGCGCCCCGATCAGTCGCGCAACCGTGTGGCGCTCCTGGTACTCGGACATGTCGAGGCGCACCATTGCCGCCTCGTCGTCGAACATGAATGCGGCAAGCGCGCGAGCAAGCTCGGTCTTGCCGACACCCGTGGGGCCAAGGAAGACGAACGAGCCGATCGGCCGGTTCGGATCCTGCAGGCCTGTGCGCGCGCGACGCAGGGCGTTGGCAACGGCGGAGACCGCCTCGTCCTGCCCGATCACGCGGCCGTGGAGGCGCTCCTCCATGTGGATCAGCTTCTCGGTCTCACCTTCAAGCAGCCGGTCGACCGGAATGCCCGTCCAACGCGCAACCGTCATCGCGATGTCGTCTTCATCGACCTCTTCCTTGACCATCGGATTCTCGGGCGCCTTCCGCGTTGCAAGCTCGCGTTCGAGATCGGGGATCTCGCCATAGCGGATCTCGGCGACGCGCTGGAGATTGCCCTCGCGCTCGGCACGGTCGGCCTCCATGCGCAGCTCGTCGATGCGGCGCGTCGCGTCCTTGATGCCGTCGAGAGCCTCCTTCTCCTTGGCCCAGCGAGCGGCGAGACCATCGCGCTCCTCCTTCGCCTCGACAAGCGCACGCTCAACAGGCTCGCGCACTTCGGGCGTCTCCTTGATCATCGCGGCGAGCTCGATCTCGAGCTGCATCACGCGGCGATTCGCCTCGTCGAGCTCAAGCGGCGATGAGTCAATCTCGATCCGCAGCTTCGACGCAGCTTCGTCGACAAGGTCAATCGCCTTGTCGGGCAGGAAGCGATCGGAGATGTAGCGGTGCGACAGGACACCTGCGGCAACGAGCGCCGCGTCGCGGATGCGGACACCATGGTGCGCCTCGTAACGCTCCTTCAGGCCGCGCAAGATCGCGATCGTGTCGGGTACGGTCGGCTCGCCGACATACACCGGAGCGAAGCGGCGCTCCAGGGCGGCGTCTTTCTCGATGTGCTTGCGGAACTCGTCGAGCGTCGTCGCCCCCACGCAGCGCAGCTCACCGCGGGCAAGCATCGGCTTGAGCAGGTTCGCAGCATCGACCGCGCCCTCCGCCGCACCAGCTCCGACGATCGTGTGCAGCTCATCGATGAAGAGGACGATCCGCCCGTCGCTCGACTTGATCTCCGAGAGCACCGCCTTCAGGCGCTCCTCGAACTCGCCGCGGTACTTCGAACCGGCAAGCAACGAACCGATGTCGAGCGAGAACACGCGCCGGTCGCGCAGCCCGTCGGGAACATCGCCCGCGACGATCCGCTGAGCGAGCCCTTCCACGATCGCCGTCTTGCCAACACCCGGCTCGCCGATCAGCACAGGATTGTTCTTCGTGCGGCGCGAGAGGATCTGAATGACACGACGGATCTCCTCGTCGCGACCGATCACCGGGTCGAGCTTGCCCTGCTCGGCCGCCTCGGTGAGATCGCGCCCGAACTTCTCGAGCGCCTGGTAGCTGCCCTCGGGATCCTGCGAGGTCACCTTCTGGCCCCCGCGCACCTTCTTGATCCACGCGAGGATCTCGGCACGGTCGACCGGCTCGAGCGCCAGCAAGATGTGCTCGGTCGAGACGTAGTCGTCTTCGAGCTTCGCGCGCTCGACCTCGGCGTCGTCGAGCGCCTGACGGAACCCATTTGACGGATGCGGCTGCACGTTCTGGGCGCCCGTCGCGGCGGGCTTCGAAGCGAGCTTCGCCTCGGCCTCCGCGCGCAGCCCCTGCCAGTCAGCAAAGAGCGGCTGGTCAAGGAGCGCGAGCAGCAAGTGCTCGGGATAGATCTCAGGGTTCGAACGTGTGCGGGCGAGCTCCTGGGCGGAGGCGACCGCCTCCTGGCTCTTGACGGTGAGTTTGTTGAAGTCCATGAGGTCAGTGCTCCCTCTTGGCAGGTGGCTGCGGCGGCCGGTAGAGCACCAGGTCGCGGCGATATGAGCGGTGCACCTCGTCGATCGCGGCGCGCATCTCGCGCTCCATCCGATCGAGGCGCTGGCGCATGCGGGCGAGCTCGTCCTCGAGAAGGAGGACACGCTCAACGCCCGCGAGATTCAGGCCGATCTCCGTCGTCAGCTGCTGGATCAGCTGCAGGCGCGCGACATCGGAGTCGGAGTAGAGCCGTGTGTTGCCGGCCGTGCGCTTCGGACGAACGAGCCCCTTCTGCTCGTAGATCCGCAGCGTCTGTGGGTGCATGCCGACGAGCTCGGCAGCAATCGAAATCATGTACCGGGGCCGATCATCCATCAGCAGGGCCTCCCCTCAGGTGACAGGAGCGCGCTCATGCTTGGAAGAGCCTCGCTCGCGGGTCTGGCTTCGACGCCTTCTTGTACGCCTCAATCGCTTCACGTTCAGCCTTGCTCGGCTTCGCGGGAACGGTGAGCTTCAAACGGGCGAGCAGGTCGCCGCGGCCGTCACCCTTGATCTTCGGAGCCCCGCGGCCGCCAACGCGCAGCATCTTGCCGTCGGTGCTGCCCGCGGGAACCTTCAGCGACACGCGACCGTCAGGCGTTGGGATCTCGACGGTCGCACCGAGTGCTGCCTCATCGAACGTCACGGGAACCTCGAGCACGAGGTCGTCGCCTCGGCGCTCGTAGATCTTCGAGGCATCGACCTTCGTGACGACGTAGAGGTCGCCAGAAGCGCCGCCACCGAAGCCAGCCTCGCCCTTGCCTTTCAGCTTGATTCGCGTGCCGTCCTTCACACCAGCCGGAATGCGCACCGTGTAGCGCTTCGTACGCCGCTCGCGTCCGGAGCCACGGCAGGTCTGGCACGGCGTCTCGACAATCGAGCCGTTGCCGCGACAACGCGGGCACGGCTGCTGGAGCGCGAACAGCCCCTGCGAGGTCGCGACGACGCCGCTACCTGAACACTCGGGGCAGCGCGTGGGTGCTGTGCCCGGCGCGGCACCAGTGCCGTGGCAGACCGAGCAGTGCAGGTCGAGCGTTACCGGCACGGTCGTCTGCAGGCCCTTCAGCGAATCCTCGAACGAGATGCGCACCGGCACCTCAGCATCAGCGCCGCGCTGACCGCGTGGTTGCTGCTGCTGGCGGCCGCCACCTCCACCACCACGACCACGCCCTCCGAAAAGGCCGCCGAAGATGTCGCCGAGGTCGAAGTCGCCCATGTCAAATCCGCCCGCCTGACCGGGTCGACCGTTGCCGGAACCAAACGTGTCGTACTGCTTGCGCTTCGCGTCGTCGCCGAGGATGTCGTAGGCCTGCTGCACCTCCTTGAAGCGCTCCTCAGCCTTCGCATCACCCGCGTTCGTGTCGGGGTGGTACTTGCGGGCCAACTTGCGGTAGGCCTTCTTGATCTCGTCGGCGGTCGCGGTCTTCGAGACGCCGAGCGTGTCGTAGAGCGAGCCCGCCATCGTCTTACGCTCCCTCGGTGGGCGGCGGTCCGGCGCTCACGACCACGCGAGCGGGTCGCAGCACACGGTCGCCAAGGCGATAGCCCTTCTGCAACACCTGAATCACCGTGCCCTCCTCCGACTCAGACGGCTGCGCGAGCAGCGCCTCGTGGGAGTGCGGGTCGAACTGACCCTCGGTGGGAACCTCGACGAGACCTTCCTTCGTGAGCGTGTCGGCGAGCGCGCGATGTACGAGGCGAACGCCCTCTTCGAGCTTCGCCCCCTCGTGATCGCGCACCGCTTCGAGCGCCCGCTCAAGATCGTCGAGCACCGGCAGCAGCGTGCCGACCAGACGCTCGTGCGCACGCGCGACCAGAGACTCCTGATCGCGCGCCGCACGCTTGCGGTAGTTGTCGAACTCCGCCTTCAGCCGCTGGAGCGCGTCGAGGTACTCGTCGCGCTGGCGCGTCATGAGCGTCAGCTCATCGACCGGCTCCTCCACCGGGGTCTCCGCTACCGCAGCCTCGTCGGCGGCAGGCACGTCGCCCTCGCCCGTGACGGGAATGCGGGTTGGGCCAGTGGGTTCGCGGTCGGGCGTCACGACGTCTTCGCCTCGTCGTCGACCACCTCGAAGTCGGCGTCTTCGATCACTTCGTCGTCGGAGCTCGCGGCGGTACCGTCGCCCGAGGGGCCTGACTGCTGGGCAGCCGACGCAGCGGCGTAGATCGCCGTCGCAGCCTCCGTCCAGATCTCCTGCAGCGCATCGCGCTTCGCCTTGATCTCAGCGGCGTCGCCCGACTCAAGGACGTTACGAAGCTCCATGATCCGACCCTCGATCGTTGAGGCAAGCGACCCGTCGATCTTGTCGCCGTGCTCCTTGAGGGACTTCTCGGTCTGGAACGCAAACGACTCGGCCTCGTTGCGGGCATCGGCGAGCTCGCGCAGCTTGTGCGCCTCCTCGGCATGCTCCTCGGCGGCCTTGATCATCTGCTCGACCTCGGACTCGGAGAGACCCGAGCCGCCCTCGATACGAACCTGCTGCTCGTTACCCGTACCGAGATCCTTCGCAGAGACGTTGATGATGCCGTTCGCGTCGATATCGAACGCGACCTCGATCTGCGGCGTCCCACGCATCGCGGGCGGAATGCCAACAAGCTGGAACTTGCCAAGCGTCTTGTTGTAGGCAGCCATCTCTGACTCGCCCTGCAAGACGTGAACTTCCACCGACGGCTGGTTGTCCTCGGCCGTCGTGAACGTCTCGGCCTTGCGAGTCGGGATCGTCGTGTTGCGCTCGATCAGCTTCGTCATCACGCCGCCCTTGGTTTCGATACCGAGCGACAACGGTGTGACATCGAGAAGCAGCACGTCCTTGACCTCACCCTTAAGCACGCCACCCTGGATCGCGGCACCGACGGCGACAACCTCATCGGGGTTGACGCCCTTGTGCGGATCCTTGCCGATCAGCTCCTTGACCTTGGCCTGCACGGCAGGCATACGGGTCATGCCGCCGACGAGCACGACGTGGTCGATCTTGCTCGCGTCGAGACCAGCGTCCTTGAGGGCCATCTTCGTGGGGCCAACGGTGCGCTCGATCAGGTCGTGGGCGAGCTCCTCAAGCTTCGCCCGGGTGAGCTGGAGATCGAGGTGCTTCGGGCCCTCGGCCGTCGCCGTGATGAACGGCAGGTTGATCTGCGAGGCCATCGTCGAGCTGAGCTCGATCTTCGCCTTCTCGGCAGCCTCGTACAGACGCTGCAGTGCCATCGGATCGGCACCAAGGTCGATGCCCTGGTCGCGCTTGAACTCGGAGATCATCCAGTCGACGATCGCCTTGTCGAAGTTGTCGCCACCGAGGTGGTTATCGCCGTGGGTCGACTTGACCTCGAAGACGCCGTCGCCGAGCTCGAGCACCGAGACGTCGAACGTGCCGCCGCCGAGGTCGAAGACGAGAATCGTCTGGTCGGTGCCTTCCTTGTCGAGACCGTAGGCGAGTGCGGCTGCGGTCGGCTCGTTGATGATCCGCAGCACGTTGAGACCGGCGATCTTGCCCGCGTCCTTCGTGGCCTCACGCTGGGCGTTGTTGAAGTACGCGGGGACGGTGATGACCGCGTCGGAGACCGACTCGCCAAGGTACGCCTCAGCGTCGGCCTTCAGCTTCTGCAGGATCATTGCGCTGATCTCGGGCGGCGAGTACTCCTTGCCGTCCGCGTTCACGCGCACGTCATGGTTCGCGCCCTCGACAACCGTGTACGGGACGATCTTCATCTCTTCCGAGACTTCGTTGTGCTTGCGGCCCATGAAGCGCTTGATCGAGAAGATCGTGTTCTGCGGATTGGTGACCTGCTGGCGGCGCGCCGGAGCGCCGACGAGACGCTGACCGTCCTTCGCGAATGCGACGACGGACGGCGTGGTGCGGCCGCCCTCGGCGTTCGCGATGACGGACGGCTCGCCGCCCTCCAGCACGGCCATGCACGAGTTGGTCGTGCCGAGGTCGATGCCGATCGTCTTAGCCATGTGAATCCAGGTCTCCTTTGGTGGCGGCCAGCGATGCAAACCGCCGCAGTTCGTAGGTGCTGTAGAAAATCTAAGCCTCTTTGTATCAGATCTACATTGGGTCGCGTCCGCACAAACCCGCGAACCGGCAATCCAGCATCAGATCAGCGATAGATGCCGATGAGGACACCACCGGCGACCACGAACAACGCACCGATCAGCACCCGGCGACCCACATGCTCGCTCTTCCCCAGGAAGATCGAGGTGAACCACACAGCCCACAGCGACTCCGTGGCAGTGAGCGGCGAGACGACCTCGACACGACCGTGGAAGTAGGCCTCGAAGAGCGCCAGGTACGACAGGCCGAAGAGGATCCCGGCCGGTGCCATACGACGAAACTCAACGCGTGTCGGCACACGACGGGCCCAGAGGCTCGACACGAGCACACCCGCGAACAGGACAGCGACCGATGCCGTCTCGGGACTCGCACCCGCGTGGAGCGCGCGCACCAGGTTGTCGCGGATCGCGAAGAGGATCGTCGCCGACGCGCCAAGCGCGAGACCGATCGTCTTCACGTGGCCCGGCCTCCCCTTCTCAGCAGCGAGCATCAAGCCGCCAACAACGATCACCACGCCGCCGATAATCACCGGCACCCGGAATGGCTCGTTGAGGAAGAGCAGCGCGACGATCACGGCGGCAAACGGCGCCGTGCCGGCAACGACCGAGACGCGCGCCGCACCGGCCTCTTTGATCGCTCGCGTGAAGATCACCTGCGAAAGACCCGGAGCGATCAGCCCGGCAAGGAAGAACTTCCAGGCGCCGCCATAGTCGTGTCGAATCGTCGAGGCGACCGCAGCGATCACACACGCCGGGATCAGCGTCGCGAGCGTGCTCGTTGCCGCGCCACCGTCACCAAGTCCTCGACGGACAGCAACCGACATGCCACCGAACGTGACCGCGGCGACCAGTGCGAAGGCAATCGCGATCACGCGGAGGCCGGCCTGCGGATCAGGCGCACGAGCACGTTCGCGGCGGCAGGTTCAGCAAGCACGATCCCAAGCATGATCACTGCGCACCCAACCCAGCCGATCGCACCGAGACGATCGCCGGCGAGCCAGTAGCCAAAGATCGCCGCGAACACGGGCTCGAGTGTGAAGACGAGGGCGGTGCGTGTCGCGCTTGTGCGCTGCTGCGCCCACATCTGAATCAGGAAGGCGAGCGCGCTCGCGAAGATCCCGGTGACGAGGAGCGCACCCCACACCGTCCAGCCGCGCGGCACCGCGAGGTGCGGAAGCGCGCAGATGCCAAGCCCGACTGTCGCCGCGAGCATCTCGACGAACGTGAATGCGAACGCGTCGTAGAGCTGCGCGTACCGCTCCATCACGACGATCTGCAGCGAGTAGACCGCGGCGCCCGCGAGCACCAAGCCGTCACCGGTCACCGAGCCGCCGTGGACACCCGCGAGCATCGCGAGGCCGATCGTCGCAAGCGCTACCCCACCCCACGCCGCACGGCCGACCTGAAGCCGAAAGACGGCGAGCGCGATCAGCGGCGTAAGCACGACGTACATGCCGGTCACGAAGCCAGCACTTGAGACGGTCGTTCGTTCGAGACCGAAGGTCTGCAGGGCGTAGCCAGCAGCGAGCAGGAGGCCTGCGAAGATCGCCGCGCCGCCGCCCTGCCGCCCGATGCTGCGGACGCGCGCAAGCGACGGTGGGGCTAGCGCGAGTGTTGCGATCCCAAAGCGCAGCGTGAGAAACGCGAACACCGGGTAGACCGCAACGGCATCTTTCACCTGCACGAACGTCAGTCCCCAAACCCCGGTCACAGCCACAAGTGCGAGCAGTGGGCGGAGCGAGCGACTGTTTTCTGCCTGCGGCATTGTGCGATTGAATCAGCCCGAATAGAACTCCGGGCTATGTAAACGCCGCTCGGGACGCTACGCTGGTCTTCCTATGCACACCGAAGAAACGACTGGGCACGTTCTCGACACGCTGAATCGACCGCTGCGCGACCTCCGGATCTCGGTCACGGATCGCTGCAACTTCCGCTGCGTCTACTGCATGCCGAAGTCGGTGTTCGGCCACGGGTATCGCTTCCTCGACCGCAAGGAACTGCTCGACTTCGAGGAGATCACGCGGATCGCGAAGGTCGCGATCGACCTTGGCGTCAAGAAGATTCGGCTAACCGGGGGCGAGCCGCTCGCCCGCCGCGAGCTTGAGAAGCTGATCGAGATGCTCGCGAAGCTCGACGTCGATCTCACACTCACAACCAACGCGTCGCTGCTGCCGAAGAAGGCGCAGGCGCTGAAGGACGCAGGTCTCACGCGCATCACTGTCAGCCTCGACTCACTCGACAACGCGACGTTCCAGGCGATGAACGACGTCGAGTTCCCCGTCGAAAAGGTGCTTGAAGGCATCGAGGCGGCACGCAGCGTCGGACTCCCGGTCAAGGTCAACACCGTTGTGAAGCGCGGCGTGAACGAGACGCACCTCGTCGATCTCGCACGCTACTTCCGGGAGACGGGTGACACCCTGCGCTTCATCGAGTACATGGACGTCGGTGCCACGAATGGTTGGCGCATGGACGATGTCGTTTCGGCGGGCGAGATTGTGTCGCTGCTGAACGCCGAGTTCCCGTGCGAGCCGATCGAGGCGGCCTACCGCGGTGAGGTCGCGCGGCGCTGGCGCTACAAGGATGGCAAGGGCGAGTTCGGTGTGATCGCATCGGTCACCCAGCCGTTCTGCGGCGACTGCACCCGCACGCGGCTCTCGGCCGAAGGAAAGCTCTACACCTGCCTGTTTGCTGTTCGCGGACATGACCTCCGCGCTCTCGTCCGCAGTGGCGCGAGCGACGAAGAGCTCCGCGACAAGCTCTCTCTGATCTGGAGGGATCGGAAGGATCGCTACTCCGAGGTTCGCTCGGAAGCGACCGTCGATGCCCCAAAGGTCGAGATGAGCTACATCGGCGGCTAGACCACCGCCCGCAACTGGGCGATTGCGTCACAACGCCAGACTCGTCGGTGTATTCGCGCTGCCGGACTCGCCGGTGTATTCGCGATGCCAGGATCGTCGGTGTATTCGCGCTGCCAGGCTCGTCGGTGTATTCCAGTTCGCAGGATCGTGAATGTATTCCCGCTTCCAGGCTCGCCGGTGAATTCCCGCTGCCAGACTCGCCGGTGAATTCCCGCTGCCAGGCTCGCCGGTGTATTCGCGCTGCCAGGCTCGTCGGTGTATTCCCACACGATTCGGGAGCGTTTTGGGAACCCGCACTGACACCGGTTTGGCGCAACCGGTCGGTTCGCCATTCGCGGCTCGAATGAGAATTCTTGTTCTTCGCTCAGCTCCTCGCGAATGAATTGCGGTGGGGAATTCGTGGATGAGATGTGCCGCTCTTTTCCCCTGCACGTGCCGGTTTTCCCCACAAGGTCGCGCAACGATCTACGCGAGGCTTGCGGCGTGCCCACCCAAGGGGACTGTCCCCAGGACATGGCTCGAGGAGACGCCGCTAGCTCAAGGGGACACGCCGAATGCCCGAGCGCCAATCGGTTGCTGAAACGCTGCGGAGATCCGCGCTCGAGCCGTGCAGCGCATGTCGGCCCAACAAAAAGAAGGGGCCGGCCCTTGCGGGCCGACCCCTCTCTCCCCCTGGAGAACTCCCGAGAGACTACAGCGCCTTGCCAGCCGCCTTCAACGCGGCAAGCACGACCTCCGGAGTCATCGGGCAACGGCGGACACGAACACCCGTCGCGTCGAAGATCGCGTTCGCGATCGCCGCCGCAACACCGCGCGTCGAAGGCTCGCCCGCACCGCTCGGTGAGACGAACGTGCCCGTATCCATGCCCGTCGTGTTGACGAGCACAACATCGAGCTCCTTCGGCGTGTCCTTGATCGCCGTGATCGGGTACGAGACCCAGTCGACGCTCTTGACCTTCGTGGCATCGAACTGGACGCTCTCTCGAAGCGAACGACCGATCGACATCATGATGTTGCCCTTAATGCCGCCGCTGATCGCGACCGGGTTGACCACGAAGCCCGCGTCCTGAGCGGCAACGAACTTGGTGATCTTCACCTCACCCGTGTGGCGGTCGACAGTGACAACACACATCCAGGCATTCACCGTGCCGGAGCGGGTCTGATAGGCCATACCGCGGCCACTCACAACCCGCTTCGAGGACGACGCGTCCGGGCTCGGCCCGATCCGCGACTGCCAGTTCGACGCCGTCCGGATCGCCTTCACGACATTGATGTCGCGGATGGCGGTCAGGTACGTCAACCGGAAGTCGATCGGATCGAGCTTCGCGGCGTACGCCAGCTCGTCGATGAACTGCTCGCTTGCGAACGTCGTCTGCGGCCCGTTCGGGTCGCGGAAGTTCGCCGAACGCAGGCCGGTTCCAAGCGCCTGGGCCCAGTCGATTGCGTAACCGGTCTTGAGCACGTTCGGGAAGCCGTAGCTCTGCGAGTCGAACGCCGCCGACGTGCCCTGCGGGGTGACGTACCCCATCAGGGTGCCGATCAGCGTGTCGCCCTTCTTGCTTGCTGCAGCTGCCGTGTGGCCGGTCGAGATCGACCGTGACGTCCAGTTCCACGACACGACCTTGCCGTTTGCGTCAATACCGCCCTGAAGCGTCGTCAGGTGCGCCGGCCCCTTCGGATCCCACGCCTGCACCTCGTCACGCATCCACTGGATACGGACGGGAGCACCGACAACGGACGAGAGGTAGGCAGCCTCAAGGCCACCGTCGTCTGCGTCGTTGCGGCCGTACGAGCCCGGGCCGGGGTACCAGGTGACACGAATGTTGCTCACCGGGATTCCGAGCAGGTCGCTGACCGTGTTGGCGACGCCATACGGCTTCTGACCACCGAACCAGATGCGTGCGGTCTGAGTCGTCATGTTGACGTCGGCAACAGCACACGTACCCGAGAACGACGCGTGCGACTGGAAGTCGTACATGTACGTCGCGGAGACCTTCGTCGGAGCCGCGTTGTAGGCGCCGACCGCGTCGCCGACGTTCGTGTTGACCGTCGTACCAACAGGCGTGCCGGTTGCGAGGTACTGGTAGAAGGCGTCGTAGCCATCCGGGAACGGCGGCGTTGCCGGCGCCTTCCAGGTGACCTTGAGTGCCTTCGCCGCCTGAATCGCCTGCCACTCCGTCTTACAGACGACGGCGAGGTAGTTGCCCTTGGACACGACCTTTACGAGCCCAGGCAGGTTGTGCGGACCATCGACCGAGACGAGGGTCGCGCCAGCTACCGGCGGCTTGATGTTGCGTGCATGGAGCATCCCAGGCAGCCGCACGTCGTTCACGTAGTCGTAGTTGCCGGTGACGATCCGAGGGATCTCCTCACGCTGTGGCGAGGTACCGACAACCGTCATTGCGGCCGGAGCCTTCTGAGGAGCTGTGGCGGAGAGCTGCAGATTGAACTTCTGCCCACCGATCAGCTGCCCGTAGGTCACTGACCCCGGCGCACCCGTGACATACACGGTGCCGTTCTTGACGTAGAGCTTGTCGGCAGTCGTACCGAGCTTGGTTGCCGCCATCGAAAGCAACGCCTGGCGTGCGGTTGCGGCAGCCTGACGCACCGTCGTCCACTCCGTGACCATGCCGTTTGACGCTGAGGCGCCAACCTGGTCAGGCGTGAGGTACGAGTCGCCGACGATTGCCGAAACGCTCGAGAGCGGGACGTCGAGCTCTTCGGCGTACAGCTGCCGGATGCTCGTGATCAGACCCTGAGCGCCGGTGCCCTTGCCGAACTTCGCGACAACGGTGTTGTCGGACTTGATCTCGAGGAACGAGTCGACAGCGGTTGTGGACGGCTTGGGCCACACACCGGTGACGACGTCGGTGCCCTTCGCGGCCGCCTCTCCTGCGAGCGCACCCGCAAGCGAGAAGCCAACAACGATTGACCCGGTGCCTTCAATGAAGCGCCGACGGGAGAACGAAGTGTGCTCTGTAGCGGTCATCTCGCCTCCCCTACCCCATCGCCTTCGCGGCGCGACGCACCGCGTTCATGATCTGGAACTGCGTGCCGCAGCGACACTTGAGACCGTCGAGCGCCGCGTGAATCTCAGCGTCGGTCGGATTCTTCTTCTGCTCGAGCAGATAGGCCGTGTACATCATCCAGCCGTTCTGGCAGAACCCACACTGCGGAACCTGCTCGTCGATCCAGGCCTGCTGCACCGGGTGCAGATTGAGGCCGGTGGTCGGATCAACCTTCGAACCCTTGTAGCTCGCGGCCAGACCTTCGAGCGTCGTGATCTTGTGACCAACCACTGCCGCGGCTGGCGTCACGCACGACCGAATCGGTGAACCATCGAGGTGCACTGTGCATGCGCCGCACTGCGCGAGCCCGCAACCGAAACGCGGCCCACGAAGATGCAGCTCATCCCGCAACACGTACAGAAGCGGCGTATCCGCGGTGGCCGTAACCGTCCGCGACATGCCGTTCACGACAAGGGAGAGACTCTTCGCGGTCTGCTTAAGAGACCGGCGGATCATCTCGTCCTGAGTCGCCTGCTTCATCCCCTCCTCCTTCTTCAGAAGCCCCCTCTGCAGAGGTAGCGCCTTACATAGGCGATGGGCTGACACTACGCCGCTTATAGAACGTTTTCAATAGTCGACATGGCTGCCGATTACGTATGCGGAATGACCGGCTTCCACCACACCCACCCCGGCCACTAGAATCACCTAGGCGTGTCGACGATGGAGTCAGTATCTCGGCGGTATCTACCGCGTGGTTGGGGCGATCTTCTCCGTCAGGTCGGTATCTGGTTCACGTTTCTGATCGCGTACCAATTCGCCCGCGGCATCGCCGGCCAGCATCCTGAGCGCGCGTTCCAGAACGGGTTCCGCATCGTTTCGTTCGAAACGCACTACACGCACAAACTTTATGAGTTGACCTTCCAGCACTTCGTCGACCAGCGCGCGTGGCTCGCTGACCTTGTGTCGTGGACGTACTGGAACTCGGAGTTCACCGTCCTTGGCCTGGCGATGCTGTGGATCTACTCGCGCCGCCATGAGCACTTCTATCGCTTCCGCAACACGATCCTGCTCGCGAACGTGCTGGGCCTGTTTGGCTACGTCTTCATGCCGACTGCCCCACCGCGCCTGCTTGGCGTCGGTTTCGTTAACCAGCACCGTGATGGTCTTGTCAACTTCGTCGCAAACCCGTATGCGGCGTTCCCGAGCCTGCACGCCTGTGACGCGCTGATCGTTGGCATCGTGCTGTATCGCCTCGTCAAGCACCCGGTTGCAAAGGCGTTCTGGGCGATCTGGCCGGGGTGGGTGTGGTTTGTTGTCATGGCATCGGGTAACCACTTCTGGACGGACTGCATTGCCGGAATGGGTGTGGCGCTCATCGCCATGGCGGTCATCTATCGCGCCCCGTTGCGGCGGCGTTTCGCCCCGCAGCGCGCCTAGCCCAAACCGCCGCATCACCAGGCGTTTTTTCGCTCTGTGACGGAAGATTCGCCGCTCAGCGAGCGTGGCCAGCCGCCCGGCGACAGAACACCGGTATCCGGCGGAAGCGGCTGGTACGGTCGCCTGAGATGAGTCGCGCAGCAGCGATCAAGGACGGGTACACAAGCGGTGCCCGAAGCCTTGCGACACGTTCGGTTACGGGCCTCGCCCGCACTCGCATCACCCCGAATGCCCTCACGGCGACAGGTGTGCTTCTGTGCGGCGTCGCCTCGCTCGTGGTGATCTTCGAAAACCACGGCGAGAAGCTCTTCTACTGGACGGGCGCGGGCATCTTCGTTGCCGGCTCGATTCTCGACATCCTCGACGGGGCGCTCGCACGAGCCGGCGGCAAGACCACCGCGTTCGGAGCGTTCCTCGACTCGACGACCGACCGCGTCAGCGAGGGCTTCATGCTCACCGCGATCGCGTACGTCCTCGCACGCCATCACCACCCGGTGTTCGTCGCAGTCGCAATGGCCGCCGTCGCCGGTTCGTTTCTCGTGTCGTACACCCGGGCAAAGGCTGAAGCACTCGGCCTCCGGGGAGACGTCGGGATCGGCTCACGCGCAGAGCGCGTGGTCGTCATCACCGCCGGGCTCGTATTCGCCCCCTGGGGCGTGCTGCCATGGTCGCTTGTCGTCCTGTCAGCAACGGCCTGGATCACCGTTTGCCAGCGCGTTTTGCATGTGCGCCGGCAACTGCTGGAAGGTGGCCGGTGACCGGCGCCTACACACCCCTCCCCCGCCTCCTCGCCGTCTCGCAGCTTGCGGGCGGGGACGCTCGACTCGAAGGAGATCGTCGTGGCTGAAACAAACGGATCGCGCAACGGGCGCGCCCGCGTGGACAACAAAGTCCGCGTTGCAATCATCGGCGTCGGTAACTGCGCTAACTCGCTGCTGCAGGGCGTCGAGTACTACAAGAACGCTGACGAGAACGCATTCGTCCCCGGACTGATGCACGTCAACCTCGGCGGGTACCACATCCGCGACATCGAGTTTGTCGCCGCGTTCGACGTCGTCAAGGGCAAGGTCGGCAAGGATCTCGCCGACGCCATCTGGGCGCACCCGAACGACACCATCAAGTTCGCCAAGGTGCCGAAGACCGGTGTCACCGTCTCGCGTGGCATGACGCACGACGGCATCGGCAAGTACCTGTCGGAGGTCGTCGAGAAGGCTCCCGGCGAGACCGACGACGTCGTCAAGATCCTCAAGGAGCGCAAGGTCGACGTCGTCGTCAACTACCTCCCGGTCGGCTCGGAAGAGGCGACCAAGTGGTACACCGAGCAGATCCTCGCCGCAGGCTGCGCGATGGTGAACTGCATGCCCGTCTTCATCGCCCGCGAGCCGTACTGGCAGAAGCGGTTCAAGGCAGCCGGTGTGCCGATCATCGGCGATGACATCAAGTCGCAGGTTGGGGCAACGATCACCCACCGCGTGCTCACCTCGCTCTTCCGTGAGCGCGGCGTTCACCTCGACAAGACGATGCAGCTGAACGTCGGCGGCAACTCGGACTTCCTCAACATGCTTGAGCGCGAGCGCCTCGAGTCGAAGAAGATCTCGAAGACGAACGCCGTCACGTCGATGCTCGACTACGACCTCGGCGCAAAGAACGTGCACGTCGGCCCGTCCGACTACGTGCCGTGGCTGACCGACCGCAAGTGGGCCTACATCCGCATGGAAGGCTCGTCGTTCGGTGACGTGCCGCTCAACGTCGAGATCAAGCTCGAAGTGTGGGACTCGCCGAACTCCGCCGGCATCGTCATCGACGCCGTCCGGCTTGCGAAGCTCGCTCTCAACAACGGCGTGTCCGGCTCGCTCGAAGGCCCAAGCGCCTACCTGATGAAGTCGCCGCCCAAGCAGATCCCAGACGACGAGGCGTACGAGCAGTCGGAGTCGTTCATCGCCGCGAACCGCCGCAAGGTCGTCAAGGCAGCTGCGAAGAAGCCCGCCGCCAAGCGGCCGGCAGCGAAGAAGCCCGCAGCACGCACCGCCGCAGCAAGCAAGGCGGCACCGGCCCGCACCACAGCTGCGAAGGCCGCTGCGAAGCCTGCAGCAAAAGCTGCTGCTAAGCCCGCTGCAAGGGCCGCTGCGAAGCCCGCCGCGAAGGCGACGCCAGCCCGCAAGCCAGCCGCCGCGAAGGCGGCACCGGCCAAGCGCACCGCGGCCGCCAAGCCCGCGGCAAAGCGCACGGCCGCGAAGCCGGCCGCGCGGCGAGCAGCACGCTAGCCACACCGGCACCGGTTAAGCACGAAGGGGTGGGAGCCGAGCTCCCACCCCTTCGCCGTTTCAAAGGCTGTAACGCGTCGCTTACGCGGCGCGATCGTCGCCACTGAAGCCGTTCGACTTATGCGTACCGTCGCAATACGGCTTGTTGCCCGAAGCACCACAACGGCACAGGGCGATGATGTTCTTATCGGAGACGTCGTACGAGTTGCCGGCGCCGTCCTGGAGATCGACCGCACCCTTGACGAGGTACGGACCGTTATCCATTGCTTGGATTTCGATAGTTGACATCTCAACATGTTACGCGAGCCTTGCCATCGGCGCTTGAGCTGCCGGATCACGCTGGGGGTCGCGCGCCGTCGTCCTCAGTCGTCCCGATAGCGGCGCTATCGGGACTCCCTGCGTCCTCGGCTCGCGACCCCCAGCTGTCTCCGTCAGCGAAGCCCGAAGGCAAAGCACGCTGCACGAAGTCAAGAACCACCACCGCGGCGAACGCCTCTTCCCCCACCACTTCGACTACCCTAGGGCGCAGTGCGCATCTGTCTTGTGACGCCGTTTGCGTGGTCGCAACCGCACGACGTAAACGAGCACGTGGCGGGCATCGCGGCGGCACTGCGGGAGCTCGGCCACACGGTCACCGTCGTTGCACCATCGACCCGCGCGATCGACCTGAAAGCCGGACGGCACGCCCTCGCCGGCTCCGATCCGCTCCCCGAGATCGTCGCGATCACCCCGGCCGTGCCGATCTCGCGCCGTTCGCAGATGGGCGTGCCCGTCGGCGCGCGCGCGAACATCGCACTCATCCTCGCGCGCGGCGACTTCGACGTCGTCCACGCGTTTGAGCCGGGCCTGCCATCGCTCTCCTACCTCGCACTGCTCGAGACACACGCCGTCACGGCCGCCACGTTCTCGTCAACGGAGCGCCTCACCTACCCACCCGCGAAAGGACAGCGCGAACGGTTGCGTGCCCGCATCGACGCGCTCATCGCACTGTCGCCTGACGCGCGCGACGCCGCCGCCGAGATCTACGAAGGCACCTGGCATCTCGAGTCGCCCGGCATCGACCCGAACGTGTTCCACCCTGGCACCAAGCGCAAGACAATCGTCGTCGAGGCACGCCGCACCGAACGACCACTTGCACGCTCCGTGATCCATACCCTGCGCGAGCTGCCCGAGTGGGAGGTCGTGCTGCTCAATACAAAGCCGCTCGGCGGCCGCCCGAGCGTCCCACGTGACCTCGCAGGACGTGTGCGCGTCCGCACCGGCCGCGACGGCGCCTCGCGCGCAGCCGTTCTCGCCGACGCCGAGATCTTCGTCCCCGCCGTTGACGGTCTCCCTCGCCTGCTGCTTGAGGCGCAGGCCTGCGGGTGCGCCATCGCACGCCCAGCAGGGGTAGAGGAGCAGCCCGAGCTCGCAGCGGCACTCGCCGCGCGTCTTGCCGAGACCGAGAGCCTGCTCACCGCAGGCAAAGCCCACTCGTTGGCAGCCGCGCAGGGCGCGTCGTTTGCCGACGTCGCAGCAAGCCTGACCACGATCTACGACCAAGCACTCACGCGTCGCCCCACGCAACGCGTCCGCCGCGACAGCGATCCGCTCGCCGATCGGCCGTGGATCCTCACCGACCTCCACATGCACACGAGCTGGTCGTTCGACTGCGCCGTCGAACCCACTGATCTTGTCGCCCACGCCGAATCAGAAGGTTTGGGCGCGATCGCGGTCACCGACCACAACGTCTTCGGTGGCGCGCTCGCGACGGTCGACGCCGCCGCAGACCGCGATCTGATCGTCATTCCGGGCGAGGAGATCAAGACCGACAACCAGGGCGAAGTGATCGGCCTCTTCCTCGAACGCGAAATCCCGCGGGGTATGCCGTTCGCCGACACGATCGCCGCGATCAAGGAGCAGGGTGGGCTCGTCTACGTCCCTCACCCCTTCGACCGCATGCACACGGTGCCCTCGCCCGCGACGCTGCAACGCCACCTCGCCGACATCGACCTCTTTGAGGTCTACAACGCCCGCCTCCTGTGGGACGCGCACAACGACGAAGCGCTGCGCTTCGCACGCAAGTACGACCTCGCTATGGGCGCCGGCTCCGACGCTCACGTGCTGCAGGGTGTCGGCACCGGCGCTGTGCGGATGCGGGCGTTCAGCGACCCGGAAGAGTTCCTCGTCTCGATCCGTGGCGCCGAGATCGTCCGTCGCCCGAAGTCGCTCGCCTACCTCCAGAGCCTGAAATGGATGGCTCAGGTGCGCGACAAGGTCAAGTAAACGTTCGGCAAGGGACCGCAGGGGGCGAGCCGGTCAAGGAGAAGGACCTGACGGGGAGAATGGACCAAAGCCCCGTGACTGCCCTTATGACCGACGAGATCTTCCAGAGGTACCTGGACAAAGCGATCAAGGAGATCCTCCGCCTCGAGCACGAAGTTGCCGAGGCAGCGGAGGGTGCCCCTGTCGCCCAACCCACCGGACACCCGCTGGGCTCCATGTTCCTGCTCAAGTACGGCCCGCAGGAACACGAACTGCGGGAGGGCGTCGCCTACCACGGTCGTGCGGGGCACGCGACCAAGAAGTCGCTCGAGAAGCTGTCGGTGGATGCAACCGAGGTGTTCGGGACGAACTGCGTGAAGTTCGCAGGCGCCGACATCGAGCAGTGCCGCGACTGGCTGCGCCGCGAGATCCGCATCGTGTCGCCGCGCATCGTTGTCGTGATGGGTGACGACGCCCGCCTCTTCCTCAACGAGATCGCCTTCCCGCTCTCCAAGCCGGTCGAGGCTACGCTGGGCGACCTGCAAGAGTTCACACCCACGATCCAGGCGCTCGTCGTGCCCGATATCGACGAGTCACTCGACGAGCAGTCAGCTAAGACACGATTTTGGAACGCCTTCAAGACCCTGGGCCCCTGGTGGGCCGCGCTGCCGCCCTACTAGGACTGCTCCTCGCCTGGTATCTCGCAGCCCCGCACGTCGCGGGTCTTGCGCTCTGGCCGAGCATCCTGTTGATCGCAATCGTCCTGATGCCGGCGGTATTTCTGCTCGTCTGGCTTGCCTCACCGCTCTGGGACACGCCGCGCCTCTGGGCTCCGGCGATCGCTCTTGGCGTCCTCACGATCGCCTTCACCGAGGTCGGGTTCGACACTGGCGCGAACTTCACGAAGATCGGCGCGATGACCTGTGCCGGCTGGTGGTTCCTCGGCTTCTTCGAGGAGCTCTCGTGGATCGTGCTCGTCGCACTGCTGATCCCGTGGGTCGACGCCTACTCCGTGTGGAAGGGGCCGACACACGCGATTACGAGCGGCAAGCACGAGCACGTCTTCACGTCGCTCTCGATCGCTTTTGTCGTGCCAGGCGGTGGCTCCGCGCGGCTCGGGCTTCCCGACCTGCTGTTCTTCGCTGTCTTCCTTGGCGCCGCGCTGCGCTTTCGACTGCGGGTCGGGATCACGTGGCTCGCCCTCGTCACATCGCTTGGGCTGACTGTGATCGCAGCGCACCTCTGGACGGTCGACGGTCTGCCCGCTCTACCCGGCCTCGCGCTTGCCTTCCTACTGCCGAACGCCGACCTGATCTGGCGGCGCCTACGGCCTACTTCTTCTTTGGCTTCTTAGGCTCCGGCTCGGGGAGCACGAAGCCCGCGCGACGTTCAAGCAGCGACACCGCTTCGACGTGCGGCGTGTGCGGGAACATGTCGACCGGCGTCGTGCGGATCAGGTCGTAGCCGTACTCCTCGCTCAACCGCTTGAGATCGCCCGCGAACGTTGTCGGGTTGCACGAGACGTAGACGACTCGCTGCGCCCCCAGCTCACCCAGGCGCTTGAGCGCCTTGCCGGCGAGCCCGGCCCGTGGTGGATCGACAACGACGACGTCGGGTTCGCCCGAGCGCTCCCGCAGCTCCTCAAGGACGAGGCCGACATTGCCTGCGAAGAACGCAGCGTTGCCGATCAAGTTCAGCTCTGCGTTCTCGATCGCGCAGGCAACCGCCTCTTCGGAGATCTCGATCCCCCACACCGTCAGCGCGTTCTTTGCCAGGGCGAGGCCGATCGTGCCGATGCCGCAGTAGAGGTCGTAGACGGTCTCCTTGCCGGTCAGGCCCGCCGCCTCGATCGCCAGGTCGTAGAGCTTGGCCGCCATCTGCGTGTTCGTCTGCAGGAACGCGTTCGGGCGCACGCGGAAGCGCAGGCCGCCGA
>OMIZ01000174.1 GCA_900299235.1 Actinomycetota bacterium
GTCGTCGGGGCTGAGATCGAGTTGGTCGCAGATGCGGCGGTACTTGCGGCGCTGGGCGTCAGCGAGCGGTTCGTCAGGCGACTCGAAGATCGCGCACGAGTAGGTCATCGTCTCGTCGAGCATTCGCTCGAAGAGGTCGTTGCCGAGGTCGTAGTGGTAGGCGATGTTGTGTCGAGCGCGCAGCAGCCCGTTGCGGCGGTTTGGGCGCGGCCGCGCATCGAGGATGCGACGGATCGTGCCGTGGCGACGGTTGGCCGCCTCGGCGTTCCGCAGCAGCAGCTCGAACAGCGCGGTCAGGTCGGAGGTGTCCCACTCACCCGCCGTGTACGACTCACCGAAGCCGACCTTGCCGCGTGTTGCGAGTCGGCGGAACAGGGTGTCGCTATGGATCTGAATGTCGGCGACCGGGCCATGTCCAAACTGGCGGTTCGAGCCGTCAGGGAGCGTGACGTCGAGCGTTCCCCCGTCGAGGTGGCGAAGCGCACGGTCGAGCAGCGTGATGGCAATCCGCTCGGCGAGGGGGAGCCGTCCGGCACCCGGTTCGCGGCGGAGGGCAGCGCGCGAGTTCACGGGCGCACCGACCCTTTTCCTGGCTGGAAGGGTGGCTTGTGGTGGAACGGCACACGCTTCAGCCACAGCCGAAGCGCCTGCCAGTGAATGAGCGCGATCACCTGCACTGGCATCAGGGGGTATCGCAACAGTGTGCGAAGCACCGAGCCGTTCGTCAACTCACGGCGCCGACCGTGCAGGACGGCGGTGAGTGGACGATGGCCGGCGCCATCGCGCAGGTGCATGCGCGCCCACACCTCGTCGCCCGGCTGCGAGAAGGCGTACTCGTAGCTCCCCTCGACGCCGAAGAACGGCGAGACGTGGAGGCGCTTCTCGTGTTCGTAACGCAGCGTCGGGCCGCGCAGCACCTCGGGGAGACGTTCCCCGAAGGTGTTGTTCAACTCAGCGACCATGCAGGCGAGCTCCCATTGATCACGATTCTCACCCGCGCGGCGGTAACACCAATAGAACGAGACTGGGTTGAACACGTACCCAAAGACGCGTAGCTGGGTGAGCATCAGCACGCGCTCGACCGTGGGGTCGCCGATGAAGTCGAGCACCGCCTGCTTGATCGGTTTGTCACCGTCGAAGTGGTCGCGATCGCGAAACGTCACGAGATTCCGGCGGTTGACCGACACGAGGCGAAGCCGCCGGTCGAGCTCCGGGAGCTCATCGAGGTCAAGGAGCCAGTACGAGACCGGGTACGTGAAGACGTGGCGCTTCGGCTCGCGCCGTGAGTGCATCAGCGTTCCTTCGTAGAGCGCCGAGGTCACCATGAGACCCCCAGGGCAGCTGCCGCGGCGACGCCGGAGGCGAGTCCCGCCTCGTGGAAGCCATTCCCGAGGTGCGCTCCCGCGTAGAACGTGCCGCGTTCGCCTGAGAGAGCAGCGAGGTCGCGTTGCGCGTCAAGCGTGCCTACCGTGAAGAGGGGGTGCGCGTACGAGAATCGGGCGAGCACGTGGTCGTCGGGGATCTGCTCGTTCAGGGTCACACAGTAGTGGCGCGGCGTTTCGAGCCGCTGGAGTCGATTGAGGTAGTAGGTCAGCGTTGGCGCGCCGTTGTTTGCCATCCGGTAGTTCCACGACGCCCACGCGCCGCGCGTTTGAGGAAGGAGTGACGCGTCGGTGTGCAGGACGGTCTCGTTCACGGTGTAGGCGAACGATCCGAGAATGCGCCGTTCCTCAGCGGAGGGATCCTCGAGCAACGCAAGTGCGTCGTCGGCATGTGTGGCGATCACGACTCGATCGAAACGGTGCGATGTGCCGTCGGTGGTGCGGATGTCGACAGCGTCGCCGGTGCGCGTGATCGAGCGCACACCCTGGTTCAGGTGTGCCCCGTTTGGCAGGGTTGCGACAAGCGCGTTGACGTAGCTCTTGCTGCCGCCCGTGACCGTTCGCCACTTGAAGCGACCGAACCCGAGCATGCCGTGGTTCTCGTAGAACCGAATCGCGTATGCAGCAGGGAACTCCAGTGCCCGACCTGGGGCCGTCGACCACAGCGCCGAGGTCAACGGAATCAGGAACTGGTTGCGAAACGCAGTCGAGTAGCCGTGCGTGTCGAGGTACGCGCCAAGCGTCTGGCTCTCCCAATCGGCCTCATCCAGTGTCCGATGAGCGGTGCGGAGCCACCGTCCAATCTCCCAGAGCAGTGCGTAGTGGCCAGGCCGAACAAGATTGCGTCGTTGCGCGAAGGGGCGGCGGCCCGAGTATTCGATGCGCCCGTCGTCGTAGGAGACCGAGAACGACATCTCGGATTCCTGCGTTGCCACCCCGAGCTCGCCGAAGAGTCGAGTGAGCAGTGGGTAGTTGCGAAGGTTGTGGACGAGGAAGCCCGTGTCGAGAGCGAGCTCGTCGAAGACGACGGTGTTCGCGTGGCCGCCAGGGCGGCCGTCCTTCTCGAAGAGCTCGACATCGTGCGCCTTTGCAAGCACGTAGGCCGCTCCGAGGCCGGCGACACCAGAACCAATGACTGCTACTCGCACGACCGACCTTCGTCTACGTGCGAATATTGGTTTGGCATGACCGTGACGACCCCAGAGCCGCTTCTGCTTCCGCCTGACCCAGACGACGAGCCGGAGGTCGCAAAGGTCGGAACGGTGCGGCCGCACACCTCGCGCGTGTCGCAGGTGGTGACGCTCGTTGCAGTCATCGTCCCACTGCTTGGCGTGGCGATGGCGATGGGCCTTCTCTGGAACGTCGCGTTCCACTGGAGTGACGTGGCGATCATGCTCGGAATGTACGTGGTGTGTGCCTTCGGAACGACGATCGGCTTCCACCGCTACTTCACGCACAAAGGTTTCGATGCACATCCATCCGTGAAGGCGACGCTTGCGATCCTCGGGTGCATGACGATGCAGGGGCCGATCACCCAGTGGGTGACCGACCACCGTAAGCACCACGCGTTCTCGGACAAGGAAGGCGACCCGCACTCACCGCACGTCGGACATGGCGACGGCGTCTGGGGAGTGACGCGCGGCTTTATTCATGCCCACGTCGGGTGGATGTTCTCGAACATGGGCATGGAGCAGGGGATGCTGTACGGCCGCGATCTCTACGAGGACACGATGATTCGCTGGATCGACCGGCTGTATCTCGTGTGGGTTGGTCTCACGCTCGGGATCCCATTCCTCATCGGCTACGCAATCGGCGGTGTCGATCGAGGCGTCGAGGCGATGGTGTGGGGCGGCCTCGTGCGGATCTTCCTCTACCAGCACGCCACGTTCAGCGTGAACTCGATCTGCCACATGTGGGGTGCCGCTGACTATCGCTCACGCGACGAGTCCCGCAATAACCGCCTCGTTGCCTACCTCGTCTTCGGTGAGGGCTGGCACAACAATCACCACGCATTTCCCGCCTCCGCGCGTCACGGGCTCCACCGCGGTCAGCTCGACATGTCGTGGCTGGTGATTCGCGGCCTCGAGAAGCTCGGACTCGTCTCGAACGTGCGTGTTCCAGACGCAGCTCAGCTCGAGCGGCGTCGCGTGATCACACCGTCGTAGAGCGCGCGAACGCGTCGATCCGCTCGCCGAGAAGCTCGGCCCAGCGCCGAGCGCGCGGAAACGGGAACGGTGCGCCACTCGGTCGGCGTAGCGCAATCGGGTGCACCGCGCCCCGAATCAACGTGTAAGAGCCGGGCACACCAAGCGCCTGAACCCGGTCGAAGCCGCGGCGTGAACTCGCCGTCGACACACCCGGGATGCCCGGGAGCCAGCGGTCGAGCGATCCGTGGATGACGTCGAATCGGCGACCGACGAGCGATTCGACCGGCATCCGGTCAGGGATCCAGGGCGCGAGCCCGACGAGGCCCTCGACGGTCGGCGTGTCTGTCGCTCCGATGCCGACGGCGCCGCCCATCGAGAAGCCGACGAGCAGCGTGCGCGCCCCCCCCGTCTGTTCGACCGCGGCCTGGGCGTCTTCGATGCACCAGTCGAGCTTCCGCCACGACTTGATGCGGTAGCGAACCTCGCTGAAGCGGATGGTGGGGCGGGACGGCGCGAGCTGCTCAACGAGCCACTCGAGCGACGCGCTCCATGTGCCTTCGACCAAGCCCCCTTGCCCGCCATTGATGCAGACGACGGCGAGCGGTGACGGGGCGTTTGTCACCCGGAGTTCGGCGCCAGTCGGGAGTGGGAGGATCTCGGTCATCGAGGTGATTTCGTGTGCGGGCGGCGATCGGTTCAGTCACGGTCGACACAGCACGGCCGCTCGCCCAGTTACCGTAGCTTCATGGCAGACAACGCTGAAGTAATTGGTCGCGCGGCCGGGAAGCTCGTACGGTCGGCGGGCCTCTTCGCGAAGAAAAAGCTCGAAGAGATCGAGCGCACGGCAGCCGAGACGAAGGCGGCAGCCGCGGCAGGGGCGACAGCCCCGCCGTCACCACCCGCGCAGGCATCTGTACCGCCTGTCGCGCCGGTTCAAGCCGTTCCCGTCCAGCCCGTCGCAGCACAGCCCGTCGCAGCTGCGGCACCGCCTCCGCCGCCACCTCCTGCCAGCGCTCACGCACCCGTGCGCGGTGGTCGCAAGAAGCGGAAGCCGCGACCGGCGCCGTACCTTCACGAGCTCCCTGCGACCGGTACTGCCTACCGTGTCGCGTGGCTGCTCTGGCTTGGCGGTGTGCTTGCGATCGTCCTCACGATCGTGAACATCGACGTTGTGATCGGCCCGCCAGGACCCCGCGCCATCCTGCAGTTCATCCTCGCGGCCACGTTCCTCGCTGCGGGCTACGCGTTCACGACAGACATCTGGCGTCTGCGCCAGCTCGCCGTCGCTCGCATCCTTCGCTCGCGCCGAGCAGGCTTCATCCCGCGGCGCGACGGGAAGATGGCGCACAAGGTGCTGCGTGAGTTCGTCACGCTCTTCGGGATCATCTTCCTGGCGCTCTCGCTCTTCGATCTCATTCGCGGCATCAGCGGCATTCGCTAGCTCGGCTTCACGAATCTCTGAGGTCTGACTCATCGGCGTCTCATCGGCGTCTCATCGGCGGCGATCAACCTGCGAGCGGTTTCTCCACTCCCCCTTGGAACCGTTCGAAAGGAGGCCGGCACATGCCGACCAAACACACCCTCGCAGCAACCGCAGCTGCGCTCCTCACCCTCGGTGCCGCGGGCGCTGCTCAGGCGGCGACTCCGGCAGCGACCGCCGGCAAGACGCTCTTCGTCGCGACCTGTGGCTCGTGCCACACATTCAAGCCGGCGAAGACCGCTGGCAAGATCGGCCCCGACCTGACCTACTCGCACCACGGCCTTTCGTCGATCGTCAACCAGGTCACCTACGGCGGTGACGGGATGCCGGGGTTCAAGGCGCCCGGCCAGAAGAAGATCAACCAGATCGCGAACTA
>OMIZ01000175.1 GCA_900299235.1 Actinomycetota bacterium
ATGCGCGACGAGGCGGGCGGCTACTCGCTCGTGCCTCGGCGATGAGCGCCGAGATCGTCTACGGTCGCCGCGCCGTGCGTGAGGCGCTGCGGGGTCGACGTGAGGTGTTCGAGGTCTGGGCCACTGATCGCGCGATCGCAGCCGAGGAGTGGCTTGAAGCGGCCCGTCCAAAGCTCAAGAATGAGCGTGATCTCGGAGAACTGGCTGAAACACGGGATCACCAGGGCGTTGTCGCCCGTGTCGCACCGTTCCCCTATGCCGATGCGTACGCGCTCGCGAAGGCCGAGAAGGCACTCCTGGCCGTGCTCGATCGCGTCACCGACCCGCGCAACCTCGGTGCCGTCTGTCGCGCCGCCGAAGGCGCAGGGGCCACAGGAATCGTCGTGCCGGCACACGGCTCAGCCGTCGTCACGCCAGCGGTTGCGCGCGCCTCCGCGGGCGCCGTCGAACATCTGCCAATCGCCGTGGTCACAAACCTTGCGCGCTACCTCGAGGACGTGAAGGGAAACAGCGTCTGGGTCTATGGCGCGGCGGGTGAGGCCCAGCAGTCGATGTGGGAGACCGATCTCTCGGGCGGCACCGTCCTCGTCTTTGGTGCCGAGGGGAAAGGGCTGAGGCCGCTCGTGCGCCGCTCGTGCGACATGCTCGTGTCGATCCCGTTGCTCGGCGAGGTCGAGTCGCTGAACGTCAGCGTCGCCGCCGCAGTCATGCTGTACGAGGCGCGGCGGCAGCGAGCGGCGGCAGGCTGAGGGGAGGGGAGAGCGAGTGCCCGACACGACGCTCTACCTCTTCGACGGCTACAACCTGCTGCACGCTGGGCCGTACGGTGACAGGCGCGAGCTCGTCGATGTGCTCGCGAGCTACGTCGCATCGCAGGGGGCTCGAGGGATCGTCGTCTTCGACGGCGTTGGGACTGACGTCGACCTCGGTTCGCTGGCCGTGCGGTTTGCGCCCGATGCCGACACGATGCTCGAGCGGCTCGCTGCCGAGCATCGGCGAACCACGCGTGTGTTGCTGATCTCGTCGGATACGACGGTCAGCGCCACGGCCGGGATCCAGGTCAAGAAGCTGTCGTCGCAGACGTTCTTTCGCGACCTCGAGCTTCCCGTGCACCGCGATGAGAAGCCAGCAGGACTCACGGGGCGCCTCGACGCCGAGACGCGCGAGAAGCTCGAAAAGCTCCGCCGCGGCCAGTAGCGGCGCGTGCAAATCACGCAGGATCAGCCATGCATGGCCTGCCGCCGCGCGCAACTTCTGCCCGCAAACAGGGGGAACTCACTGTACAGGTCCGGGCGTAAAAGGTCCAGTGCAAGTTCAACTTGTATTCAGATGGGACCACTGCTAAATTCACCTCAAGTTCAGGGTGAGAGTTGAGCCAGAACGGCCGACGCTCGCTCGTTGGAAAGTGCCAGCAAACGAAGGGAATCTCGTGGCCGTAGCGCGCCAGGCGACAGCCGTACCAAAGAGCCCACAGAAGATCGCACGCGAACTGGAGGACCTCCAGCTCGTCATCAAGGCTCGCAACGGCAGCACCGAGGCGATGGATGCACTCATCCGGCGCTACACGTCCTTCGTTCGCCTCAAGTCGAGCTCGTACTTCCTCGTTGGTGGCGATAGCGATGACCTGATTCAGGAGGGCCTGATCGGCCTCTACAAGGCCGTCCGCGATTTCCGCTCCGACCAGGGCACAACCTTCCGCTCGTTCGCAGAGCTCTGCGTGACCCGCCAGATCATCACGGCGATAAAGACGGCGACCCGTTTCAAGCACGCTCCGCTGAACACGTACGTCTCGTTTAGCCACACGCCGGCCGGCCAGGAGTCCGACAGCGACGTCACGCTTGGCGATGCGCTCCCAGGCCCGGGCGTGAACGACCCGTCGGTCTGTGTGATCTCGACCGAGGAGCTGCAGAGCCTTGTCTCGTGCCTCGGCTCGACGCTCTCGCCGCTTGAGTCCGATGCACTCCGCCTATACCTCGACGGGCTGTCGTACGAAGACATGGCTGTCGAACTCGGCTGCGACACGAAGACGATCGATAACGCTCTCCAGCGCGTGAAGCGCAAGATCCTGACGCACCAGCAGGGTCGCCAGGTTCTGAGCTAGCTCGTCCTTCCACTGTCGGTCGTACGCGTCGGGCCGTACCATTCGGGTACGCCGAAGTAGCTCAGCTGGTCAGAGCACCTGTCTTGTAAACAGGGGGTCCGGGGTTCGAATCCCCGCTTCGGCTTGAGAACTCAGCCGACCGGAGCGACGCCGTACACGCGCTTGTAGAGCGCTTCCCAGTCAGTTGCAATCCCAACCTGGGCGTCGCGGAGCGTGATCGAGCCCGCGCAAACCATGTCGTGGAGCCGATTTTCGAGCTTGTCCTTCACGCGATAGCCCGGGTTCGCGTTCGCGAGTTCCGGGTAGAGGTTCGCGATGTCGTTCGATCCGCCGAGCTCAAGCGAGACGATGTGGTCGATCTCGAGCATGTACCCGTAGCTCTTCGGCGTGAGACCGTACTCCGCTTCGACGGCGTGCTTCTCGGAGGTCGGGACATTGCGGATCGTGCTCGTGCGGAAGGTTGACGAGCAGATCACGCCCTTCGTGAGCGCCGCATACGTTGCGCCAGGCGAGCAGGCCGGATCGGGGAGCGCACCGAGGTGACAGCCCGTGCTCTTCGTGCGGGGTGCGATCAGCACAGTCGCTCCGGTGAGGGGCGTCGATGTGCTCGCCGCGTGAGTCGATCCACTCGCAGTGACCGTCGAACCGTCGAGCCACTTTGCGACACCGCCGTGATGTGAGCAGGTGCCGGAGTGGTGCTGCGAGTAGCTGTAGGTCGCGTCGCGACAGATCGCCGTCGCACCGCTCGGCGGTGACGCCGCGGCGGCCGAGAGCGCCGCGGTCAGTACCGCACTCAGTGCTGCTACCCCCGCGATCAAGCGCACATGTCTCTTCTACCACTGTTGGGTTCGGACATGTCGATTTCGGGCAGGCGGCTCTCGCATCGTGCGTGGCGCCGTTCAGCCACAATGCAACTGCGGCAAGGGGAGAGTCAGCGGTCCGAAAGAGGGAGGGAGAGCAATGAAACTCGTTGTGGCGATCGTCCGTCCGGAACGGGCAAACGACGTGCTTGAAGCGCTCTACCGCGCCGAGGTGCGTGGTCTCTCAATGAGCCGCGTCCAGGGCCACGGCGGCGAGACCGACCGGGTCGAGACCTACCGCGGAACGACCGTGAAGATGGAGCTGGCCGAGAAGGTGCGCTTCGAGGTCGCCGTCTCCGACCACTTCGTCGAACCGACGATCAAGGCGATTCAGGCCGGCGCGCGCACCGGCGAGGTTGGCGACGGGAAGATCTTCGTGCTCGATATCGACAAAGTCGTTCGCATCCGCACCGGTGAAGAAGACACCGAAGCTGTTACGCCAGTTGCCTGATCGATGACGACGCTTCTCGCAACAGCCGCGGCAGCAGGCCAGATCGACACGGGCGATACCGCGTGGATGCTCGTCTCGACCGCGCTCGTCCTGATGATGACGCCAGCGCTCGGCCTCTTCTACGCCGGGCTTGTTCGCTCAAAGAACACGCTGAACACGTTCATGATGAGCATCGGTGCGCTCGGCGTTGTCACCGTCGCCTGGGTGCTCGTCGGCTACTCGCTCGCGTTCGACGGGCATGGAAGCATCGTCGGAGGGCTGCACCACATCTTCTTGCGCGGACTCGGGCCAGGAGCGCTACCGGGACTGACCATCCCATCACTCCTCTTTGTGGTCTTCGAAGCGAGCTTCTGCATCATCACGGCCGCGCTGATCTCGGGTGCGGTCGTCGAGCGGATGCGGTTCGGGCCATTCCTTGTGTTCATGACCGTGTGGTCGGTTGTCGTGTACGCGCCCCTCGCCCACCAGGTGTGGGGCGGCGGCTTCCTCGCACACCACGGTGTGCTCGATTGGGCGGGCGGCGTGCCCGTCGAAATGGCGTCGGGTTTCTCGGCCTTCGCTGCAGCCCTCGTTGTCGGCGCACGCAAGGATTACGGGCGCCAGGCGCTGCTGCCCCACAACGGCGTGTACGCGTTGCTCGGTGCGGGTCTGCTCTGGTTCGGTTGGTTCGGCTTCAACGGCGGCAGCGCGCTCGCCTCGGGGCGCGGCGCCGCGCTCTCGTTCGCGAACACGCTGTTTGCTCCGGCCGCAACGCTCGTCGCCTGGATCGTTCTTGATCTCGTTCGCGCTCGGAAGGCGACGGCGATCGGTGCCGCCACCGCAATCATCGTCGGGGCGGTCGCGATCACACCCGCGGCGGGATACGTCAGCCCACTTGGTGCGCTCGGGCTGGGGCTGCTCGCCGCGATTCCGAGCTACGTCTTTATCGTTTGGCGGCCGCGCACACGGCTTGATGAGTCGCTTGACGTGCTCGCCGCGCACGGCCTTGGCGGCGTAACCGGGATTCTCTTCATCGGCCTCTTCGCGGCGAAGGCGTGGAATGGCATCGGAAACGGTCTGCTCTACGGCGACGCCCACCGCCTTGGCTGGCAGGCGCTTGCGGTCGCCGTCACGTGCGCCTACGCGTTCGGTGCGACCTACGTGATCCTGCGAGGGATTGGGCTGTTTACGTCACTGCGGGTGAGCGAGCGCGACGAAGGCCTGGGTCTCGATGTCAGCCAGCACGGCGAAGAGGCCTACACGAGTGGCGAGGGTGCGATCCTCGTGCGTCTGACGGACGGCGCCTAGTTTGAGAGGGCGGCTTTGAGGTCGCCCCAGAGCAACTCAACGTCTTCGAGCCCGACAGAAAGCCGCAGCAGTCCCTCCGGAATTCGGTCGCCTTCCCAGCGGTGGCGGCTTTCGATCGATGAGGTGACACCGCCGAGGCTCGTCGAGTTGCGGATCGACGGGAGCGACGTCTCGACGGTGCGCGGGTTCGGGACGTCGAAGGAGATCACGCCACCGAAGCCCGGGTAGCGAACGGTGGTGACGGCTGGGTGTGCGGCGAGCCGGGCAGCGAGTTCTGTCGCGGAGGATGTCTGTTGCCGGACGCGCGCCTCAAGGGTGTCGAGGCCGCGTAGGAGTGCGTAAGCGGTATCGGCAGAGGCGGCGCCGCCGTAGAGCGTCCGGGCTCGTTGGAGGGCGGCGGTCCTCTCCGGGTCGCGGGTGATCGTGACGCCAAGCAGGGCGTCGTGGTGGCCGGTCAGGTACTTCGTTGCAGAGTGGACGACGATGTCGGCTCCCTTGTCGAGCGCGCGTAGGTAGACGGGCGTCGAGAGCGTTGCGTCGCACACGAGGAGGGCGCCGGTCGAGCTGGCAGCCTCCCAGTTCGGCATCGAGAGCGTCGGGTTGGCGGGCGACTCGACCCAGACGATCGCGGCTTCGGCGGGTGGTGGGCCGGTTTGGTCGAACTCGATCAGCGTGACGCCGAACTTCGCGAGTTCCCGCACGAGTGTGGAGGTGCCGAAGTAGCAGCCTTCGGCAACGGCGACGGTTGTTCCTGATTCTGCGAACGCGAGCAGGATGGCGGCTTCGGCAGCCATGCCTGATGCGAAGAGCAGGGCGTCGCCCCCTTCGAGTGCGCCGATTGCTGCTTCTGCTGCTGTTCCGGTTGGATGCGCGTAGCGGGCGTAGAAGTACGGTCCGGGCTCGCCTGCGTCGTCGAAGGGCCAGACGACTGTTCTGTCTACGGGCGCGCTCACGACGCCGACCGGGTTCGGTCGAAGAAGGGCACGAAGAAGTGGGCGAGCGGTCCGATAAGGAGAGCGTAGAGCAACGTCCCGAGGCCAACGGTGCCGCCGAGCAGCCAGCCGATTGCTAGCACGGCTGCTTCGACCGACCAGCGCGCGACGCGGATCGAGATGCCGGTGCGTCGCGAGATGCCGAGCATGAGGCCGTCGCGCGGGCCTGGCCCGAGTCCGGCACCGATGTAGGCGCCGGTCGCGACTCCGTTTAGGAGTACGCCGCCGACCATGCATGCGATGCGGGTCGCGAGGTTGTGCGGTGTGGCGACGAGCCACAGGACGAGGTCCATGACTGCGCCGACGAGGATCGCGTTGGCGATCGTGCCGACCCCGGGCCGTTGCCGGAGGGGTATCCAGAACATGAGGACGCCGGCGCTCGCGATGATTGCCCAGGTGCCGATCGCGATGCCTGTGTGGCGTGAGAGGCCTTGGTGGAAGACGTTCCAGGGTTCGAGGCCGAGCCCGCCGAGCACGAGCAGTGCTGAGCTTGCCCCGTAGAGGAAGAGGCCGAGGATGAGCTGGACGAGGCGGCTTGGCAGACGTTCCGACGTGGGGCGTTCAAAGAGCGTCGCGGGGCCGGGCATTCGTGAACCCTAGTCGCCGCACCTGTCCCCAAGAGCCACTTGACAGAAAATGGTGTCTGACACCGATTCCGAAAAATTGGCTCAAACAGGGCGGTTTCACAACCGCGGTGTCAGACACCAGGGTTTTGGTGCCCTTTGCGGACAGTGGGGGTGGCGCTACGCCTCGGACGGCTTCCCGCGCAGCAGCGCGGGTGCGACGCGGGCGTAGTCGAGGCCTGACACAACCGTCATCACGACGGCGATCAACAGCAGCCACCACGCGACGTCGAAGCGCCACACACCCGCAGCAGCAAGCCCGCCGCCAACCGCAGCAATTGCCTGCGACCACGTCTTCAGCTTCCCAAGGTCGCGCGCCGCGATCACGACGCCACGCTCCATTGCCGCCTGGCGCAGCCCACTAATCAACAACTCACGGCCAACGATTGTCGCGACCATCCACGCCGGGAAGACGTCCTGATCAATCAAGATCACAAGCGTCGCCATCACGAGCAGCTTGTCGGCGACCGGATCAAGCAGCGAGCCGAGTGACGTCGTACGCCCGCTGCGGCGCGCAATCCGCCCATCGAACCAGTCGGTCGCCATCGCCAGCGAAAACACGATCGTCGCCGCCCAGTTATGGCCAGCGAAATGAATCGCGAACAGCACCACTACAAACGGTGTCGCGGCGGCACGGGCAACAGTCAGCTGATCGGCAAACGTCATCGAGGCAACTTTACGCGGCGGAAAGGTCAGGTCCTACCCACCAACAATCACAAAGACCGCTGATACGAACGGAACGTCCACGTCGCGAACGCCGCAGTGACAACGCAGAGCAGCAACAGATAGACGAGATTGAGGCCGACCGAGCCCCAATCGGTATTCGGCAACACGACCGCCCGCGCCGCCTCCACACCCCAGTTGACGGGATTCAGCCGTGCCGCGACCTGCATCCAGTGCGGCATCTGACTTGTCGCAAGGAGCGTCGAAGACAGAAAGAGCAGCGGCAGCCCAATGAAGTTCGCGAGCGTGATCATCGTCGCCTCGCGACGCGTCAAGAGCGCCAGCCCCTGGGAGACACCCGCGAACGCCGCGTTCACGAGCATCCCGACGAGCACGATCACCGCCCAGCCGGCGATCCCCGTGTGCACCCGCACGCCAAGCGCGAGGGCAACAAGCAGGATCACAAGCGCCTGGAGCGCCGCCTGCAACGCCGAGCGCACGATCTGCGAAAGCACAAGCGAAAGCCGCGATGCCGGGGTCGCCAGGAACCGCTCAACGAACTTCCGGTCGAGGTCGCTGACCATCGCCATGCCGCTCCACGTCGCCCCGAAGAACGAGTTCATCACAACGATCGCGGGTGCAAGGAACGTCACGTAGGACGTCGTCCCGAACCCGCCGAGCTTCGTCACGTTCTTGAAGAGCTGCCCGTACAGCACGAGCCACACCATCGGCTGGATCAGCAGCAGTGCGATCCAGATCGGCTCGCGCATCAGGTTGCGCGACTGGCGCACGATCATCCACCAGGTGTGACTCGCAGCACGCATCAGCGACCCCGCCCCCTGCCGCCGGCACGCGTCACCGTGGCACCACGATGCTCTTCCTCGAACGCGCGACCCGTGTAGTGGAGGTAGACGTCGTCGAGCGACGGACGGTGCACCGCCACCGAACTGACCCCAATCCCAGCCGTCCCAAGAGCCGAAAGGATCCCTGGCAACGCACGCCCACCATCGGTGACACGCGAGACGAGCACCTTGCCGTCATCGAGCGTCGTCTCGACGGGCGCGTCGACCTGCGCCAGCACCGCACGCGCATCCTCGCTTCGGCCGTCAGCGAGTTCGACGTGTACCGCGTCGCCCGAAAGCGCCGCTTTCAGCGACTCGGGTGTGCCTTCGACGACGACCTTGCCCTGCGAGACGATCGCGAGCCGGTCGGCCAGCGTGTCGGCCTCTTCCAGGTAGTGGGTGGTGAGCAGGATCGTCAGCGACTCGCGCTCGGCGAGGCGGGTGACCTCCGCCCACATTGCAACGCGTGCCTCGGGATCCAGCCCGGTCGTCGGCTCATCGAGAAACAGCACGCGCGGCCGGTGGATCAGCCCGAGCGCGATGTCGAGTCGGCGCTTCATCCCGCCGGAGTACCCCTGGACGACACGGTCGGCGGCGTCAGCGATTCCGACGAGCTCAAGTAGCTCGTCGACGCGTGCGCGAAGATCGCGCCGGCCAAGGCCTTGGACGCGTCCCTGCAGCATCAGGTTTTCGCGCCCCGTGCCGTAGCGGTCGACGCCCGAATCCTGCGGCACGTATCCGATCACCCCACGTACCGCTGCTGGGTCGGTCAGCACGCTGTGGCCCTGCACTGAGGCGCTGCCGCGGTCGGGCTTCGTGAGCGTGACGAGAACGCGCACCGTCGTTGACTTCCCGGCGCCGTTCGGCCCAAGGAGTCCGAAGACCTCGCCTTCCTTGACGGTAAACGAGACGCCGTCGAGTGCCACAACGCCGCCGTAGTGCTTCTCAAGACCGTCAACGACAATCGCGTCCATCACCCGCGAGCCTAGATGAAGAGGCTGTGGGGGGAGGCGTCGATTTCGCTTCGAGCCATAGGACCACGGCGACCGTAGGTAGGGTCAAGGGCAATGGATCTACTTGAGTATCAGGGGAAGCAACTCTTCGGCGCCGCGGGCATTCCTGTCTCAGACGGGCGTGTCTGCACGACGGCTGCCGAGGCGCGCGCCGCCGCCGATGAGGTCGGTTATCCGGTGGTCGTGAAGGCGCAGGTGCTCACGGGCGGTCGCGGCAAAGCGGGTGGCGTGAAGCTTGCCGCCGACGCGGAGGAGACCGAGCGGATCGCCGAAGGCATTCTCGGGCTCGACATCAACGGCCACATCGTGCGCACCCTCTGGGTTGAGCATGCGAGCGACATCGAGCGCGAGTACTACCTCTCGGTCACGTTTGACCGTGGTGCGAAGAAGCCACTGTTGATGTTCACCACCGAGGGTGGAGTCGAGATCGAGACGGTCGCTGCGGAGAATCCCGATGCGCTCGTGCGGCTCCACATCGATCCGCTCGAAGGTTTCCAGCCGCACCACGCACGTGCGCTCGTCTACGGCGCGGGCCTCACGGACCCGAGCGAGCAGAAGCAGGTTTCCGCGATCGTCGAGAAGCTCTACCGCTGCTTCGAGCAGAACGACGCGATGCTCACCGAGATCAACCCGCTGATCGTGACGCCTGACGGGCTCGTGAAGGCGCTCGACGCGAAGGTGACGATCGACGACTCAGCCCTCGGTCGCCATCCGGAGCTCGCGGAGCTGCGCGACGAGGGTGCTGCCGACCCGCTGGAGACGCTCGCACGCTCGAAGGGCGTCACATACGTGAAGCTCGACGGCACGGTCGGGATCGTTGGCAACGGCGCGGGTCTCTCGATGTCGACTGTCGACGTTGTCGTCGTCGCGGGCGGCAGCCCTGCGAACTTCTGCGACCTCGGTGGTGGTGCGTCGGCAGACAGCGTCGTCAACGCCCTTGAGGTGATTACGGCCGACCCGCAGGTCGGTTCGATCCTCTTCAACATCTTTGGTGGCATCACGCGTGGCGACGAGGTGGCGCGCGGGATTCTTGCCGCGCTTGAGCGCATCGACATCACGGTGCCGATCGTCGTCAGGCTCGACGGCACCCATGCCGAGGAAGGCCGCGCGCTGCTCGCCGAGGCCGCCCCCGCCAATCTCTATGTCGAGCCGACGATGCTTGACGCCGCCCGTCGTGCGGTGGAGCTTGCCCGATGACCGACGTCTGGACAGAGCGCGCTGACCTGTACCGGCAGAGCCAGGCGCACAGCCAGGGGCCCGATCTCGACGCGATCGTTGCGTGGGCCGACGGTTGCACGACCGCGATCGATGTCGCAACCGGTGGCGGGCACACGGCGCGTCGGCTCCGCGAGGCTGGGCTTGAGGTCGTCAGCTGCGACCCGTCGCCTGGCATGACGCCCGACGTGATCTGCTTCGCCGAGGATCTGCCGTTTGCTGATGGCAGCTTCGATTTCGCAACGACACGGGTCGCCGCCCATCACTTCGCCGATGTCGCCGCGTCGATGCATGAGCTCGCGCGCGTCGCTCGGCGCCGTGTGGCGGTCGTCGACAACCTCTTCATGGGCGAGGACTCAGAGTCCGCTGAAAAGCTGCGCGATCCGTCGCATGTACGCAACTACGACGAGCGCCAGTGGCGGGAGCTCCTCACCGACGCGGGTCTCGAGATCGTCGGCGTTCGCACCTGGGATTACCCGCTCTCGTTCTCAGCGTGGCTTGAGCGGTGCGGCTGTGTCGGCGAAGAGGCCGAGCAGGTGCGCGCGCTGATGGGCGATCGCGTTTCGGGCGACGATGTCACCCTGGCGCGTATCGGACTCTTTGCGGAGAAGGCGGCGTAATGGCGATCATCGTCGACAACGACACCCGACTCGTCGTTCAGGGTCTGACGGGTAGCGAGGGCCGCTTCCACGGGCTGCGCAACCGCGCCTATGGCACAAAGGTGGTCGCGGGCGTCACGCCGGGCAAGGCTGGCCAGGACGTCGAGGGTATTCCGATCTACGACACGGTCGCGCAGGCGGTGACCGAGGCGGGCGCCAACACGTCGCTCGTCTTCGTGCCCGCGCGTTTTGCTGCCGACGCCGTGTACGAGGCGGTCGACGCTGGCGTGCACACGGTGATCTGCATCACCGAACACGTGCCGGCCCACGACATGCTTTCGCTGTATGCGTACGTTCGGGCGAAGGGCGTGACGCTCGTCGGCCCGAACTGCCCAGGCGTGCTCTCGCCGGGCAAGGCGAACGTCGGAATCATTCCGGGCGAAGTCTTCCGCGCCGGCACGATCGGTCTCGTCTCACGCTCGGGAACGTTGACCTACCAGATTGGCCACGAGCTGGCCCAGGCCGGCCTTGGCAACTCGTCGATCGTCGGTATCGGCGGTGATCCGATCGTCGGCTCGTCGTTCATCGACGTGCTCGCGCGGTTCGAAGCAGATCCCGAGACGGAGATCGCGGTGCTTGTTGGTGAGATCGGTGGCGACGAAGAGGAGAAGGCCGCACGCTTTGTCGCCGAGAACATGACGAAGCCCGTGTTCGCCTACGTCGCTGGGTTCTCGGCGCCGCCGGGGAAGACGATGGGGCACGCTGGCGCGATCATCTCCGGCTCCTCGGGCACGGCGCAGGCCAAGCGCGAGGCGCTCGAGGCTGTCGGCATCACTGTCGGCACGACGCCGTCCGAGGTAGCCGCGCTTGTCGCGGCGTTCGCGAAAGGGGAGTAAGTGGACGTGATCTCTCTCGCCCGGGGCGTGCCCGCTCCCGAGTGCCTCGCTGTGGACGCGCTCGCCGAGTGCGCGAAGGCGGTGCTTGAGGCTGACGGGACGACGATCCTGTCGTACGGCCCCGGGGCTGGTTACGGCCCGCTGCGTAACTGGCTCGCTGATCGCCATGGCGTTGACGCCTCGCGTGTCCTGATCACGAACGGCTCGCTCCAGGGCTTCGTGCTGCTTGCTCAGCACCTTGCCCCCGGGCGGCGTGTGCTCGTCGAGAACCCGACTTACGACCGGCCGCTGAAGATTCTGCGTGAGCTAGGAGCCGACGTCGTTGCGCTCGACATGGACGACGAGGGCCTCATTCCTGAGGCGCTTGAGGCTGCGCTCGCCGAGGGCGACGCGCCGGCGTTCCTCTACACGATTCCGACGTTCCAGAATCCGAGCGGTCGGACGCTCACGACCGAGCGTCGTCGCCGGATCGCCGAGATCGCGACCGCGGCGAACCTGCTTGTCCTCGAGGATGATCCCTATGGGCTTGTCCGGTACGAGGGTGAGCCTGAGCCGTCGCTCTTCGAGCTCACGGGCGGCAAGGTGATCTACAGCTCGTCGTTTTCGAAGACGATTGCGCCAGGCCTGCGTGTCGGCTGGTTTGTGCTGCCCGAGAAGCTTGCTGCCGAGCTGGCCGCGTCCGCCACGGCGACGTACATCACCCCGGTGCTTCTTGGTCAGGCGACGGTCTACGAGTTCATCCGCCGCGGTCTCTTCGAGCCCAACGTCGAGCGGGTTGCGGGGCTCTTGCGTGGCCGACGCGACGCGATGCTTGAGGCGCTCGCTGAGCACCTCCCGGGCGCCCGCTGGTCGCATCCGGCCGGGGGGTACTTCGTGTGGCTCGAGCTGCCCGAGGGCACCGACGCCAGCGCCGTGCTCGCACGTGCCGCCTCGGGTGTGATCGCTGTCCCGGGAACGGACTGCGGCGGCGCGCCGAACACGATCCGACTTGCCTTTAGCTACGTGACGCCCGCCGAGATCCACGAGGGAATCCGGCGTCTCGCAGCAGCGATCTCTGCCTAGGCAGTCGCGGCCGCGTAGATCGGCTCGCGCGTACGCTCAGCGACGCTCAACGGGCGCGCGACGAGCTGCGGCTGGCGTGGCGGTGCCAGGCGCGCTGTGGTCGATCGAAAGGTTGGGCACGGCACTTCGGATGCCAGCGCGCAGAGTCCCTTGGCGCGGAAGTAGCAGTCGTTGCAGGTGAGCGTCTTGTGTGTCATTGGGAGGTCTTGCCGGGCCAGATCGTGTTTTCAGTAGCCCGACCGACTCGGGAGAATACGGATCTCGGCGTGGTCCACAAGGGCTTGTCTACAGAGAAAACACGGTGTTTCCGGCGAAATGTTGCAGGCCGGTAACGGCCGATTTTCGCGTTAGCCGTAGAGTGTTGCCAGATCGCGCAACGCCTGTTGAAAACTCTTCACAGGGATGATCTTGAGCGACCCCGCATAGCGCCTAGCTTCTGTGGCGTTCTCGCCCGCCGGGACGAGGAAGACATCCACACCCGCGCGTCGCGCCCCGATCGTTTTCTGCTTGATCCCGCCGATCGGGCCCACACCGCCGCCGAGGAAGATCTCGCCGGTCGCTGCGATCTTGTGCCCGTGGTCGATGTCGTGGCCGAGTTCTTCGACGATGTCGAGAGCAAACGCGAGGCCCGCCGATGGCCCACCGATGTCGCCCGAGTCGATCGTGACCTTGCGCGGCAGAACGATCGTCGCGTTCTGCTCAACGGCGATGCCGATCAACGCTTGGCCGTGATGGGCGATCGTCTTGACGTGGACGAGTTCTGTGCCTCGTGAGGTCTGCACCGAGAGCGCAACGACGCTCCCGGGCTTCTTCGTGGACATCGTCTTCGCGAGCGATTCAAGCGTCAGGGTCTGTGTCCCATCGACCGCCACGATCGCATCGCCGGGATAGAGCACCTTTCCGGCTGGTGCCGATGGGTCGACGTCGGTCACGCGCACGCCGGTCGGCGTTGAGGTGACCTTCTCGCCGAGCGCGCGCAACGCGACGGCCGCGGCGATGTCGTGTGAGCGACGCATGTCGGAGAGATCCTGCGCTCGCAGCGTGATCGGGCTGACGTGTTGCGGGTTGATCGCGGCGGGCGAGTAGAGGTCGGCGCCCTTGTTCAGCGAGGGGATGAGCGTCTCGAGGATCGTCGCCTTGCGCGTCTCGACATCGACGAAGTAGATGCCGCCACCGTCGGTCGGGTCGTGGCCGCCCGCGACGGTGACAAGGGGCGCTACGGGGTGGGCGCGGTCAGGCAGGAAGAGGTACTTGTTCGATGGGAGGATCGCCACGAAAAGGAGCGCCCCGAGGAGCGCGATCCCCAGCACGAAGAGGGCTTGGCTCGAAAGCAGCAGGCGTCGGAGTCGGGTCACCTGTTCAGTGTTGCGATCAGAGCGTCCGCCACGTCGCTTGTGCTTGCGGCGGTTGGGTCGTCGCGGTCGTCCTTCATGTCGAAGGTCACCGTCTTGCCGTCGCGGATCAGGTCGGCGACGGCGCCCTCAACGCGCTCTGCGGCTGCGTGCTCGCCAAGGTGATGGAGCATCAGGCACCCCGACAGGATCTGTGCGAGGGGGTTTGCGCGGTTCGCACCGGCGTATCTCGGTGCAGCACCGTGGGTCGGTTCAAACACCGCGACGTTATCGCCGTAGTTGGCGCCAGGCGCGAGCCCGAGCCCGCCCACGAGGCCTGCGGCGATGTCGGAGACGATGTCGCCGTAGAGGTTCGGGAGGACGAGGACGTCATACTCCTCGGGTCGCTGGACGAGTTGCATGCAGAGGTTGTCAACGATGCGATCCTCGAACTCGATGTCGGGGTGTTCGGACGCGACGGTACGGGCGGTGTAGAGCCACAGGCCGTCGGTGTACTTCTGAACATTCGCCTTGTGCACCGCCGTGATCTTTCGACGCCCGTGCTTGCGCGCGTAGGCGAACGCGAACTCGAACACGCGTCGCGTGGCCGTTGCTGAGATCGGCTTGATCGCAATGCCCGAATCGAGATGCGGCAGCGGCTGCCCGTGGGCGGCCACCCATTCGCGCAGGGCCCTGGCGTTCGCGGTGCCCTGCTCAAACTCGACGCCGACGTAGAGATCCTCGGTGCACTCACGAATCACGACGAGGTCGACGTTTTCAAAGCGTGAGCGGGCTCCAGGAAAGCTCTTGCACGGGCGAACCTGGGCGTAGAGCCCAAGCTCGGTGCGGAGCGCCCCGCTCGGCGAGTGAAAGCTCGACCCGATCGGTGAGGTGAGCGGCCCTTTCAGGGCGACGCCGGTGCTGCGAACCGCCTCGAGCGTTGCGGCAGGTAGCGGATCGAGCTCGCCACCTTGCGCCTCGATGCCCGTCTGGCGGATATCCCAGTCGAACGCGACTCCCGTCGCTTCGAGAACACGCCGCGTCGCGTCAACAAGCTCGGGCCCAGTCCCGTCGCCGGGAATCAGCGTGACCCTGTGCGCCATCCGCGGCAGTCTAGTCTCGGCTCGATGCGCTCCTCGACGCACAGTGTCGCCTTCGGATAGCGTGGCATCGTGAGCAATCTCGCCGAAGCTGGAGCCCAGGCCGACGCCCTCGCTGTCGCCGGTTCGGAGCGCGAACTCGCGGCTCTTCGTACGCAGTGGGACGAGGAGCTGGAAGCCGCAGCGCGTTCGGCCGACTATCGCGTTCGGGCGGCTGCCTTCCGTGCGGTCGGGCAATTTCGCTTCCGCCAGAAGATTGAGCTCCTGCGCCGCGGCCTTGAAGACGACAGCCCGGCAGTGCGCGGCTCGGCGCTGATCTCGCTTGAGCTGCTCTCGCGCGATCACCCCGGCGACGTCAACGGCGTGCGCCCAATGCTCCATGAGGTGATCACGAGCGACAGCAACGAGGCTGTCCGGCGGCTCGCGCTGGTTGCGCTTCGCAACGGCTCGCCGCAGCAGGACACCGTGACGCTCCTGCTTGGGATCGCCGAGGGCGACACAGCTCCGCGCGAGGTGCGCGAGACGGCGCTGAAAGTCGCGCAGGCGCTGCGTAAGAAGGCGCTCGCGAAGCCGCCCGGTTCAGCGAAGCCCTAGCGGGGGACTGCGACGCCGAGCGTCTCGGGAGCGAACAGCTCCTCGGGTGCGACGAGTCGCTTCGAGAGGCCCTGCTCGAACGAGTACTGCATCATCGCCTCGAGGATCTTGCGGTTGTTCTCGAAG
>OMIZ01000176.1 GCA_900299235.1 Actinomycetota bacterium
GTGTCCCAGCCGACGACCACCGAGTCGGGCTGTACCCGCTCCCACAACGCGAGTAGGAAGTTGCCAAATCCCGTGAGCGCGCCTGCTGGGCGGCCACCCGCGCCGCGGATCGTTTTCGGCATGCCGTGGTAGGCGCGGTGGGCGAGCGAGTCGCCATCGACGGCGAGCAGCACAGGGGGTGTTTTCGACGTGCTCATTCCGTCCGAGTATCGCGGACCGCGCTAAAGGGGCTATCGTCTCGCCCCGAATGGCTGCAACAGCGACAACAGGCAAGCGGTTGGTGATCGTCGAGTCTCCGGCGAAGGCCAAGACGATCGCGGGCTACCTCGGCTCGGGGTACGTCGTCGAGTCGTCGATCGGCCACATCCGCGATCTGCCGCACGGGGCCTCGGAGATCCCGGCTGCGCAGAAGGGCGAGGCCTGGGCCCGCCTGGGTGTCGATGTCGAGCACGACTTCGAGCCGCTCTACGTCGTCGACCCGAAGAAGAAGAAGGTCGTGACAGCGCTGAAGGACAAGCTCAAGGGCGTTGACGAACTCTTGCTCGCTACCGACGAAGATCGCGAGGGCGAGGCAATCGCCTGGCACCTGATGCAGGTGCTGAACCCGAAGGTGCCGGTGCGCCGCATGGTCTTCCACGAGATCACCAAGCCGGCAATCGAGCGGGCGTTGAACGAGACACGCGAGATCAACCAGCACCTTGTTGATGCGCAGGAGACCCGCCGCATCCTCGACCGTCTGTACGGCTACGAGGTCTCGCCGGTGTTGTGGCGCAAGATCATGCAGGGCCTTTCGGCAGGGCGTGTGCAGTCGGTTGCCACGCGCCTCGTGGTTGAGCGGGAGCGCGAGCGGATGGCGTTTGTTGCCGCCGAGTACTGGGATATCGAGGCGACGCTCGCGCCGAGCAAGAGCCCTGCGTCGGAGTTCACCGCGAAGCTGGCGGCGCTTGACGGCAAGCGCGTGGCGACGGGTCGCGACTTCGCCCGCACCGGCGAGCTGACGACAGCCGACGCGGTCGCGCTCGATGAGGCAGGCGCACGGTCGCTCGCGACGGCGCTTGAAGGTGTGACGTTGACGGTGCGCTCGGTGGAGCGGCGCCCGTACACGCGCCGCCCGGCCGCGCCGTTCATGACCTCGACGCTGCAGCAGGAGGCGAGCCGCAAGCTGCGTTTCTCGGCGCAGCACACGATGCGGGTTGCCCAGCGCCTGTACGAGAACGGCTACATCACCTACATGCGTACCGACTCGACGACGCTGTCAGAGTCGGCGATCGTCGCAGCCCGCGATCAGGCGCGCGAGCTTTACGGCGCCGAGACGGTTCCGGCTGAGCCGCGCACCTACAACCGCAAGGTGAAGAACGCACAGGAGGCACATGAGGCGATCCGCCCGGCAGGCGATCACTTCCGCACTCCCGATCAGGTGAAGAACGAGCTTGAGCGCGACGAACTCGCGCTGTACGACCTCGTGTGGAAGCGCACGGTTGCCTCGCAGATGGCGGATGCGCGCGGCGAGACGGTGTCGGTGCGGCTTGGCGCGCAGGCTTCCGACGGTCGCGACGCCGAATTCTCGACGGCGGGCACCGTGATCACGTTTCGTGGCTTCCTGCATGCCTACGAGGAAGGGCGCGACGAGCCGGTTTCAGGCGACGACGAAGAGAAGCAGCTGCCGCCACTCAACGAGGGTGATGCGGTTGCGTCGTCGGCGCTTGAGCCGCAGGGTCACTCGACATCGCCGCCCCCGCGTTTCACCGAGGCGACGCTTGTGCGGGCGCTCGAGGAGCGCGGTATCGGTCGCCCGTCGACGTACGCGGCGATCATGGGCACGATCCTCGACCGCGGCTATGTGCGCAAGTCGGGCCAGGCGCTCGTCCCGAGCTTTCTCGCGTTCTCGGTGACGAACCTGATGGAGCAGCACTTCGGGCGGCTTGTCGACTACGACTTCACGGCGCGGATGGAGGACGACCTCGACCGGATCGCCGAGGGGTCAGAGCACCGCACCGACTGGCTGCAGCGCTTCTACTTCGGTGGTGCCGGGGACACGGATGGCGGCGGTCTGAAGGCGCTCGTCACCGACCTTGGCGATATCGACGCACGTGCGATCAACACGCTGGAGATCGGCAACGGCATCGAGCTGCGGGTGGGCAAGTACGGCCCGTATATCCAGCGCGGCGATGAGCGGCTGACGATTCCCGAAGATATTGCGCCCGACGAGCTGACGGTCGAGAAGGCCGAGGCGCTCCTTGCGCAGGGCACCGGCGAGAACTCGCTGGGTGTCGATCCGGCGACGGGCCACACGATCGTGCTGAAGAACGGCCGGTACGGCCCGTACATCACCGAGGTGCTGGAAGACGAGACGGTGAAGCCGCGCACCGCGTCGCTCTTCAAGACGATGTCGCCCGAGACGGTGACCCTCGACGACGCGCTCAAGCTGCTCACGTTGCCGCGCACGCTCGGTGAGGTCGATGGCGAGGAGGTGATCGCGACGAACGGTCGGTATGGCCCGTACGTCAAGAAGGGCGCCGAGTCGCGGTCGCTCGGCACCGAGGATGAGCTCTTCACGGTGACGCTCGAGCAGGCGCTTGCGCTGATCGCCCAGCCGAAGGCGCGTGGCCGCGCGGCTGCCGCTCCGCCACTGCGTGAGCTTGGCAACGACCCGGTGAGCGGCAAGCCGGTGGTGGTGAAGAACGGCCGGTTTGGCCCCTACGTCACCGATGGTGAGACAAACGCGAGCTTGCGTACCGCCGACTCGGTGGAAGAGATCACGATCGAGCGGGCGGCCGAGCTGCTGCAAGATCGGCGTGAGCGTGGGCCCGCGAAGCCCAAGCGTGGCCGCAAGAAATAACGCGCTTTACCGATCCTAAACAGCGAAACGCTGGCATTTCGCGTACCATCGACCATACTGACAGTGGTATTCGCGGGTGCGGAACTCGTTTGGTTGCGGCGGAGAAGGGTCGAAACCAGAGTCCGGAACATGCGGATTCATCAGGTTTTTCCAAATCGGCATTAGGAGATTCGGTGGATTGCCTATAGGCTTTCCCCGCAGGAGTCGTTTCTCCGGGTACGAACGTTTGCAGGACAAGACTCGTGACAGAAGGGTTGTGAAGTTCACTTGACGCAGAATCAGTTGACCGAACTGCTGGAGTCCGAAGGGGCTCGCACCATGATCGAGGCCGGCGAGGAGCGCGGCTGGATCGAGCCGAGCGAGCTCGAGGCATTTGCAGTCGAGCATGACCTTGCCGACCCTGACGTTGAAGAGCTGACGCGCGAGCTCGAGAAGATCGGTCTCGAAGTCCGCGACGCTGCTCCCGACGAGAAGCCGGGCAAGGCTCCGGAGCAGGTCGTCTACGAAGCCGATCAGCCGTCGGGCGCGGGCGACAGCCTGCAGCTCTTCCTCGCTGATGTCGGCCGCCACAAGCTGCTCACCGCCGCCGAGGAAGTCACCCTCGCGAAGGCGATTGAGCGCGGTGACGTGCGGGCGAAGCGTCGGATGATTGAGTCGAACTTGCGCCTCGTGGTCTCGATCGCGAAGGGGTACCGCGGCCTGGGTGTGCCGTTCCTGGATCTGATTCAGGAGGGGACGCTGGGCTTGAACCGTGCCGTCGAGAAGTTCGATTGGCGCCGCGGCTACAAGTTCTCGACGTACGCAACGTGGTGGATCCGCCAGTCGGTGCAGCGCGCCGTGGCGAACCACGCGCGCACGATTCGTGTGCCGGTGCATGTCGTTGAGCGTCAGCAGAAGCTGTCGCGTGCGGCGCGTCGCCTTGAGGTGGAGCTCGGTCGTGAACCGACGAAGGAAGAGCTCGCTGAGGCAACCGGTCTGCCGATCCAGCATGTCGACGAGGCCCTCTCGGCTGCGTCCGCTTCGGTGTCGCTCAACCAGACGGTTGGTGCTGACGACGAGGGCGAGCTCGGCGATCTCTTCGCCGACCGTGAGGCTGCCGATCCGTTCGATGAGGCGGAGGAGTCGCTCCGTCGCCAGAACATCCGCAAGGCGCTTGATGCTCTTCCCGAGCGTGAGCGTCGCATCCTCGAGCTGCGGTTTGGCTTTGAGGGTGAGCCGTGGACGCTTGAGGCGATCGGCCACGAGCTTGATCTCACGCGCGAGCGCGTTCGTCAGCTTGAGGGCCAGGCCCTCTCCCGGCTTGCCGCGTTGCGCGAGCTTGCCGGCCTCGCGGCTTAGTCCGCTGCCATGTTTCGCGACTCGCTCCCTGTGGGGCGGGTCGCGGCGTGGACCGGCGGTTTCGGGCAAGCTGCGCGCATGACAGCGCTGCGTCCAACCTCACCGCTTGTGGGTGAGCGTGTGACGGTGGAGCCGATTGCCGAGTGGCATCGCGAGGAGCTCCGCGCGGTTGCCGACGCCGATCCGGCGATCTTCCGTTTCATGGGGTTCGCGAACGGTCTTGGTGCGGAGTTCGACAAGTGGTTCGATCGTGCGTTGACGGTGGAGAACGAGGAGCCGTTCGTGATCCTCGTCGACGGCAATCCGGTGGGTTCGTCGCGTTTCCTCGCGCTTGCGCTTGAGCATCGGCGGGCCGAGATTGGGTGGACGTGGTACGCGCGCTCCACCTGGGGCACGGGGGTCAACGTTGAGACGAAGCTGCTGCTGCTCACACACGCGTTCGAGACGTGTGGGCTGATGCGCGTCGAGTTCAAGACCGATGCGCTCAACGAGCGTTCGCGCGGCGCTTTGGGTGCGCTGGGCGCCCAGTTCGAGGGGATCTTTCGCAAGCACATGGTCTATCCCGACCGGATCCGCGACTCGGCGTACTTCGCGATCGTCGACGACGACTGGCCGGGCGTGAAGGCCCACCTGCGCAAGCGGCTGGCCGACCTGCCGTGAGGTGCCGGGTCGAGGCAGCGGCTGTTCTCCGCACGCCGGATGTTGCGGCGGAGCAGGTGACGCAGCTGCTTTTCGACGAGCCGGTGACCGTGACGGGCGAGCACGACGGTTGGGCGTTGATCGAGACCGCGTACGGGTACCCCGGCTGGGTTGAGCGAGAGGTGCTCGACGATGGCGCCGGGTCGCTGCCGCCGCGGAGCGGTGGCGATCCGCTTGAGGTTGCCCGGGCGTTTGTCGGCACCCCGTACGAGTGGGGCGGACTTACGCCACGAGGCATTGATTGCTCAGGATTGGTGCATATCGCGTACCGCAATGTGGGACTCTTGATTCCGCGCGACTCGTGGCAGCAGGAGGAGTCGGGTGTGCCCGTGAAAGAGGAAGAGCTCCGCCCGGGGCACCTTGTGAGTTATGGCTCAGACCTTCGTGCAGATCACATCGCGTTCTGGCTTGGGAATGGCCGCATCTTTCACGCAACAGGTCGCGACGGCGTTCGCGCCGTCGTTGAGGAGTGCGAACCGGAATTTCTTGCCGCCCGCCGCAGGAAGTTCTTTCGAATTCCCGCGAATTCGGTCTAAAGGTTTCTCGCCAACACGCCGATACGGTGTGCATGGACGCTGCAGAGCGCAACGAGATCCTCACCCGTTACCGCGAACACTCGCGGCGGTTCGAGGCCGTAGCGGCGGCGCGTCTCTCGGTCGTGCCCGAACTGCCGCCCGTCTCGACGGCTGCGGCGATCGCGCACGCACCGTCTCCGCGCGAGATCGAAGTGCTCCAGCTCCTTGAGAAGACCGGCCCACTCACGCTTGAAAAACGACGAGAGATGCAGCGCCACTCAGAAATCGGCGAGCGGATCCTGAGCAATGTTGAGACGTATGGTCAGGTCGCTGCAATTGTTCGGCATCACCATGAGCGGATCGATGGGGCGGGATATCCCGATGGACTCAAAGGCACTGAGATCCCGATTCTTGCGCGTGTGATCGCGGTTGCCGATGCCTACAACGCGATGACGTCCGATCGACCCTACCGTGAGGCTATGGCCTCGCGGATCGCACGATTGCGACTGGCGCAAGCCGTGGATTCACAGTTTGATTTCGAGGTCGTCGCCGCGTTTGAGTCAGTCTTGGCACGCGCGGATGAGTCGTATCGCCTAGCCCGTGATGTAGCAGTAAGCGAGGGCTCACGTGCTCCTTGGACGGCTCCCGTAGATCTGCTCGCGACTCGGGCCTAAATCTCTCGCAGCACGGCCTGGGTTCGAGAAGTAGCATCGAGTTTTGCCAGGATGTGGCGAGCGTGCGCCTTGACGGTTGTCTCGGATATGAAAAGCGCTCTCGCGATGTCGCGATTCTTTAGGCCGCTTCTTAGTAGTTCGAGTACTTCGATCTCTCGAGGGGTGAGACTCTCTCCCCGGGCCCTCGCGGTTTGTGATCGCCCAACGTACGGATGAATCAATCTTGAATCGCCTGACCGTCTAAGTACCGCGGCGATGTGCGGTGCGAGGTCGGCGTGCATCACACCGATGCGGATCGCGTCAGGAAAGGCCCGAGCGACGCAAACGAAACTGTCCCAAGCTCCGAGATCGCGGCAGAGTTGGATTGCCTGGATCATGTTCGCCTCTAGACCCGAATCCCGTAGCGAGGCGATCCCATGTGCAAGAGACAACAGCGTCCTCGCCTCGATCGGCCAGTTTGCGACCTCTGCGTCTGGCACGGGTCGAAGGCTTTTGCCTTCTATCGCCTGTGCAACGCATGCGGCGGCGATGAGTTCTGCCTTAAGGGCTTTAGAGGGTGCGCTAGAAATTGCGCTTGATGCGACGTCCTCCGCGTGGCTTATCTCCTGCAGCATGAGAAGTCGGCGTGCGCGGAGGATGGCCGCATTGGCGATCAGGTATCGATCTCCGACCCGGCTACCGTGCTGCTCGACCTGGCGTAGATACTTCTCGCCCTCCGCGAACCGCCGAAGCCCCGTTGAACAAAGGGCGATATTCCACTGAGCATGTGGAACCACGAACGCGAGTCCTGCCGACCTCGCGTAATTGAGAGTCTCGCGGGCGATCTCAAGTCCCCTCTCGTACTCCGCACGAACCGCCTGATAGTACGAGTACGACGTACAGAAGCTTGTCCGTGCACCGGGATCAGAGAGGGACGAGGCTGCTTCAAGACTGCGTTCGATCCAGCCAATCTCCCGAACTCCGTCGCCCAATCTGAGCTGTGCCAAGTGCGCTATCGACCATCTGACTAGATCTAGGGCCGACGAGTTACGCCGGACAAAAAGGCTGTGTACGGCGTCTCGTAGATCATCGATTTCCCCGAAGATGCAAGCAAGAGCAAGACCCCATGCTGCGTCCCGTTGATCAGCATCAACCAGCGCCAGGCTCTGTCCGATCTTGAAGTGTTGGACGGCCGACTCCATATCCCAGGCCGCGAAGGCCGATCTGCCCGCGGTGATTCTCAAGCACGGTTGAGCGTTCTCGTCTGCCTCTACTAGAGCCCGCTCAGAGAGCGAAAACGCCTCGCCGTACGAGCCGTCGCGAAGTGCAACCTCAGCCTCGATCAGATCAAGAAGCCATGGCGTGCAACCCGGATTTCCTCGACACAGTGGGGCGAGTTCGGTTAGAGCCGAGTGGGATAGGGCTCGGAACACGTGAAATTCGATCGCGCTAAGGATTTCCGACACTAGGTCACGTCGTGCATTGGCGCTGATGAGGCGAATTGCGTCTTCAAGTCGGCCGAGAGCCCGCAATGCCCTTGCCGCCGTCGCTACGTTGGAGTCGTGACGGTTTTGTGCGCGGGCGCGGTCGAGAACGTGCTCGCGCAGTAGCGGATGAAGTGCGATCTCGTTCTCGAGGGTTGAGCAAAGGCCTGATTCGCGAGCCTCGCTCACGAAAGGCTCGTACCGCCTCCCGACGAGTGCTCGCCCGAGATCGTCGTCGAGTGTGGTGAACAAAGCCGCAAGCTCGACTTCCTTAGTCGCTGGCGAAGATAACGCCGATAGCACCTCGTCGGCGAGAAACTTTGCGAGGAGCGGGCCTTCAACGGCACGAGGTGGAGTGGCATCGGTGACAGTCGTAAGGCCGAGCGCTAGTGGCCAGCCCTGCGCCATCGAAGCGAGTGCGAGCGTCCGGGGCGTGCCCGCCGACGCAGCGAGCAACTCAACTTCATCGTCAGAGAACGCCATCAGTGAACGGTCTACGACTAGTACGGAGCCATACGCCTCAGCTCGACTTGACGCCCACCGCGGTCGTACTCGCGTGGTGACGAGTGCGCGGAAGTTCCCTAGGCGTCGAAGCAGGTCGACGAGCGCTTCCGCTGGAGTGCCTCTCACCTCGTGCAGATCCTCTATTACAAGGAACTCGACTCTGTGATCTTCAAGAACCCGTGCTAACTGACGTGCAAGAGTTGGGACATCTTGGGCTGGGTGGAGGGTGAGAAGGTTGCCGTCGCGTGCGTCAAGCGATGCGACGATCTCATTAGCCATGACCTGCGCTACGCCGTTGGACAGCGGTGACGGAACCACGAAAGACCGCGATCGCCCCTTGATGATCTGCCGAGCGAGCGTTGTCTTTCCGTAGCCAGCTGGCGCGGCGAGCACGATGGTCTTGGCCGACGACTCTTCAACGAGCCGCATGAGTCTTGGCCGCTCGATAATTACGCGGCCAAGCCGGTTCTCCGATTGTGTGCCTGCCTGCTTCACCGCGGCCTCCGGGAAAGTCGACCGAAGCGTTCTCGAGGATGCTTGCCTTCTGGCAAACCTAGGGCGAACGGATACGTCGGATCAATGACCCGAAAGGGGGACTGCCGCGCCTCGGGGGTGAACCCGAGGCGCGGTGCCGTCAGCCCCTGTTGTCGGCTCTCGCGGACGCCAGACTCTTTGCGAGGGGGTCGTCGCCGGTCAGAAGTCGGTAGGCAAGCGGGATCTGCCGCCGCCTGGGGACACCAAGCTTCTGCCGGAGAACGTCGCAGTGAGCCTTCGCCGTCCTGGGGGAGATGCCGAGCTCTTGCCCCAGCTCCTCGTTCGAGAGGCCCTGGGCGATCAGTTCGATCACCTGCCGCTGCCGACCGGTGATCGTGGTGGGATCAATGAGCGCCTGCATAAGACGAGGCTAAGCCGCGCGTGTCGCGGCGACCATTGTCCGAAGGGCGTATTCAGTACGGGCTACTGACGCCCGATAAAGCTGACCGCATGCCCGCGCGCATTCGCGGCCGCGGCCTCTTCCTGGGTGAGCGCGCCGATCCGGGTGAGCAGCTCGAACTCGTCGATGAGGTGGGTGCGCATCATTTCGGGGCCGTCGGTGGCGATCGTGAAGTGCACGCCGTTGTCGATGAACGTGCGGAACGTGTCGCGCACCTCATCCTCACCTGACAGCGCTTTGGTGAGCAGGTTGGAGGTGGGGCAGATCTCCAAGGTGATGTTCGCCTCGCGGATCGTCTCCATCAGCTTCGGGTCGCGCGCGGCGAGGATGCCGTGGCCGATGCGGTCGGGGCGCAGCTGCTCGACAACCTCGCGGGTCTCGTCGATCCCGAACGTGCCGCCCTCCTCACCAACATGGATCGTCACGCCGAGGCCTGCGTTGCGGGCCGACTCGACGTGCTCCTTGATCTGGGTGTAGTCGTACCGCGCACCGCCAGGCCGCGGGCCGGCGATATCGACCCCCACCACGCCGCGGGGTGCGTAGCGAATCGCCTTGTCGATCACGATCCGGTTCGCCTCAGCCGAAAACGTCCTGTCCATCATCAGGATCAGGCCCGCGCGCACCTGCGGGTACTCAAGCGAGGCCCGGTCGAGCCCACGGATCGCCGCCAGAATGATGTGATCGAGGTCGCGCTCGCCACCCCGGTTGCGCTTCATCGGGTTGAACCGCAGCTCAAGCGTCGTGATCTGCTGCGAGCGATACGCCCCGCCGATCGCCGCATGCACCGACCGCTCCACCGCAAGCGGCGAGCTCTGAATCAGCTCGGTCAGGTGGTAGATCCGGTCGAGCGAATCGAGATCGGGCACCCCGCGCGGATCGGACACCGTCACGATCTGGTCGAACTCCCAGAAATCCCTGGTCGGCAGAGCGATCCCCTGCTCATGCGCCAGGCTCCACATGATGTCGGTCGCCACCGACCCGCCCAAGTGCGTGTGAAGCTCGGCAAGGCCCTCTGGAAAGAGCGGCGACTTCGGCATCACCCGAGTCTACGAAATGTGCGCCCGATGCCCACGCCGTTAGCTCGCCCGCGTACGATCCGCACGTGCGCAGGCCACCAGAGCGGATCGAACGACTCCCACCCCAATACTTCGCCGGCCTCCTCGGCCGTGTCGCCAAAGCAGCAGCCCAGCCGGGCCCGCCGGTCATCGACCTCGGCCGCGGCAACCCCGAAGTCGGCCCGGCCGCGCACGTTGTCGAAACGCTCCAGCGCGCCGCCGGCCGTGCCGACGTACACGGGTACGCCCCCTTTCGCGGCCTGCCCGCGCTGAAGGAGGCGATCGCCGGCCGCTACCGCGACGTCTACGGCGTCACGATCGACCCCGAACGCGAGGTCGCCGTGATCCCCGGCACCAAAGCCGCGATCGTCGAGCTTGCACTCGTCGCCGCAAATGAAGGCGACACGATCCTGCTGCCCGACCCCGGCTACCCCGACTACACCTCGGGTGTCGCCCTCGCCGGTGCCAAGCTCGAGCTGCTGCACCTCGACCCGCAGAGCGACTGGGCGCCCGACCTCGCGGTCGCACCCGCTGCTTCGCTCGCGCTCCTCAACTACCCCACCAATCCGTGCGCCGCCTGCGCGCCCGCCGGGCTGTTTGAAGAGGCCGTCGACTACTCCAACCGCACCGGGACGATCCTCGTACACGACGCCGCCTACATCGACCTGATCTTCGACGGACGCAAGCCCGAGAGCTACCTCGCCACCCCCGGCGCCATGGAAAACGGCCTTGAGATCTGGACGATGTCGAAGACCTACGGCATGGCCGGCTGGCGCATCGGCTTTGTCGTCGGCAACGCCGAGATCGTCGAGCGGCTCAACCTGATCAACGACCACACGCGCGTCGGCATCTTCCGGCCGCTCCAGGAGGCGGCGGTCGCCGCGCTCACCGGGCCACAAGACGACGTCGAGGAACGCCGCGCAACCTACGAGCGCCGCCGCAACCGTGTGCTTGAAGCGCTCCCCGGAACCTCCGTCAGCGACGGCACCTTCTACGTGTGGCTCAAGCTGCCCGACGGCCTTAGCGCCGACGACATCCTCGCCGCCCAACGCGTCGCGGTCGCGCCCGGCGGTGGCTTTGGGCCAAGCGGCGAAGGCTGGGTGCGCCTGTCGGTCGCCGTCACCGACGAAAACCTCGAAGCCGGCCTGGAACGCCTCGCGCCCGCCCTGGCGGGCCGCCCGTGAAGATCGGGATCATCGTCCCGTTCTCCTGGTCGTACTGGGGTGGTGTCGTCGAACACGCCGAAAACCAGGCTGCCTTCCTGCGCGCCCGCGGCCACGACGTCACCCTGATCATGGGACACGACCCGCCCGGCGTCTTCACCCGCCTGCTCCATCCGCGCAGCGGTCGCCACGGCGACCTGCCCGACACGATCACCCCGATCGGCCGTTCGATCGTCGTGCCCGCCAACGGATCGCTGCCGAACATCATCCTCTCGCCACGCAGCATCTGGCGGATGGCGCAGGTGCTGAAGCGCGAGCAGTTCGACGTCATCCACCTGCACGAGCCGATGACCCCCGCCGTGTGCGTCGCCGCGCTCGCGCTCGCCAAATGCCCGATTGTCGCCACCTGGCATGCCGCGGGCGATCTCGGCTGGATGAAACTCGGGCTGCCCGCCTGGGGATTTCTCATGGATCGCATCGATGGTCGCATCGCCGTGTCGAAAATGGCCGCCGACTCGGCCGCCCGCTGGCTCGGCGGCGACTTCGAGGTGATCCCAAACGGCTGCGTCGTTCCCGAGCACGCCGACCCAGGAAACCGCGCCAACCACATCGTCTTCATCGGCCGCCACGACGCCCGCAAAGGGCTGCCGGTGCTCCTTCGCGCCTGGCCCGAGATCCGCCGCCGCACCGGCGCCCGACTGCGGCTGATCGGCACCGACCCGCTCCAGTACCGGCTGCTCCAGTCGACTATGCGCTTCGACCCCGACGGCATCGACGTGCTCGGCATCGTCACCAACGAGGTGCGCTCCGCCGAACTCTCAAACGCCAAGGCGTTCGTCTCGCCAGCCCTCGGTGGCGAGAGCTTCGGGATGGTGCTGATCGAGGCATTCGCAACCGCCACACCCGTCGTCGCCTCCGACATTCCCGGCTTCGCGGCCGTCGCAACACCCGATGCCGCCACGCTCGTCCCGCCCGGCGACGAGAATGCGCTCGTGGACGCGCTCGAAGCACTCCTGGCCGACGAAGACCGCCGCATCGCGATGGGTATCGCAGGGCGCAAACTCGCCGCCGAGCGCTACTCGTGGGAGGACGTTGCCCGCAGGCTGGAAGCGACCTACCTGCGAGTCGCCGCGTGAGCCGCAAACGGATCGTCCGCCTCGCCGGTGCAATCCTGCTCCCCCTCGCGGGCGGCATCGCCCTGCTCTGGTGGCGCGGCCCCAACTGGGGCACGGTCTCCGACGCGTTCTCCCAGGTGCACTGGGAATGGATCGTCGCCGCCGTCGGCTTCAACCTGCTCTCGATCGTCGTGCGCGCCCTCGCCTGGAACACCGCCGTCGGTGAAGCGCTGCCACCGCCACACCCGCGCTTTCGACTCGTGTTCGCCGCCTTCGGGGTGGGCCTCTTCGGGAACGTCGTGCTGCCCGGACGAGTGGGAGAGCTCGCGCGCGTCGCCGTGCTCACCCGCCGAATGCCCGGCCGCAAAGTGTGGGCGACACTCATCGGCAGCGTCGTCGCCCACCGCGTGTTCGACCTCTTCCCGGCAATCGCGCTCGTCACTTGGGTGTTGCTCTCGGCGAAGATCCCGTCGTGGGCGTTCGCCAGCCTCGTCGGCGTCGTCGCCGCGGGCATCGTGCTCTTCACGGTGGCGGTTGTGCTAGCCCGGCGGCACAACTCAACCGCCCTTGAAGAACTCGGCCGCGTGCGCTCACTCATCCATCGCGCCCGCTTCGGGCTCGGCGTCATGCGTCGGCCGCGCGCCGCACTTGTCGCTGGCACATTCCAGTTCCTCGGCTGGGCCTTCCAGCTCGCCGCCGTCTGGGCCGCGATGCGGGCATTCGACATCCGGCTGCCGCTCGCGGCCGCAGGCCTCGTGCTCGTGCTGATGAACGTCGCCACGATCTTCCCGCTCTGGCCAGGCAACGTCGGACTCGTGCAGGCCGCCGTCGCGCTGCCGCTCGTCTCGTATGGCATCGCGTACGGGCACGGCTTCGCCTACGGCATCGGCCTGCAGGCGATCGAAGCGTCGGTAGGTGTCGGCATTGGCCTCGTCTTTCTGGCACGCGAGGGCTTCTCGTACGCGACGCTCAAGCAGATCCCCGCGGCCGACGAAGCGTTCTCCGCGTCGCCACCGCCCGCACCCGAAGAGTGATGCGCGTCCTCGCCTGCCCCGACAGCCTCAAAGGGGTACTCGGCCAGGTCGAAGCGGCCGCAGCGCTCGCCCAGGGAGTTCGCCGCGGAGGCGGGGAGGCAGTCGAACTACCAATCGCCGATGGGGGCGAAGGAACGGCGCTCGTGCTGCGGCAGGCGCTCGGTGGCGAGTGGCGCACCGCGCACGCATCCGATCCGCTCGGTCGCCCGATCGAGGCGGAGTATCTCGTGCTGCCCGACGGAACCGCGGTCGTCGAGTCGGCCGCCGCGGCCGGGCTCGGTCTGCTCGCCGCTTCCGAGCGCGACCCGCTCGTCGCGTCGACCGCCGGTCTGGGGGAGCTACTCGCAGCGGTGCTCGACGGTGGGCCGTCAGCCGTGCTCGTCGGGATCGGTGGGACGGCAACGGTTGATGGCGGCGAAGGGATGCGGCGCGTGCTCGGCGAGTGGCCGGCCAAGGTGCCGCTGCGGATCGCCTGCGATGTCCAGAACCACTTGCTCGGCGAGCGCGGGGCAGCCCGTGTATTCGGGCCGCAGAAGGGCGCGACACCTGAGGCGGTTGAGGAGCTCGAGCGACGGCTCGCGGCCGATCAGGGTTTGGCCCCGTTCGCGGCGCTCGTTGGTGCTGGCGCAGGTGGAGGATTGGGCGCCGCGTTCGCCTCTCTCGGCGGTGAGCTGATCGAAGGCGGCGATCTCGTACTCGACACGCTCGGCTTCGACGCACGCGCAGCACAGGTCGACCTCGTCGTTACCGGCGAAGGGAAACTCGACCAGACGACGCTTGAAGGCAAGGCGCCCGGCTCGGTGTGGCGACACTGCCAGCGGCTGGGCGTGCCCTGTGTGCTCTTCGGCGGTCTCGTCGATCTCGTTGGCCCCGAGTTCGACATCAGGCCGCTCTCGGGCGACCCCTCACGCGCCGCTGCCGATCTCGTCGCGCTCGGCGAAGCGCTCGCAGTCGCCTAGGCGGCGGGTGGGGAGTCGCCGTTTGCGGCGGCGACCTTACGCGCGAGCTCTTCGATCTTCCCCTCAACCTCGGTGAGGTCGCTCGCGAGGCGGCGGTAAAGCTCCTCGCCACGCTCCCAGAGCTTCGTCAGCTCTTCGAGGTCGACTTCGCCGCGCTCAAGACGCGTCACGATCTGCTCAAGCTCCGCCTGCGCCTCCTCAAACGTCTGCTCACTCACGACACCACCGCCGAGAACGAGCCCGCCGCGATCTCGACGGCAACCTCGGTGCCGCCACCCGGAACGTCGCGTACGAGCGAGTCGCCGGTACGAACGATCGCGTAGCCGCGCTCCAACGTGGCACGAGGTGAGAGAGCCACAAGGCGACCGTGCGTCGCGGTGAGTCGTGCACGCCGACGCTCGACAGCGAGCGCGGGCGCGGTGGCCAGCCGACGCCGCAGATCGTCGCTACGCATCCTGCGCCGGTCGACCAAACCGCGGGCGCCACGCTCAAGGCCGGCATGTGCGCGGTCGAGCCATGCGCGCAGATCGTTCAAGTCCGGCACCACCATGCGCCCAGCGGAGGAGGGAGTTGAGGCACGCACGTCAGCTGCAAGATCGCACAGCGGCGTGTCTTGCTCATGGCCAATCGCAGTGATGATCGGCACCGGACACTCGGCAACAGCACGCACGATCTTCTCATCCGAGAACGCCAACAGGTCTTCGAAACTGCCACCGCCGCGCGCGACGATCATCACGTCGACGCCGCGATCAACAAGCGCCGCCATCGCCGCGATCACATCGGGCACCGCACGAGGGCCCTGGACGTACGCCTCGGCGATCACCACATGCGCGGGCGGGAAGCGCGCGTGGATCGCCGTCAGCACATCACGCTTCGCCGCCGCGTCATTCCCCGTGACGAGGCCAATCAGCTTCGGGATACGCGGAAGCGACCGCTTGCGCTCTTCCGCAAAAAGCCCCTCCGCCGCGAGCTTCACCCGCAGCCGCTCAAGCGCCGCGAGGTGCGCGCCCAGTCCCGCGCGCTCAATCTTGAACACGCGCAGGCTGAACGTTCCGCGCTCCTTGAAGAAGCTCGGGCGCCCCTGCACGTACACGCGGTCGCCATCGACGAGGTCGAGCTCCAACGCATCGAACTGCGAGCGGCCCATCTGCGCGCTCACGGTCGCGCCCGTATCGGGATCCTTCAGCGTGAAGAACACCGACGTCCAGCGATCCTGTCGCTTCAGCTCAGTCAGCTCACCCTCAACCCACACGCTCGGCAACTTCCCAAGCCACTGAGCGATGCCGTCGTTGAACGACCGCACGCTAAAGACCTTACGTCCGTCGACCTCCGTCGATTCAACCTTTGCCACGGCTCTAGTCTGCCGCGGCCGCAGGTCGGCCCAGGTTCGCTAGAGCAGGATGGCGGCGGCAGTCTCGTGACTGCAGCCAGCAGTGATCAGCTCGACAGCCTGGTGCAGATCGGCATCTGAGTGCGCGAGCTTCTCGGCGAGCTCCGACGGATACCCAGCCTCAATCAGCACATGGAGGCGCCAGGAATCGACCTTTTCCTGCTCTGAATGGGGGAATTCAGTGGTCTGTGTCATCGGCGTCTACTCGGTGTTCGACAGGTGGTGGAGAACCGGTTCACTTCGCGAGCTGCAAAACCTTCGCCCGTCTGTCTGTGTCTTAACGCACGTCTCGGGGAGAAGTTGGTGAAGCCTACGCGATCTGGCGGATTGCGACTACGTCCGCGCCGAGAGATCGTCGAACCGACGTGCCAGATCGTGCAGCCGACTCTCGATCGCCGACCGCGCCGCCTCGGCTTCGCGGGTCACCGTCTCGAGCTTCGTGCGCATCTCCGCCTCGGCTTCCGCCGTGCGGCGTGCCATTGCGGCAGCCGCGTCGCTGCGCGCACGTTCGAAGCCAGCATCGATCGCTGACAGGCGCGTCTCGACCCGCGACACCGCCGACTGCGCAAGGTGCTCGACGCGCTGAGCGAGGTCGCCCTCGGCCTCACGCGCGAACCGTTCGACGGCAAGGTCGAGCTCACGGCTCAAACGACGCGCCGCCTCCTCACGCTCTGCGCGGATCACCAGCTCAAACTGCTGCGCTGCAGCCTCGGAGAACCGCGCCGCCTCACGCTGGACAACACGGCGGAGCTGCTCGACCTGGCGGTGCTCCACATCGCTCAGAGCAGCCGTCACGCGCTGGGTCGCCTCGGCCTGCTCACGCTCGATCTGCGCGGTGATCTCCTCCTCACGCCGTCGCAACCGCTCGCCAACCTCGGTGAGCGCTGCACGCCGCTCGGCCGCATGATTCTCAAGGTCGGCCGCCGCAGCCTTCGCGAGGCCATCGGCCTGCCGCTCCAGCTCGCCGCGTAGCTTCGCGATCTGCTCGCGGCTACGGTCGATCGTGCCCTGGAGTCGCGTGTCCTCCTCGGCGATCTTCGCCTCGAGATCCTTGATCGCCTGGCGCTGCTGCGCCCCGATCTTCCCGAGCTCGTTCGAAAGACCCTCCTGCAGCTTGTCGACATCGGCCGACCACTCGGTGATCCGCTGATCAACCTTGCGTTGCACCGCGATGAGGGCCTCGCTCATCGCGTTCGTTGCGGTGCGCTCGATCTCGGCGGCAGCCTGACGGCGCTCCTCCGCAATGCGGCGCTCCTCGGCCGCGTATTTCGAGATCGCTTCCGAGCGGATCATCGCCAGCGTGCGCTCAAGCTCCTCGGCGCGCAATCGGGCCTCGCGCGACACAACCTCGTCAAACGACGCCTTGCCTCGCTCGATCTCGCGCTCAAGCAGCCGCTCGTGCGCGCGCGTGCGGCGCAACGCCACGAACGCGGCCGCAGCAGCGCCCGTAGCCGCGACGGCGGCGACGA
>OMIZ01000177.1 GCA_900299235.1 Actinomycetota bacterium
CCTCGATGTGGGCTGTGGCTCCGCCGAGTTCGCATCCCAACTGGCGGCAAGCGTGCCAACGGCGGAGTACGTGGGCATCGACGCGTCGCCTCTCGCGCTGCGGCGCGCGTCCGAGCGAGGCCGGCCGGGCAGGTACGCGGCGGCAGATGCCGGCGCGCTGCCGTTCGCGGACTGCGTGTTCGATGCGGTCATCTCGTCGTTCGCACTCGAGCACTTCTCTGAGCCGAAGGCGGCGCTCGCCGAGATGGCCCGAGTGGTGCGCCCGGGAGGGCATGTCCTGATCCTGACGCTGGCGTACGACCGGCCGCTCGGCACGATCCCGTCGATCCGCTTCGGCGTCTCGCGGCTCCCTCGCCGGCATCCGCTGAACATCGCCGTCTACGCCGCCCGGCGCGGGCGGTTCGCTGCGCGCCAGGCGGGCAAGCAGCTCCGCTTCCTCGTCGACCGCAGCTATGCGCCGTTCGAGCTGGTCGGGAGTCCTCTCGTGCTCGAAGGGACTTACGAGGCGGACATGGACGCGGTGCACGTCGTGAGCGGACGTGCCGTGCTCCGCACGCTGGAGCGCGAGGGGCTCGAGGTCGTCGAGACCTCCCTCCCGCGGGGCGCCCGCGGCTACTGGGCCCCGCCGTTCGGCTTCACCGTGCTCGCCCGCCGCACGGCCGCGTCGCGCAGCGTTGCGCATGCTTCCTCACGCGTCCCCCGTTAGGCTCCGCCCATGTAGATCCGCGCCTGGGAGCAGACTGTCCCGCTGGGAGCCACCTTCCGCATCGCGCGCGAGGTGCGCGACGACACGAGCACCGTCGTCTGCGCCATCGAGCACGACGGCGTCACCGGCTACGGCGAGGCGGCGCCGATCGAGCGCTACGACGAGACCTGCGCCTCCGCGGTCGCGTTCCTGGAGGCCAGCAGCCCCGACCCGGGCAGCGACCCCTTCGCGCTGGAGGATGCCGCGCACGTCGTTTCGCGAGAGCTCGCGCGTCTTGTTCTCTAGGAGTCCGTCCCAGCCGTGGAGGATGCTGACGGCCTGGGGGCCGAGACGCTCGGCACGCGCCACGACGCCACGGATCACGGCGTTCAGCCCGGGGCAGTCACCGCCACCTGTGAGCACCCCGATCCGCATGCTCCGAGTCTACGGACCGCAGGTGGGCGCCGGGCCGGGTTTTCCCGGTTCCGCAGGGATATCGGTTTGACGCCAAGAGGCGAGGTAGCGGGTCGGATCCACCGCACCGTCGTAGCCAAGGTGGGGCAACGAGGCCGGATGCACCTCGAAGTGGAGGTGTGGCGGGGTGTGCTCGGCGTCCCCGCTTGTGCCGACGAAGCCGAGTAGCTGCCCTGCGCGAACAACCGCCCCGTTGTGGCCGGCTTTGGCATAGCGCGAGCACGGCGACCCTGCTCACGGGCAGGCTGCGACGCCGGTTACGCCTCTCTCGCACGCCCTACGGGTTCGCCATGGGGGCGGCTGTCCATTCCTGCGGCAGCGAGATAGAAGCTCGCAGCGAGCACGATGATCGCCGTGCTTGGCGGAACGCGCGGGACAACGTAGGCGAACGCGAGGCCGCCCCAGACGGCGGCCACGGCGAGGACCGCTGCGAGCGCGAGGCTGCGGTAGGGGTTGCGGGCGAGACGTTGGGCCGCGGCCGCTGGAGCTGCAACGAGGCCGAGCAGAAGCAGCGCACCGACAGCCTGCGTCGCCTCGGCTGCTGTCGCACCGAGGATGACGAGGAAGCCGAGCCCAAGTGCGCCCACGCGAACGCCCTGCGCAGCGGCAACGTCGGGATCGAGCGAGCTGAAGAGCAGGGGACGTGCGAGTACGAGCAGCGCGGCGATCGCCGCGAGCGAAATCCCGACCGCGAGCGACGTGTCGGTTCCGCTGAGTCCGAGGATCGAACCGAACAGGACGTGCACGGCGGCGGCCCCATCGCTCCCGTTGCCGTTGCGGCTGAAGATCGCCATGCACAGCGCGCCGAGGCCGAGGATCCAAGCGAAGACCGTGCCGATCGTGACGTCGTCAGCCTTCGCTCGCTCGCCGAGGCCACCCATCCCGACCGCGACGACGATGGTTGCGACGAAGAGTCCGAGCCGCACGTCGATACCGAGCGCGGCGGCCGCCAGGGCGCCCGTGAACGCGACGTGGCTCAGCGCCTCACCTGCAAAGACCTGGGCGCGCAGAACGAGGAACCACCCGACGAGACCACAGGCCGCCCCCGTGAACGTACCGGCGATCAGCGCGTTGCGCATGAACTCATGCGCGAACACGGGTGCCTCCGACGCGGGCAGCGAGGTAGACGACAAACGCGAGTGTTGTGATGAAGAAGCCCGCCGGGTAGATCGAGTAGTACGCGAGCCCCAGGCCGACCCAGGTGACGGCGAGGGCGATGCCGGTCGCGAGCAGAACACCGAGCAGTGGGCGAGCTGTGAGCTGCTGCGCCGCCGCTGCAGGTGTAACGAGCAGCGCGAACACGAGCACCGCCCCGGTGATCTGACTCGTTGCGGCGACGGTCAACCCGAGCACGAGCAGATAGCCGAGCGACAGCACGCGAACGGGAACGCCACGAGCTCGGGCGACCTCGGTATCAACCGATGCAAAAACGAGTGGTCGCCAGCAGACGACGAGCACGGTGATCGCAGCGAGGGCGATCAGCGCGAGCAGCGTTGCTTGCGCCGCGGTGATCCCAAGGAAGGTGCCGAAGAGCAGCCCGCTCACACCGTTCAGGAGGCCGTGGTAGAGGCTGACAAACAGCAGGCCAAGGGCGAGAGCAAGCGCCTGGATTGTTCCGGTCGCAGCCGATTCGCGTGCCTCGGCGCCATCGTCCCCGCGCCTGATGCCACCGAGCGCAAGCGCGCCAGCAGCGCAGGCACCGAAGTAGCCCACGCCGAGCGGTAGCCCGGCAAGCGCCGCACCCGCAGCGCCAGGGAAGGAGATCACCGAGAGGGTGTGTCCCGCGAAGGTCTGGCGGCGCAACACCATGAACCAGCCGACGGGCCCAGCGGCGAGTGCGACGGCGGTTCCGGCCGCGAGGGCGTGCACCATGAACGGGAAGTCAAAGAGGCCGACAACGTCGGCCCACACGTTCCACGTCAGTCCTTCGAACGCGCTAGTGAGCATGGCCGTGGCCGTGGCGATGGCCGTGCACGAACGGCGCCTCGGGCTGACCGACGACAACGAGTCGGCCGTCGCGCGTCTCGATCACCTCGATGCTCGTTCCGTAGAGCCGCGAGAGCGTCTCTGTCGTGATCACCTCTCGCGGTGATCCCGACACGGCGGTGTGGCCTGCGAAGTACACGACCTTGTCGAGGTAGGAGAGGATCGGATTGACGTCGTGCGCGACAAGCAGCACGGCGACGTTCTCCTCACGGCAGATGCGCTGCACGAGCCCGGCGACACCAGCCTGGTTCGGGAGATCGAGGCTGTCAAGCGGCTCGTCGAGCATGAGTAGACGCGGTTTGCGGACGAGCGCCTGCGCAATCAGCAGGCGCTGCTGCTCGCCGCCGGAAAGCCTGCCGATTGGGCGATGCGCGTACTCCGAAGCGCCGACAAGCTCGATTACCTCATCGACTCGGGCTCGGTTCTCGTCGCGGCCGAAGCGTGGGAGGGGGATACCCCAGCGCGACCCGTCGAGTCCGAGCCGCACGACATCGACGCCGCGAATTCGGCTCGACTCGTCGAACGTGCGGCGCTGGGGCAGGTAGCCGATGTCGGCGTTTCCCTCGCCGGGCGCGCGACCACACACCGTTGCCGTGCCCGAACGGAGCGGTGCGAGGCCGAGCACGACCTTGAGGAGTGTCGACTTGCCGGCGCCATTCGAGCCGAGCACCGCGACGAACTCGCCAGGTTCAACGGTGACGCTCACGTGATTCCAGATGCGGTGGCCGTTGATGTCGACCGACGCATCGACGATCTCGACCGCGTGGGGATGCTCGCTCACGCGTTACCCCGTGCAAGCGCGTTCTTGAGGGCGGTCAGCTGCGCCGTCTGCCACGCCTGGAAGCTCGCCCCACGTGGCGAGAGCGTTTCGGTGATCGAGACGACCGGGATCCCCTGCGCGCGAGCCGCTTTGGTCAGGCGCTGCACATCGGGCGTGGTGTTCTGGCTGTTCTCGATCCAGACCGAGATCTCGTGGCGTGCGATCTGACGCTGTGCGATGGCGATGTCTTGCACGCTCGGGTCACCACCTTCGCTGACTGCGCGCATCAGCCCGGCTGGCGTCTTGATGTTCAGTTCCAGGGCTCGTGCGAGGGGCACGACGATGCTCTCGGAAGCGCCGATGTTCGCACCCGCGTACAGCGAGCGGATCGACGCGATCGCACTTAGGTAGGTCGCAAGCCCGTGTGTGCGGAACGCGAGGCTGCACCGGGCGTATGCGTCCCGGCCGGCCGGGTCGAGCTGGGTGAGCGCTGCAGTGATCGCTGTCGCGATCAGCGAGATGTCGGAGGGCGCGTACCAGAGGTGGGGGTTCTCGCCGTTTCTGACATCGGCGAGGTGTGCGACGTTGAGGGTGAGGCGGTGCTTCACCGGGTTGGCGTCGAGTAGCTTCGTTGCCCAGGGGTCGTACCCAGCGCCGTTGACAATCGCGAGATCAGCCCCCGCGAGCGCCCTGGCATCGATTGCGGTCGGCTCGTAGTCGTGGGGGTCCGCCGCGGGGTTCGAGACGATGCTCGTGACGACAACCCGCGGCCCGCCGAGCTGCGTCGCGAGGTCGCCCCAGATGCTCTCGGCCGCGGTAACGCGGAGCGGCGTGGCGCTTGCTGCGCCAACCGACGTTGCGCCAACCAGCGCGCACAACGCAGCGCCAAGCGAGAGCCATCCCTTCGTGCGTTTCACACCGCTGACGGTAGCAAATAACGATAATTATTCTCGATTACGCAGGGCGGATGCTGGCACCATTGCGCCGTGGAGCGCGTCCTCGGTATCGGCGGCCTCTTCCTTCGCTCGGCGAAGGAAGAGGCCGCGCTCGCCGCCTGGTACCGGGACTGCCTGGGACTCGAGACAGATGACGTCGGTGTGTGGGAACACGCGCAAGGCTCAACCGTTTTCGCCACGTTCGAACCCGACTCCGACTACTTCGGAAGTCGCTCCCAACAAACGATGCTCAACTTCCGCGTTCGCGACCTTGACGCAATGCTCGCGCAGCTTCGGGTGAAGGGTGCCGAGGTGCTCGGGGATGCGGAGGAGATGGAAGGCGTCGGGCGCTTTGGGTGGGTGAACGATCCGGAAGGCAACCGGATCGAACTCTGGCAACCCGCCTAAATACCAATGCCGAAGGTGGGAATCGAACCCACACGCCCGAAGGCGCCGGATTTTGAGTCCGGTGCGTCTGCCAATTCCGCCACTTCGGCTTGCGCTAGGGATCGTAACGCCAGGAGGCGGGTGTCGCCGCTAGGCAGCGTGGCAGTTGCACTCGCGGTCGAGCAACTCGCGGTGCTTCTCGGCGGCTTTGCGCCGATGCGCTTCGGCCTCGAGTCCCGCCGCGTAGTGCGTGTCGAGCCAGACGACGATCGCCTCAGCGCCCGCGATTGTCTCGCCTTCACCCGTGATCAACACGGGCACCGTTTCGCTGCCTGTGCGCTCGACAAGCTCAACGCGTCGCTCGCGCCCAGCAGGCACCTGGCGCGACACGAAATCACTACCGACCTCCGTCAGACGCGTCCGTACCCGCTGCGAGTGCGGACACCATTCCGCCTGCCACAGCTCGGGGAGCCCGCAGGCGGGAATGCTGGTGCGTGGGGCCGAGACGGAAGCGTGCGCCATTACCCACAATTACAACTGAACAGTTGTGCAGATGTATCGGGGATTTCACCGATGTTGGCATCTGGCCGCTCTGGCGTCTAGGCTCCGGCGCACAGCGCGCGGGGATGAGCGCTTAGCTGGATTGCCACTTGCACGATCGCATCAGGTTCTCGATACTCCGCACCCTTGGCTGCTGACACATCAACCACCACGCTCTCGCGCCTCACCGCCCGCCGGCCGGGCTTCATTGAGGTCGTCGGCCTGCTGTTTGTTGTCGCGTTCCTGATCTGGCTCGCGATCAACTTCTTCAAGACGCCCGCCGACACGACCAACGTGTTCTTCATTGGGCTGTCGAACGGCTGCGTTTACGCGCTCGTCGCGCTCGGTTACACGCTCGTCTACGGCATCCTCGAGCTGATCAACTTCGCCCACGGCGACGTGTTCATGCTCGGCGGAATGATCTCGGTGTCGATCGCGCAGTCGTTCGGGCTGAAAGCGGGCGACGCACTACTGTGGCCGCTCGTCGTCGTCGTCCTTCTGCTCTCGATGCTTGCGTGCGGTGCGATCAACACGACGATCGAGGCGGTTGCCTATCGGCCGCTCCGTTCGGCGCCACGCCTAGCCCCGCTAATCACCGCCATCGGCGTCAGCTTCATCCTGGAAGACATCGGACTGATCTGGAAGGGCCCCAACTACGTCAACTTCCCGGACGTCATGCCGCACTCGAACCTTGTGTCGTTCCGTGGTGTCGACATCCAGTGGGACAAGGTGATCATGCTCGCCATCACCGTGCCGGTGCTGCTCGTGCTGCTCTACCTCGTGCAGGAGACCCGCCAGGGCAAGGCAATGCGTGCGACCGCGCAGGACATGGACGCGAGCGCAATCATGGGTATCGACGTCAACCGGACGATCTCGTTCACGTTCCTGATCGCCGGAACGCTCGCGGGCGCCGCAGGCCTGCTCTACTCGCTCTACTTCCAGACCGTCCGCTTCGATCAGGGCTTCCAGCTCGGGTTGATCGCCTTCACCGCAGCCGTCCTTGGCGGCATCGGCAACCTCCCCGGTGCCGTGCTCGGCGCCCTGCTGATCGGTCTCATCCAGGCCTTCAACGAGGGGCTCCAGTGGCACGCGCCAGGCTCCGACTGGACCGAGTCGATCGTCTTCTCGATCCTGATCCTGATCCTCGTCTTCCGGCCCGAGGGGCTCCTCGGCGAACGTACCCCGGAAGGTGGTTGAGATGTCGAGCGACGATCTGCTTCCCGATCCTCCCGACGTCGTCGGCTTTCGCAACGTCATGCGCGCCAAGTGGCAGGCCAAGCCGCAGTCGCAGCGCTTCGCCACGGTCGCGACGCTTGAGGCGCTGTTCGCGATCCTGCTCTACTTCGTCGACGCCTCGCTCGGCTACGCCGTCGTTGTCATCTCGGCGCTCTTCTGGCTGAAGCGGCTTGCGCCTACGCACCGACTGATCGTCGAGGGGGCTCTGATCGTGCTTCCGCTTGCGATCTCGCAGAACTGGTCGCTCGCGGTGATGTTTGCGGTCGCATTCCCGCTCTTCTGGCTCGAGCACGACCTGCGCGCGAAGATCCTGCCCTTCGTTGCGCTGCTCGCCGCGGTCGGCTACCCGTTCTACCAACCGCACCTCTTCACGATTCCCGTGTTCGGCGTATGGCCCGACGTCTTCACAGGCGTTGTCATGGTCGTCTTCGTAATGATGGCGTGCGGGCTGAACATCGTCGTCGGCTACGCCGGCCTGCTCGACCTCGGGTACGTCGCGTTCTACGCAACCGGCGCGTACACCGCCGCCTGGTTTGCATCCGAGCAGTTCCCAGGTCAGAACTTCCACCTTGGGTCGATCGGCATCCCGCACGACCTTCCGGGGTTCCACATCAGCCTTTGGCTGCTGCTGCTCGCCGCAGGTGTCGTCACAGCCGCGTCAGGTGTCGTGATCGGTTTGCCAACGCTGCGGCTTCGCGGTGACTACCTCGCGATCGTGACGCTCGGCTTCGGCGAGATCCTGCCTCAGGTCGCGCGGAACGGGGACAACCTCTTCGGCAACAACGTCACCAACGGCCCGAACGGCATCACGCCGCTCGACTCGCCCGGTTTCGGCCACGGCCTGTCGAACCTCACCGGCGGGTTCCTGCCGTCGAACTACCTGACCTGCTGCAAGGCGCACTTCCTAGGCCATGCCGTCGGGTCGCAGGACGTCTTCTTCTGGACGGCGCTCATCCTGCTCGTGATCACGGTGTTCTGCTCGCTGCGGATGCGCGAGTCGCGCCTTGGCCGCGCCTGGATCGCGATCCGCGAAGACGAGACCGCCGCCGCGGCGATGGGTATTCCGCTGATGCGCACGAAGACGTGGGCGTACGCGAGCGGCGCCTTCTTCGGCGGCATCGCTGGTGCGTACTACGCGAGCTTCAAGAGCGCGACGTTCCCGGGTGACTTCTTCTTCAACATCTCCGTGTTCATCCTCTGCATGGTCATCCTCGGTGGCATGGGGAACATCTGGGGCGTCATGGTCGGCGCCGCGTTCCTCTCGTACCTTGACCGCGAAGGTCTTGCGAACACCGGCTCGTGGATCAACACCCACGTGCACGTTGCAAGCTGGCATCCCAACATCGATGTGCCGCTCTACTCGTCGGGCATCTACGGCGTGATCATCGTGCTCGTGATGCTCTTCCGGCCAGAGGGCCTGATCCCGTCGCGACGTCGCGCAGCCGAGATGCACGAGGGCGTCCACGATCAGCCGCTCTACGACATCGCACACTCGGGCGAGGGAGCAGCATGAGCGACGTGCTGATGAAGGTCGAGGGTCTCCGTAAGGAGTTCGGCGGACTCGTCGCCGTCAACAGCGTCGACTTCGACGTTCCTGCCGGCAAGGTGATCTCGCTGATCGGCCCGAACGGTGCCGGCAAGACGACGTTCTTCAACATGCTCACGGGCGTCTACAAGCCGACAGCAGGAACGATCACATTCCTCGGCGAGGATGTCACCGGCAAGCCGCCGCATGCGGTCACCGCCCGCGGTGTGGGGCGGACGTTCCAGAACATTCGCCTCTTCCAGAACATGACGGCGCTCGAAAACGTGCTCGTCGGGATGCATTCACGCCTGAGCGCCAACCTCTTCAACTCGATTCTGCGCACACGCGGAGTGAAGCGCGAGGAGGCAGAGGCCCGCGACAAGGCGCGCGAGCTGCTCATCTTCTCGGGGCTCACCCGGCACGAGAACGCCGTTGCGCGCAACCTGCCGTACGGCGATCAGCGTCGCCTTGAGGTTGCGCGTGCTCTCGCGACCGACCCGAAGCTGCTGCTCCTCGACGAGCCAACCGCCGGTATGAACCCTGGTGAGTCGGCCGACTTCACGACATTCGTTGCGCGTCTGCGTGACGAGAACAAGCTCACCGTACTGATGATTGAGCACGACATGCGCGTCGTCATGGGTGTCTCCGACCGCGTTTCGGTGCTCGACTACGGCGAGAAAATCGCCGAGGGCACGCCACGTGAAGTGCAGCAGAACACACGCGTGATCGAGGCCTACCTTGGTAAGGCCGCCGTCGAGGACATGAAGCGGCAGGGCCTCGCATGAGCGGCGAGAACGGCAGCGCACAGATGGGCATGGGCGCCGCTGCGGCGACCAAGGACGTCGTGCTCGAGGTCAACGACATCCACACCTACTACGGTTCGATTCACGCGCTCAAGGGCATCTCGCTCGAAGTGCGTGCGGGCGAGATCGTGACGCTGCTCGGCGCAAACGGTGCTGGCAAGACGACGACGCTGCGCTCGATCAACGGGTTGAACCGGCCGCGCCAGGGGTCGATCAAGTTCGAGGGCCGCGACATCACGCAGACGCCCGCCCATGAGATCGTGCGTCGCGGCATCGCGCAGTCGCCGGAAGGCCGCAGACTGTTCCCGCGCATGACGGTCGTCGAGAACCTCGAGATGGGCGCGTTTCAGCGCAACGATAAGTCGGGCATCAAGGAGGACATGGAGCGCGTCTTCAGCCTCTTCCCGCGCCTCGCCGAGCGCAAGACGCAGAACGCGGGAACGATGTCGGGTGGCGAGCAGCAGATGTGCGCCATCGGTCGCGCGCTGATGGCCCGCCCAAAGCTCCTTCTTCTCGACGAGCCGTCGCTTGGTCTTGCACCGATCTTCGTTGAGAAGATCTTCGAGATCGTCAAGACGATTAACGAGGAAGGCGTTGCGATCCTTCTCGTTGAGCAGAACGCGCTGATGGCGCTTGACCATGCCGATCGCGGGTACGTCCTCGAGACGGGTCGTATTGTGTTGAGCGACGATGCCGAGTCGCTGAAGACGAACGAGCAGGTCCGCAAGACCTACCTCGGCGAGTCGTAGCGCCGGTCGTCGTCACCCGCCGCTCGTAGGATGCGGGCGTGCGCACTGCTCTTGGGATAGCGGTTGCTGGCGGCCTGGGGTCGCTCGCGCGGTACGGGCTTGGGACGTTCATCACTCGCCGTCATCCCGGTGAGTTTCCGTGGGGGACGTTCGCGGTGAACGTGCTTGGCGCGTTCGCGATGGGGCTGATCTTTACGCTGGCTACCGAGAAGTGGCAGATGGCCTCGTGGCTGCGGCTCTCGCTCACGGTCGGCTTCCTTGGTGGTTTTACGACGTTTTCGACGATGGCGTTCGAGGGCTACCGCTTGAGCGCCGACGACCTGCCGGGCCTCACGGCCGTGTACCTGGTCGGCTCGATCGCGCTGGGCCTCGTCGCGGTGTACGGCGGGATCCTCGCCGGCCGCGCTCTGTAACCCGCAGTTCGACGAGCGATCCACCGGTAGATCTGCGGGCCGATCTGTGCGGGCGCGCTCGAGTCGCCACTTCGCCACACCCGTCCCCCGCGGCCACGTCCTGGGGACAGTCCCCATTCGTTAGGTGTTGAGCGGCTGGTTGCGCGAAATTCGCCACATGCGAGGCGAGAGTGTCGTCAACACCCGGCCCGAGCACGGTTTGCGCGCCAGAGCATTAGGTGACGGATTGCGACTTCGAATTCGCGCGGTGGGTATCTAGGCCGCCCATGGTTTTCGTGCGCCGCGAGATGGCGAACACACGAAGCCGGACGCGCTCCTGACGCGAAATCGAGCATCGAATTGTTGCGCGAATGCACGTGGCCTACGAGCCGACACGAAGCGGGAAGTACGGCGGCGAAAGCAGGAAGCCGATGCGATCGGCCCCGCGGCCCTCGGCCATCGCGAGCGCTGCCGAGACGCCATGCGCCGGAACGAGCCCGAGGTGCCGGGCTGTTTGCGCGTCGCGGCACCCGGCGACAACGACCGCTCCGAGGCGATCGGCGGTCGAGAGACAGGCCCGCCACTCCGAGAACGGTGCGAGCGGATGCACGGAGCGGCCGTCGCGATACGCAGCGATCGCATGCGGAGCCGCAAGCGCGTCAGCCTCGGCCTCGCGGAGCGCGTCAGGATTGCGCGCGCCACGGTGATCGGAGAACAGGATGCGGTACGGCGTCTGGCTCGGCCGCGGAAAACGCTTCTGCAAGTCGTGCAGCAGGATCGCCGTGCCCCCTTCACGGACAGGGAACGCGTCGCGCCACATCCGGAGCGCAACACCAAGCCCCAGGTATGTGGCAGTAACCGGGTTGGGTCGCTCGCGGGGGAACGAGAGCGTTGTTGCCGGGATACCGATCACGATCGCATCGAGTGGCTCGTCGAGCACCGCCTCCTTGAACTCAACCCCGCGCAGGAGCGCTTCAGCGTGCGCCGCCGACACCGAACCGCCATAGACGGCCGCTGCCGAGAGCTCGCGAGGCAGCCCGTCGATCAGGCGGGAGCGCGTCCAGCCAGGGAGCAGCGAGAAGCCCCGGCGCAGGCGCGAACGTGCGATCCGTTCGAGCAGATCGTCGGCGTACGGGTACCCGCCAAACACGTGCGGCAGGTTGAGAACGAGTGACACGCCGAAGACCGGAACCCGTGCCGCGAGCAGCCCCACGAGCTCGTGAGCGAGGTCCCAGCCGGGCGAGCCGCCGGCCTGAAGCAACGAGGGTGCTGCGCCAACACGCTGCGCCTCGTGCCCGCACGCGCGGAGCAGCGCTGCCGGCCCTCCGTTAAGCGCCGTCTCGGCAGCGGTAACCGTCACCACCAGGTCGGTCTCGACGAGCGCCGGTGAGACACGAAGCGGCACTCGTGCGTGACTGAGATCAACCAGGTCGCTACCGGCCGTGTCGTGAACGATCACGCGGCCCCGGAAGCGTCGTCGAAACGGGGCGGGAACGAGCAGACCGATCTCACGCGGTGAGAGCCGACGTCCCAGCCCGCCCGCGACAAGGATCGTCACCTGAGTGGCGCCCAGCCGCTCGAGCTCGTCGACGGTTGCCTCGATCGCCTCGTGGCGCGGGTCTGATGCCGCTGACGGAATTGGGAGCAGCGGATGCTCGATGACCACGGTCGCCGTTCCACCGCGCTTCACGAGCGATTCAATCGGCGGGCCAGCCAGGGGAAAGCGCAGCGCCTCTCGAACTGCCGCGCCCACATCGGCGATGGCGGCAGGCGGAGCAGGTGGACGCAGGACGACGCCGCCACCTGCCGTGTCAACGACGGCCAATCTCCCGCCGGAGAGCATCGGAACGCGAGTCACGCGGCGCGGCCGAGTAGCATCAGGCGAAGTGTCGCCGAAGAGCACGACAGGGGACGAGCTGGAGCTCGACGACGGGCCAGCCCGTGGGTCGGCTCTCTTTCTCGTCGACGGCAACAATCTCGCGTACCGCGCGTTCTTTGCGCTGCCAGAAGAGCTCGCCACAAGCGATGGCCAGCCGACCGGCGCGCTGCTCGGGTTCGCGAACATGCTGTTCAAGCTGCTCGCCGATTACAAGCCGAAAGGTGTGGCGGTCGCGTGGGACTCCCGCCCGACGCATCGCCGCGAGACGGCTGAGGCGGCCGACATC
>OMIZ01000178.1 GCA_900299235.1 Actinomycetota bacterium
GAACGAGATCGCCTACGTCGGGCTTATGGGGAGCCGCACCGCCCTCGTGACCGCGCAGGTCGTCGCTTTCGCTGGGGGGCTCAGCGCATTCGCCGGCGCCGGAACAGGAGTCGTGATCTTCGGCGGCACGCTCGCAAACCTTGTCAACTATGTCGCGGGGGAGATCGGCATCCTCCGCTCGGCGTACTACGACGGCAGCTCCCCCGACACGATCGACCAGAAGCTGAACCAGCTCAGTCGCTTCGTGTCGCAGGTCGGAATGCTCCAGCACGACCACGCTGCGGTGAAGGCGCTGGGCGGGCCCGCGGTCGGCGCCCTCCTGCAGATGGCAGGCGCCGTGAAGGCGCTGAGCGATCTCTACGACGACTATGCGAAGTACAAGGGGACGCAGAGCGCTGCCGTCGAGGCGTACTTCGAGGCGGGCCGTCACTACACGCAGCTCCTCGATCGCCTGAAGCAGGCGGTGACCGACATGAACGACGGCATGCGGGACTGCCCGCCTCTGCACGGCATGGCGAACGTGCGCATCGAGATCGTGGGCGACGACGTCCGCGGTTTCGAGTGGACCGATTCGGCCGGGTTCTTCAACGCGGTCCTTCCCGCGGGTGCCTACAAGGTGACCGTCCTCCGACGCGGCGTCCACGCGAAGAACACGTCGGACTGCTCGGGCGCGGGGGCGACCTGCCAAGTCAACCTGAACCGCGACCGCAAGCGCGTCGACTTTGAGCACCGCGAGTAGCGCCGGCCGACCCTTCACACAGAGCGCGCAGGGCTCGAACGCTTGACCGCCTGCCGGCAAGGCGGAGGCGCTAGCTGGTAGCGCGTGCCGCGAACGACAAGGTTGTGCGGCAGAAACTCTCACTGAATGTTCTGCCTGCCGAATCCTTGCCATGAACCGCCTGTGACACAAGGATCCTGCCCGTCGCCCGTTTCCAGTCGGCACTGAACTGGGCGAAAACGACAATCGCCCAGGCGTTCTCCTTGCTCCCCTCCGCCGATGCTGCTCCCTCTCCGGCGAACGCTCGCGCCTTGGGGTTGGCCAAGTTTAGGTTCCTGACAGCAAACCTGCGGACACCTTGGATATAGCCCGCATCAGTCGAACAGGAACCAACCGCGAAGGTGAAGCTATCGATCATCGCGTGCCCGCTCCTGAGTGTGAAGCTAACGGATTGACCACCGAGCGTGGCCGCGGTGGTCGTGCCACTGAAGGGCACATCGCCTGTGTTAGCTCGAACAGTGGCGCCGCAAGGAGCACTCGTGCTCGCAACGGCAACGGCGATGCAGGCGCAGAGAGCGAGCCAGCGACGTCCGGTGCGCGACAACGACCCGGTAGCACGTGAGAGCAGAAGATAAAACGGGATCATGCAACTATTCCTCCTTGTGAACGGTCAGCGCGAGAGAGTTACAAGGGATCTGAAGTCGGTGCTGGGCGCAGCGCTGGTGGTCGTGCCAACGACGTTGCCTGAATGATCGATCCAGTAGTAGTCGCTACCGCTCTCTACTTTGAATCGGTCACCGGTCGCTGGATCCACCGTGTTCGTTCGGCCGAGGATCGCGTCCGAGCGCTGCTGCGAGATTTGATCCTCGGCTGCCGACCTCGCCCAATAGGAACTCGAGATGCTGTCAGCAACTGAGGTCGCGGCCGCACGCGCGATGCGCGCGGAGTCCGAGGTCAGCTGTGACTGCTTAGCAGTCCAGGTGGAGTCCTGCTGAAAGCTCGCTACTACGTGGCGGAGCACGGTCTGAGCAACGACGATAGACGATGGCGGCGCCGTTGCAACATAAAGGTAAGGCACCTGCCAGATCGCCGTCAGCCCGGTACGAATCTCGTTGGTCGCCGCGAACACGTACCCGTCAAACAGCTTGCCACCCATACGACACGAGAATGAGATCTCGCCGGCGTCGATGTGGACGTTCGCACCGACCGCGCCAAACTGAGCGTTGATCCGATTCAGTGCCGCCACAGTGTCGGGACGGACTCGCGCTGATATCTCGCTGAGGCCGCTGCACTCATTTCGGTTGGCGAGTTCGCGCATATAGAGCCTCGCGTAGTCCAAACCCGGGACATAGCGCATGATTCGCTCGTTGATCCCATATCCGGGGGAGTAGTTCTGGCCCTCCTGAAAGCCGCCAGCAGCGAGCGTCTCATTCATCTCGACATACGTTGGGATCGACGAGTCGCCGATCAGGACGGCTGCATCGAGCGATGAAGAGGTAAGGCGCACCCCGACCCGGACATCAAGCGGTGCTAACCGAGCTAGCCCTCCCGCCACATTCCATCCCTTCGGGACATCAAGCGTGAAGGCACCCTCTGCGGGGTCACGCCACGAGCGGTAAGAGATACCAGCGCCTGAAGCGCCGCTCTCAGCTGCCCCACGTGGCTTGAATGAGGCAAACATCCGTACGAACGATCTCTCCTGAGCTCCTGCCGATCGGGCTGCCGCCACCGCGGTATAGAGGGTCGCCGTCGTTCCAATGGTGCTGTGGGCGTAGCTGAGCACAGCAACAGCGCGACGGCCGCCGCCCGAGCCGGACGCGACGATGGTTCCCGCCGAACGCAGCATCGGTGTGCTCCAGGAGATCCCCGAGGCGTAGTAGCGATGCAGCAGAACCGAGAGCGCCTTCTCCGCACCTCGGTCAGAGAGTGACGAGGCAACAAAGAGCGGCCAGATCGACCCGCGCGCGCCCTCTGGCCCGATCAGGTCAATCCGCCCGTTTTGCGCGACCTTCGCCTGCCAGCCAACCTCGATTGTGAGCGGTGGTGCGGTTGCGTGCCCGCCACCAGCCCCGATGAGAACTGCGATAGCGATCACACCTGCGACTATTCCGGCTAATTGGCGCGCACGGACAGCGGAAACGCCCAGTCTCATTACAGCGTAGCCTAGAGCACCTCGGAAACCGACACAAGGCTCCGGCGACGAGCGTAGATACTCGTTTCTACAGCTCTAGCCTATCTACCGATATCGGTTTATCCTAGCGTTAGATCACGACGTGCTAGCCGACTCCAGCACCAAGTGGAACTCCGCCCGCGTAACTACGGCGCGGTCGCAGCGCATGCGACGCGGCGGTGGCATTGTCGCAGCGATCGTGCTCGCAGCGCTTCTACTGAGCAACGCCTCGCAGGCCTCGCGTTCAGCGATCACAATGGCGTCCTACCAGCCCTCGCCGCTCGGCACGCCTGGGCAGCCCTGCACCTCCGATCCCCTGAGCGATAGCACCTGCACCTTCAGCGGTCGATTCGGAACGTTTTCGGCATCGCCAGCGGTCGTTAGAGCCGGCGGCACCCTTACGTTGAGTTGGGGCCTCGTCTGCGCACCAGATCCCGCCCATCAGCCGGGCCAGCCTGGCTGCGCGATTCACACGATCGACTGGCAGTCAACACTGCAGTTTTTTGGCGTTTCGGGAGTGAAGCACTCGCCATGCGGGAAGACCGCCATGAGTTGCACAATCACAATCCCGAAGACCGCGCACACCCAAAGGTACTTCGCAGTCGACGGCTACTTCACATGGGATGGCGGCGCTTGTAACTGTGGCCGAACCTCGGTAGCGATCGTCGGAGCCGAAGACGCCTTGATCGCCGGACGCGTAATGAATAAGGACAGGGATCCGATTCCTGGCCTTCAGGTCAACGCGAACGGGCCGATGAACTACGCAACGACGACGGGCAGTGACGGCTCATTTGCGTTCGTCGTCAAGGCAGGCGCCTACCGTGTCGCCCCATCGGGCAGTTCGCTTTCGCCGAAGCGGCCGCCGCGCATCGAACCAGCGTCTCGCGATGTCGTGGCACGCGACGAGAAGACATCGAATGTGACCTTCGTCGTCGATGCCGGTCTGATCGTCCAGCTGAAGATCGACCGCAAGCATGTACCCGCCGACGGCTTCCAGATCGTTCAGGGCACGATCACCGTGACAGAGTTCGGCAGACCAAAGCCAGGCACGACGGTCACGATCTGGCCGCAACCCGACGAGAACCCTGACCGGGCTGTCCGAAGCGGGGCGAGGGCGACGATATGCAGTAACGGCGCCCGGGTCTGGCCAAACGGCACGATCAGTGACCCTAACGGCGACTACGTCAACATCACGACCGACGCGAACGGAACGTATACGTTTTCTCTTGATGTCGGCACCGTCCCGGGGTCGTTCGGGCTATCAGCATGGGCACGCAACAGCAAGGGGGAGCTGATTACAGGCGACGGGGGCGACGGGCGCGACAGCGTGTCACTCGAGGTCGACGCGCTGAGAGCGCCGAACAGTCTGGGTGATTTCGTAAGCGGGCTGACGAACCTACGCACGGCCGGCCTGGGCCCGAGCGCCGACCCAAACCAGTTCGCCCTCGACCTCGCGGGTTCCAATCAAAAGGCGAGCGAGATGAGCGGCTACGCGTTCGCCGTGGTCACCGGATCGTGGCGCAAACCGCTCACGCTTTCCCCTGCAGTTCTCATCTACAAGGCCAGTGACCCCCCAATAATCCAGAAGCCGAACAAAGTCGTCGCTAGTCCCGATGACCTCGTCGTCGAACCCGCTCTGTGGGCCGGAACGATTGGCGGTATCGCACTATCTGACCTTGGGACGACCCTCAAAGACCCCAAACTGACCTTCCCTGATCCCCCAACTTTTACGCAGTGGGCGACCGGCAAGTCGATCATCGGCTGGAAGGGACAGTCGCAGTCGATGCTCCTTGCAACCCAAGCATTCCAGTACTTCGGCTGGCCCTACCCGAACTCGGCTCCAGGATCCTGCAGCTAGCCGGGCTGGCGGTTTCAGCGCACAGGCGAACGTTGCTCGGGCAATACGTGACAAACACCCGAATCACCACACGGCCATACCGCTGCCGCCACCGGCCTCACGATCTCCCTATAGCTGCTGAAACAGCCCTTGACCGTATGGATCCCAAGACGCTCTCTGCTTGTGTACCTGAGTGCACCCACATAGCAATTCTGAGTGAACGCATTGACGTAAATGCTGCTAGCTAGCGCAGCGATAACCCCGTCGTAATGGCCCTAACCAGACTCGGTGAACAAAAACCCAAACCATGTCCCGGACTTTGTCCCGAACCGCCCTCATTCATCCGCAACCCAGCTAACCCAACA
>OMIZ01000179.1 GCA_900299235.1 Actinomycetota bacterium
CGCAGCTTCGTAACCGCGAACTCGCGACACAGCGAATCGTCGCGCAGCTGACGGAGGCGCTCAAGCGACGGAGGCCCCGCACTGCGACGAAGCCAACGCTGGCCTCGCGGGAGCGGCGGCTTGACGCGAAGCGCAAGGCCGGCGAGACGAAACGGCTTCGCCGTCCGCCCGCCGAGTAGCGCTACTGGCTTGGCGCTAGCGCCAATTCGGGCGGGCGTGGCCGTCGTGACGCGAGTCGACGCCGTAGCGCACCGACAGGAGTCCGAAAGCAACACCAACACCGACGATGATCAGGAATGCGGTCATGTCTCCATTGTCGACACGAATAACGATAAGTTCAAATCGGGCTACACTTGTTATTGATTATGAAACGTGATCGTTCTCTCGTCCTCGATCCCTGGCTTGGCGTCGAGATTCGCCATCTGGCGGCGCTCGAAGCGATCGCGCAGGAAGGGACGTTTGGCAAAGCAGCAGTTCGGCTGGGGTACACCCAGTCGGCAATAAGCCAGCAGATCGCGACCCTCGAGCGAATCGTCGGCGCCCAGCTGATCGACCGCCCAGGCGGCCCACGACGCGTCTCGCTCACCGAGGCGGGGCATGTCTTGCTCGGCCACGCCGAGTCGATTGTCGGTCGCCTCAAAGCGGCACAGGCCGATCTCGCAGCGCTCTCCGCAGGGGAGTCGGGGTCGCTGCGTGTTGGGACGTTCCAGAGCGTCGGCGCACGCGTGCTGCCAGAGGTGATGCGCCGGTTCGCGAAGACCTGGCCGAACGTCGATGTGGTGCTGCACGAGTCGAACTCCGACCGCGACCTAGCAACTCTTGTCGAGCGCGGCGACCTCGACGTGGCGTTCGCGCAGCTCCCGATTGAAGCCCCATCACTTGAGTGGTTCGAGCTCCTCCGTGATGACTACGTCGTTGTCGCGAACCGTGACTCGCCCCTCGCAAAGAACAAGCGGCCGCCGTCGCTGTCTGAGATCGCGAGCCAGCCGCTGATCGGCTTCCGACAGTGCCGCGCAACCGAGATCGTCGTCGACCAACTGCGGGCAAGCGGCCACGAGCCCCACTTCGTCTCGCGCTCAGACGACAACGGAGTCGTGCAGGGCCTCGCCGGTGCGGGCATTGGCATCGCCGTCATGCCGCGTCTGACGGTCGACGCAAACGATGAATCGACCGTGATCGTCGATCTCGGCCACCGCCTGGCACCTCGCATCGTCGGCATGGTGTGGCACGCAGACCGCTACCACTCCGCCGCAGCTCGTTCATTCGTACAGACAGCTCAAGAGGTCGCCGCCGAGACAGGCGCTGCTCTCGCGGCGTAACCGCTTACCTCCGGCTTAACACGGCCAGGGGTAGACAGTGAACGTTGTCTTATGTGAGCATGAGCGTAGGCCCAGACGGTTGGTCCGCGCTCACCTGCGTGGGGAGAGAAGCCATCTGAGGGTCGCGCGGCCGGGACGAGCGCGTGGGTGGCCGCAGCCCACGCGCCCCCGGCTGCGGCCTAGGTACGGCTGCTGTTACTCGACAGTGACGGTCTTCGCGAGGTTCCGGGGACGGTCGACGTTCAGGCCGCGCAGACGAGCGATCTTGTACGCGAGGAGCTGCAAGGGCAGCGTGGCAAGTACGGCCTGCAGGAACGCAGGCGACTTCGGCACGTAGATCACATCGTCAGCGTGGTGCTGAATGTCTTCGTTCCCTTCGGTCGCGATCGCGATCACGTGGGCACCGCGGGCGCGACACTCCTCGATGTTCGAGACGACCTTGTCGTACACGATGTTCTGACGCGTCGCCACAACGACGACAGGTGTCCCCTTCTCAAGCAGCGCGATCGGCCCGTGCTTCATCTCGCCAGCCGAGTACGCCTCGGTCGGGATGTACGAGATCTCCTTCAACTTCAGCGCGCCTTCGAGAGCGACCGGCAGGCCGATGTGGCGCCCGAGATAGAGGAAGAACGGCGACTGGTAGAAGCGCTCGGCGATGTCGTCGATGGGGTGATGCCCTTCGAGGAACTGCTCCATCTTTGACGGCAGGGCCCACACCTGATCGAGGATGAAGTCGATCTCATCAGCCGGGAGCGTTTGGCGCTGGCGCGCGAGCTCGAGGCCGATCAGGTACATCAGCGACACCTGGGCCGAGAACGTCTTCGAGGCGGCAACACCGACTTCGAGACCGGTGCGCGTCAGGAGAACGGAGTCGACCTCTCGGGTGATCTGCGAGCCCATCTGGTTCGTGATCGCAACCGTGCGTGCCCCGCGCTCACGAGCGAGTTGCATCGCCTGAATCGTGTCGCGCGTCTCGCCTGACTGGGAGATGCCGATTACGAGCGTGTCCTCGTCGAGCACGGGGTTGCGATAGATCCACTCGCTCGCAACGTCGGGCTCAACCGGCACGCGCGCCCATTCCTCGATCACGTATCGACCGACGACACCCGCGTGGTAGGCGGTGCCACACGCAACGATGACGATGCGTCGAAGCTCGCGCATGTCCTGCTCGCTCAGGCCAAGGCCATCCTGGACGAGAACGCCGTGGCGAACACGATCGCCGATCGTCTCGCGGATACCGTCGGGCTGCTCGTAGATCTCCTTTTCCATGAAGGTCTCGTGACCTTCGCGCTGCGCGACCTCGTCGTCCCAATCGATGTCGTGCAGCTCAAGCTCGACAAGCTCACCGTCGTCGGCACGCACAGCCCGGTAGGCGCCAGGAGTGATCTCGACGACAACGCCGTGATCGGGATACGCGACGCGGCGCGTCTCAGAAAGGAACGCGGCGACGTTCGAAGCAAAGAAGCTCTCGGTCTCGCCGATTCCGACGACGAGCGGTGTCTGATAGCGAACGGCAACGAGCGTCTCAGGATCGTCGGCGTGAACGGCAACGAACGTGAAGTGGCCTTCGAGACGTTGGTAGACCCGGCGGACGGCCTCGAGCAGGTCGCCGTCGTACATCGTCTCAAGGAGGTGAGCGACGACTTCTGCATCGGTCTCCGACGTGAACGCATGGCCGCTGCTCTCGAGCTCAGCCTTGAGGTCGCGGTAGTTCTCGACGATCCCGTTCAGCACGATCGCAAGCTTCGAATCGTCACAGCCCGTCAACGGATGCGCGTTGTCCTCGGTCACACCGCCGTGCGTCGCCCAGCGTGTGTGCCCCACGCCTGTCGTCGCCGGCGACGACGCCGACACGGCTGCCTTGAGGTTATTCAGCTCGCCAACCGCTCGGACGTACTCGAGCCCGTTCCGCTCAAGGAGCGCAATGCCAGCCGAGTCGTACCCACGAAATTCGAGGCGCTCGAGGCCGGCGATCAGGAGCTCCTGAGCCTGGCGTTGTCCGACGTAGCCGATGATTCCGCACATCTCTAAACGTCCTTTGCTGTCAGCGCACGCAGGGTGCGAGCGCGAATTCGTTCGTCTGGGTCGTTGAGGCCAAGTTCGTTGCGGCGTTGGTGTCGAAGAAGCCAGTCAACATAGGGGCCCGAAAAGCACAAAAGCCCGACTGATGCTTCCGTTCCAGCGGCGGAACGGTCAGCCGAGCTCAGACCGAACAAGCGCAGCGATCGTAGCACAGGCCTCCGCTGCAACAGCCTCATTTTCTGCCTCCGCGAGCACTCGGATCAGGGGTTCGGTGCCCGACGGACGGACGAGAATACGCCCCGAGCCAGCGAGCTCGGCGTTGCGCCGCTCGACCTCCGCGACCACCATCTGAGGGAGGTCTTTCGTCGTCACGCGAACGTTCTC
>OMIZ01000180.1 GCA_900299235.1 Actinomycetota bacterium
CAGGACGGCGTACACCGCGCAACACGCGGCCTGAACGTCCTCAGCATCCTGGTGGGCGTCACCCGTGAGCTTCGCGGTTGCGACGATCAACGTCGGTGCCCGTCCGAGCTTCTGTTCCTCGCCCTCCCGACCAGCAGCTGCAAGCCGTTTGAACGCCTCGGGGCCGATGACTCGGAACCGCCACGGTTGGGTGAGGTGGTGGTTCGGTGCCCAACGTGCGAGCTCCAGCAGCTCTTCAATCACCTCGCGCGGAACCGGCTCCGACTCGTATGCCTTGTGCGTTCGGCGCGTTCGGATGGCGGTTTCGACGTCCATAGGTCAGGCACCGTAGCGCGAACCGTGCACACCCCCGATGCAGCAGCCCTGTCGACTCTGATTCAATGGCCCTCCGATGGAGACGAAAGTCGAGCAGCTTGATGGGGGCCGCGTGCGCCTGACAGTCGGGGTTCCTGCCCACGACGTCGCGCACGCCGTGTCACACGCCACCCACGATCTGGCCGAGTCGGTCAAGATCCCCGGCTTCCGCAAGGGCAAGGTGCCAATGCCGGTGCTCGTGTCGAAGATCGGTAAGGAGCGCATCTACTCCGAGGCGATCGACACGCACCTGACCGGGTGGTTCTGGTCGGCGGCAAACCGTGCGCGTCTTCGCCCGGCCGTATTCCCGAACTTTGATTTCGAGCTTCCTTCGAGCGACACCGAGGAGTGGCAGTTCACTGCCGAGTTCGCCGTCCAGCAGCTCCCGACGCCGGCCGACTGGTCGTCGCTTGAAGTGCCGAAGCTCGACGTCTCGGTTCCTGAGACGGTTGTCTCGACGAACCTTGAGATTCTTCAGCGCGGCCACGCCGAGCTTGTTCCGGTAGAGGGTCGTATCGCGAAGTTCGGCGATGTCGCCGTTGTTGACATTGTCGCTCCCGAGGGGGCGGCGCAGCGCGGCCTCGTCGTTGAGCTCGGTTCCGACCGTCTGATCGAGGAGATCGAAAATGGCATCCGTGACCTTGCCGTTGGCGAGAGTCACGACGTGAGCTACGAGCTCGCCGATGGCTCCAAGCGCCTCGCGACTGTGACGCTCACCGCCCTGTACGAGAAGGTGTTGCCGCCGCTCGACGACGCGTTCGCCAAGGCCGTCTCGGAGTTCGACAGCGTCGACACGTTGAAGGCCGATATCACCGACTCGCTCCAGTCAGACGTGAACGCAGAGATCGAGGATCGCTTCCGTGCTGCAGCCATCGATGCGCTCGTCAAGGCGAGTGACGTCGAAGCTTCGCCGCTCGTTGTCGATGTGCGTTTCCGCGACCTCTGGAACAACTTCCTGGAGTCGATCCAGTCACGTGGCATCGATCCGGGCCAGTACCTGAGCATGTCGGGCGTGACGCCTGAAGATCTTGAGCGTCGGCTTCGCGCGGAGGCGACGATCTCTGTCGGCCGCGAACTGGTGATCGAAGCGGTTGCCGACAAGCTTGGTATCGCAGTTTCCGAAGAAGATCTTCGTTCCGAGCTAAAGGAGCAGGGCGAGTCGGACGAAGACATCGAGGACTTCATCGCAAACCGCGACACGAGCGCGGCCCGCGAGCACCTTCGCTTCAGGCGCGCCGTTGAACGGATCGCGGCAGAGGTGAAGCCGATTGCTCCCGAGCTCGCCGAGGCGCGCGAGAGCATCTGGACGCCCGACAAGGAGCAGGAGCAGAAGGGCGCCGAGACGAAGTTGTGGACCCCAGGCAGTTAGAAGAGGAGTGAGGAAGCAATGAGCCCCTTGGTACCGATGGTTGTGGAGCAGACTTCGCGCGGCGAGCGCGCTTTCGACATCTACTCGCGTCTTCTCGCCGAGCGCATCATCTTCTTGGGTACCCCGGTCGACGATCAGATCGCCAACCTGGTTATCGCTCAGCTTCTGCACCTTGAGTCCGACGATCCGGACAAGGACATCTTCCTCTACATCAACTCGCCGGGTGGTTCGGTGTATGCCGGACTCGCGATCTACGACACCATGCAGTTCATCAAGCCCGACGTGCAGACGATCTGCGTCGGCATCGCGATGAGCATGGGTTCGCTCCTCCTCGCGGGCGGTGCCAAAGGAAAGCGCATGGCGCTGCCGAATTCGCGAATCCTGATCCATCAGGTGTCTGGCGGGTTCCAGGGCCAGGGCACCGACATCGAAATTCAGGCCCGCGAGGTGATTGGCCTCAAGCGTCGTCTGGAAGAGATCTACTCGCACCACACAGGCAAGGCACCAGAGGACATCTCCCGCGACATGGAACGTGACTTCTTCATGAGCCCCCAGGACGCAGCCGAGTACGGAATCATCGACTCGGTGCTGTCGCATCGCGACAATGTCAAGACGGAGGGCGCCGCCTAGCGGGGCAGTCCTGCGGGCGAGCAGCACACGGATGGCGCGCGCGAGCGACGGTAACGAGGAGCTTCTCTGCAGCTTCTGCGGAAAGTCGCAGCGCCAGGTCAAGAAACTCATCGCCGGTCCCGGCGTTTACATCTGTGACGAGTGCATCGATCTCTGCAACGAGATCATCGACGAGGAGCTCACGACCCCGTCGACGCTCGACCTTGAGAATCTTCCGCGCCCGATGGAGATCTACGCGGCGCTGAACGATTTCGTCGTGTCGCAGGAAGAGGCGAAGCGCACGTTGTCGGTGGCGGTCTACAACCACTACAAGCGTGTGCAGATGGGCTCCGAGGACGGTGCCGTTGAGCTTCAGAAGTCGAACATCCTGCTCCTTGGCCCGACAGGCTGCGGTAAGACGCACCTCGCGCAAACCCTCGCCCGGATCCTCAACGTTCCGTTCGCAATCGCCGATGCGACCGCGCTCACCGAAGCTGGTTACGTTGGTGAGGATGTCGAGAACATCCTGCTGAAGCTGATCCAGGCCGCCGACTTTGACATCAAGAAGGCCGAGACCGGGATCATCTACATCGACGAGGTCGACAAGATCGCTCGCAAGGCCGACAACCCGTCGATCACCCGTGATGTGTCGGGCGAGGGTGTCCAGCAGGCACTGCTCAAGATCCTTGAGGGCACGGTCGCGTCGGTTCCGCCGCAGGGTGGCCGCAAGCATCCGCACCAGGAGTTCCTGTCGATCGACACGACGAACATCCTGTTCATCTGCGGTGGCGCATTCGCCGGTCTCGACAAGATCGTTGCGAAGCGGCTCGGCAAGAACGCCGTCGGGTTCGGTCGCGAGATCTCGCAGAAGCGCGACTCCGAAAGCGCGGAGTTGCTCGGCGACGTGATGCCCGAGGATCTCATCAACTTTGGCCTGATCCCCGAGTTCATCGGTCGTCTCCCGGTTGTCAGCGCGGTGCATCAGCTCCGCCGCGACGACCTCGTCCAGATTCTCACCGAGCCGCGCAACGCGCTTGTGAAGCAGTACCAGCGCTTCTTCAACTACGACTCGATCGACCTCGTCTTCACAGACGATGCGCTTTCGGCAATCGCCGAGAAGGCGTTGAGTCGCGAAACCGGCGCTCGCGGCCTCCGTTCGATCATCGAGAACGCGCTGCTCGACGTGATGTTCGAGCTGCCGTCGCGCAAGGACGTCTCCAAGTGCGTGATCACCAAGGAGACGATCGATCGCGGTCTGAAGCCGACGCTTGTGACCTCGGCCGGTGCGGACACCGAACCGCCCGTCGAGTTCGCTGAAGAGTCCGCCTAACTCGCCATGGCTCGTGTCGCGCTTGTAACCGGCGCGGCCGGTGGTATCGGCTCGGCGATTGTCGAACGGCTTGAATCCGACGGCTGGCTGGTGCATGGAGTTGATGTCGCGGACGCCGATCTGACGACGCCCGCGGGCAACCGCGCGGTCGTTGACGCAGCGGTCGCACGCTTTGGTCAGCTCGATGCAGTCGTTGCGAACGCGGGCTTCCAGCATGTTGCGCCGATCCGCGACTTCCCGGAAGAGAAGTGGGATGCGCTGATCGCGCTCCTGCTCACGAGCCCGTTCTTGCTTGCGAAGTACGCGTGGGATTCGCTTGCCGCGTCGGGTGATGGTCGCTTCTGCGCGATCTCCTCGGTGCACGGGATCATCGCTTCGCCATTCAAGTCCGGCTACACGTCGGCAAAGCACGGCGTGATCGGCCTTGTGAAGACGATCGCGCTTGAAGGCGCCGACGTCGGGATCAGCGCGAGCGCGATCTGCCCGGGCTACGTGCGCACGCCGCTCGTTGAAGCGCAGGTCGCAGATCAGGCGCGTGTGCACGGCATTCCGCCGGAGCGTGTTGAAGAGGAGGTATTCCTCGCCGCGCAGCCCGTGAAGCGGATGCTTGAGCCGAGTGAGGTTGCGGGTGCCGTGGCGTTCTGCCTGTCGCCCGCCGGCAAGGGATTGACGGGGAGCCCGCTTGTCCTCGATAACGGCTGGTCGGCGCGGTAGCGCCAGTTTGTGGTCTGACACCCGCCTCCGGCGCGGACGCCTCGCCTCGCCGATTACGATGGCGCTCCGATGATGGAGTCGCATTACGACCCGCGCGAGGTTGAAGCTCGCTGGCAGGAGACCTGGGAACGGGAGGGTCTCTACAGCGCGAGTCCCGATCCGTCGCGTCCCTCGTACGTGATCGCGGTGCCACCACCGAACGTCACGGGTGCGCTCCACATGGGGCATGCGCTGAACGGGACGATCCAGGATTCCCTCGTCCGCTGGCACCGTATGCGCGGCTTCAACGCGCTGTGGCAGCCCGGCTACGACCACGCGGGTATCGCGACCCAGGCCGTCGTCGAGAAGCAGCTGCGCGCCCGCGGCCAGACGCGCCATGAACTCGGTCGTGAAGCTTTCGTCGGCGAGGTCTGGGAGTGGCTCGAAAAGACGGGAATGACGATCATGGGCCAGTTCCGTCGGCTTGGCGCGTCGCTCGATTACTCGCGTGAGCGATTCACGATGGACGAGGGGTACTCACGTGCAGTGCTCGAGTTCTTCGTGCATCTCAACGAGCGCGGCTTCGTCTACCGCGACAACCGCATCGTCAACTGGTGTTGGGAGTGCGAGACGGCGATCTCCGACCTCGAAGTGATCCACTCCGACGTCGACGACGCGCTCACCCACGTCCGCTACCCGCTTGCTGACGGCGAAGGGCACATCACGATCGCCACCGTCCGTCCGGCGACGATTCTCGCCGACGTCGCGGTGGCGGTGCATCCCGACGATCCTCGGTACAAGCAGTTCATCGGCAAGGATGTGATCGTCCCGGTGGTTGGACGTCGCGTGCCGGTGATTGCCGACGAGGCGGTGGAGCCTGATTTCGGTACCGGCGCGCTGAAGATCACGCCGGGTCACGACCCCATCGACTTTGAGGTCGGCCGCCGTCATGGCCTTGCCGAGCTCACCGTTATCGGTTTCGACGGCCGCATGAACGCTGACGCGGGCGATCTCGCTGGACTGACGGAGGAGGAGGCTGCTGAGCGCGTCGTCGCGTGGCTCAAGGAGCACGATCAGCTTGAGAAGCGCGAGAGCTACCGCCATGCGGTTGGCCACTGCGAACGCTCAGGCACGCGCATTCAGCCGCTCGTGTCGCTCCAGTGGTGGGTGAAGATGGACGAGCTGGCCGCGCCTGCAGCTGAAGCGATCCGCTCGGGCCGCGTGAAGTTCCACCCGCCAGTGCACGGCCGCGTTGCGCTCGACTGGCTTGAAGCAATCCGTCCATGGAATGTGTCACGGCAGCTGTGGTGGGGCCATCAGCTGCCGGTTTGGTACTGCCCTGACGGCCACCACACGATCGCTCGTAGCGCGCCCGACGCCTGTGGCGACTGCGGTGCGACCGAGCTCACGCGTGATCCTGACGTCCTCGACACGTGGTTTTCGTCGGCGCTGTGGCCGTTCGCAACGCTCGGTTGGCCCGACAAGACCGACGACCTTGATGCGTTCTATCCGGGTGACGTCAACTCGACCGCACGCGAGATCATCTTCCTCTGGGTCAACCGAATGCTGATGGCGGGGATCGAGCTCATGGGCGATATCCCATTCCACGACGTGATCATCCACTCGACGGTGCTCGCCCCCGACGGGCGACGCATGTCGAAGAGCCTGGGGACGGGGATTGACCCGCTTGAGTTGATCGACGCTCACGGCGCCGATGCGACCCGCTACGGCCTGCTGAAAATGACTTCCACGCAGGACGTGCGCTTCTCAGCGGGTGCGATCGAAGAAGGACGCCGCCTGGCGAACAAGCTCTGGAATGTCTCCCGACTGATTCTCCAGAACGCCGAAGGTGCAACGCCGAAGCTCGATCCGACCTCGCTTGAAGAGCGATGGATCCTGGCGCGGATCGACGCGACCCGCGCCGAGGTCGAAGCGGCACTGACCGACTACGAGTTCGCGGCAGGCGCATCGAGCCTCTACCACCTCGTCTTCGACGACTTCTGCGACTGGTTTGCCGAGGCGGCGAAGCCGCGTCTGTACGAGCGCGACCCTGCGCTTCTCGGCACGGCGCTCGCTGCACTCGAACGGCTGCTCGTCCTGCTTCACCCGGTGATGCCGCACGTCACCGAGGAGATCTGGGCGCAGTTCCACGACGACCGGCTGATCGCCGCCTCATGGCCAGAAGCCGACGCCCGCTTCGCGGCCGACGCTGAGGCGTTGAGCCGCGTCCAGGACGCTGCGACGACCTTCCGGCGTAGCGCAGTGCTCGTTCCGTTAGAAGGCGACGAAAAGCGCATCTTCGACGCGGTTGTTCGCCCCGAGCGCGTGAAAGCGTCGGGCGATGTCGAGGCCGAGCGCACACGGCTCCGCAAGGAGATCGCCCGATCAGAAGGCATGCTCGGCAACGAGAAGTTCATCGGCAAGGCTCCTGCCGACGTCGTTGAGGCCGAGCGCGAGAAGCTCGAGCGCTACCGGCGCGAACTCGAAGCGCTGGGTTAGCCGGTGGCCGCATGACGGCCACGCCGAACACCGAGTGGTTGGCGGCGCTCTCGCCGTGGCCCAAGGAGTTCGGGCTGGGGCGAATGCAGCGTCTGCTTGCGGACATTGGCGAGCCGCAAAGGACGTTTCGCGCGATTCACGTCGTCGGCACGAACGGTAAGACGTCGACGACGCGCATGGCCGCAGCGCTGCTGCACGAGCAGGGGCTGCGTGCCGGCTCGTACGTGTCGCCGCACGTGACGAGCTGGGGAGAGCGCATTCAGGTCGATGGGGCAGATTGCGATTTCGAGGCAGCGGTCGGTCGCATTCGACCGTTCGCGGATGGCGTGCCGCAGTTTGAGGTGCTGACGGCCGCCGCGTTCGCCGAGTTTCGTGCGCGCGGTGTTGAGGTGGCGGCTGTCGAAGCTGGGCTCGGCGGCAGGCTCGACGCCACGAACGTGCTCGCAGCACCCGTCGTTGTACTGACGAACGTCTCGCTTGAGCACACAGAGATCCTTGGTGCGACGCGCGACGAAATCGCCGCGGAGAAGCTGGCCGTGGTCACTCCCGGTGCCCGCGTCGTGCTTGGCGAGCCCGAGTGGGAGGGGGTTGCGCGCGCGAATGGAGCCGCCTCGGTCCGTATCGAGACTGGCGGCAACGCTGCAGTCGCCGCCGCTGCCGTGTCGGAACTGCTTGGACGTGAGGTCGCCCCGCTCACACTTCCCGTGCCGGGTCGCTTCGAGCGTCGTCGCGAGCGTCCGTTGGAGCTGTGGGACGGCGCGCATAACCCGGC
>OMIZ01000181.1 GCA_900299235.1 Actinomycetota bacterium
CATTGTGCAACACATACAAAAGCGGAGTGTCCTGAGACGCCGTCACCGAGTGCGACACCCCATTCACCTTAATCCGCAACGTACTCGCCATCTATTCCCTCCTCTTTCTGGAGAGGCTGTTATAGACCCCTTCTTAGAAAAATGTCAATAGAACGCCGGAGGTCGAAACCCGGCCCCGCGACGGCGTCTGCCGCGTAAGCGTTCAGTTCTGACCGGCGAGGAGCGCCCGTACAGCAGCCGCGACCTCACGAGCACCTGGCAGCGTCAGCTGCTCAAGATCCTTCTGGTACGGAATCGGGTGATGCGGCGCGCCCACCCGGACAACCGGTGCGTCGAGATCCCAGAACGAGTCCTGAGCGATTCGGGCAGCGATTTCGGCACCGAAGCCACAGAACTCGACCGCCTCGTGCGCAACAACCACACGGTGCGTCTTCGCCACGGAAGCGGCGATCAGTTCGGTGTCGAGCGGCACCAACGTTCGCGGATCGACGATCTCGATCTCAATCCCTTCAGCCGCAAGCTCCCGGGCAGCTCGCTCGGCAAGCGGCACGAGCGCACCGAGAGCAATCACTGTCACGTCACGGCCTTCGCGGACGACGCGCCCCTTGCCAAGCTCGATGGCATAGCGCTCCTCGGGAACTGCGATCGGCTCATCGAAGAACAGGAGCTTCTGCTCGAGGAAGATGACCGGGTTGTCGTCCTGGATTGACGCAGCGAGGAGGCCCTTCGCGTCGTAGGCGTTTGAGGGCATCACGACAACGAGGCCGGGGATGTGCGCAAAGAGCGCCTCGAGGCTTTGGGAGTGCTGCGCACCGAGACGCACACCGCCGCCAGAGACCATCCGAATCGTGAGTGGCAGCGTCGGAGCGCCGCCCATCATGAAGCGCAGCTTCGCAGCCTGGTTGAGGATCTGATCGAACGCAACGCCAGCAAAGTCCGAGAACTGCAGTTCAACAACTGGCCGAAGTCCCGCGAGCGCCGCGCCAACTCCAGCACCAACGAAGCCACTCTCGGTGAGCGGCGTGTCGCGAATCCGATCGCCACCGAACTGCTCGTACAGCCCTTCCGTCGCGCGAAAGATCCCACCGACCTTTGCGACGTCCTCACCCATGACAAACACGTTGTCGTCGGCCGCGAGCTCGAGCGCGAGAGCTTCGCGGATCGCAGGCACGAACGCGAGCTCGCGCGTCCCCGGCTTGGGCGGCGAAGCAGGCCGGTGATGCGGCGCGTAGACCGACGCTTGGAGATCGTCGGGATTGGCCGGCTCGTCGCCGAGTGCCGTCGTGATCGCGTGCTCAACCTCGGCTTCGACCTCGGTGCGAATCGCGGCCAGCTCCGCGTCGGTCGCGAAGGCGCCTTCGAGCAGTCGTCGCTCGAGCCTCGGAAGGGGATCTTTTGGCTCCCACTCGTCGATAACAGCGCGGTCGCGCACATCAGGCAGATTTGCCCGCATCGAGTGCTGCATCCGCCGGAAGGTTTTGAGCTCGACGAGCGTCGGTCCGTCGCCAGCACGTGCTCGCGCGAGCGCCTCCGCGACGACATCTTCGACCTCCTCGACGTCGTTTCCGTCAGCCACGATCCCGGCCATGCCGTACCCAGCAGCCCGATCGGCAAGATCGGCGACAGCGCGCTGGGTGTCCCAGCTGGCAGAGAGCGCGAACTGGTTGTTCTCACAGATGAAGACGACCGGCAGCTTCCAGGTTGCAGCGAGGTTCATCGCCTCGTGCGCGGCACCCTGCCCCGCTGCGCCGTCGCCAAAGAACGCGACGGCCGCCTGGCCGGTTCCCTTGAGCTTCGCTGTGAGCGCGGCACCACACGCATGGGGCAGTCCGGCGCCGACGATGCCGTTGCACCCGATGATGTTGAGCGACAGATCGGCGATGTGCATCGAGCCGCCGAGCCCCTTGCAGTAGCCCGTTCGGCGGCCGAACATCTCGGCCATCATCCGGCGCATGTCGGCGCCGGCAGCGATCAGATGCCCGTGCGAGCGGTGGTGGCCAACGAGGTAGTCGTCAGGCCGCATCACTCCGGCCGCACCGACCGCGATCGCCTCCTGCCCAACACAGCTGTGGGCCGTCCCAACGATTACACCGTCGTTGAAGAGCTGAGCGGCACGATCCTCAAAGACGCGGATCCGCACCATCGCGCGGTACTGATCGACGAGTGGCAGACGATCCTTTGGGCGGGAGCGCACGATCTTTACTCGCTCCTTCATGCGGCGACCGGTGGACGCTGGTGAACCTCGACGATGTACCCGTCGGGGTCGAGAACGTAAAGGCTCTTGCCGCCCTTGTTGGCACCGCCGGTCATCTCGACTGGACCTCGGGGGGAGCGAAACTGCACACCCTGTGCTTTGAGATCGGTGTAGAGCGCGTCGATTCCCTCAACAAAGAGGCAGATGTGACCTGTCCCGTAGTCGGCAGGGCTCGTCGCCCCAGAGCGGCGCTCGCAGCCGCGGTACTCAAGGAGCTCGATCTGGAACTCGCCACCGGGTACCTGCACCATCGCAATATCGAACGACTCTGCGTCGGGCACCCCAACGATGTCGCGAATCTCGGGCTCGCTGTACTCGCGCCGCCACGCAAGCTCAAGGCCAAGCGCGTCGACGTAGAACGTGAGCGCTTGATCGAGGTTTGAGACAGTGATTCCTGCGTGGCGGGGGCCGGTGATTGACCAGGTCGCTGTCATGCGATCGCTGTCCCGCGCGGAGTGGTTTCGCCGGAGCGAGCCTCGTTGAGCCAAGCCATGCCGGTGCATACGATAGACCGACGTCGGCCCGAATACGCGGTGCCGTCGAAATCAAGGACGTGACGATGCTGCTTGAGGGACGTGTTGCCGTCATCACTGGGGCTGCGAGCGGCATCGGTCGCGAAATCGCGCTGACCTTCGCACGTGAGGGAGCACGAATCGCCGGTTTCGATCGTTCCGGTGACGCACTCGACGTGCTCGTTGCCGATCTTGCAGCGGCGGGTTCGCCTGGTGCGCTCTCCCACGTTGGGGATGTCCGTGATCCGGCATCCGTTGAAGCTGCTGCATCCGCGATCGTCGGCGCAGCTGGACGGATCGACGTGCTTGTGAACTGCGCCGGGATCCGGGAGATCAAGAACGTCTACGAGATCACGCCCGAGGAGTGGCAGGCCGTCATCGACATCAATGTGAACGGCCTCTTCTACTGGTGCCAGGCTGCCGCGCGACGCATGCAGGAAGGCGGTGGTGGCGCAATCGTGAACCTTGCGTCAGTCGGTGGGCTGATCGGGCTTTCCAACCGCCCGGCGTATTCCGCCTCGAAGCACGCTGTAGTTGGTCTGACGAAGAGCCTCTCTCGCGACCTCGCTCCGGCGGGCATCCGCGTGAACGCCGTCTGCCCCGGCGTGATCCGCACCGCGATGACCGAGGCGTACTGGGCCGACGAGCGGTTCGAGGCCGAGCTTGCAACCGTTGTCCCGCTCGGTCGGTCGGGCACGGCCGACGACGTTGCGCAGGCGGCCTTGTACCTCGCGAGCCCGATGAGCTCATACGTCACGGGCGTGGCGTTGACCGTCGATGGCGGCTGGCTTGCCGAGAAGAGTTTTGCCGTCCCAGGCGGGTCGAGCACGTTCTTTGCGGGCAACGAGCCGAGCTGATCGCCGCTAGGCGGTGACGACGGTCACGACGCCCGCAATGAACGCGACGCTCAGTGCGAACCGGCGGAAGAGCTCGTCGGGTAGCCGCACGCCAAGCGACGTCCCGAGCAGGTTCGCGGCGATCACGCCCGGGAGCCAGTAGAGCGTGTCGCGGGTCGCCACCCCGCTGAACCTGCCATCGATCGCGAGTACGCCAAGACCGATCGACGAGGTCGCAACGAAGTAGACCGCGAGGTCGGCGAAGAACGCCCTGGTGGCAACTCGACGCTGGGTGAGGAGCAACGCCGGCGGAATGCCGATCAGGCCCGTCGATGTGCCAAGGAAGCCGCCGCAGAACCCGGCCAACGGCGTGAGGAAGCGCAGTCGGATCACAATCGGGCGCCGCTCCGTCCAGGCGAGCGCCAGCGCTCCAACAGCAACGATCACGCCAGCTCCCGCCTTGAGGTCGTGCGTGTTCAGCGCCCCCGTCGTCCGGGAGCCGAGGTACAGCCCCGGCACCGCGCCGCCGATCAGCAGCAGCGCCCGACGCGGCTGCACGTGTGATCGAAACCGCCACGCAACCGAAATGCGTGTCGCCACCGAGATCAAGAGATTCGCGGTGACAACGAACGTAAGGGAGAACCCAGCGAGCAGGAGTGCCGGCGTCGCCGTCAGCCCGAGGCCAAACCCCGACGCGCCAGCGAGGAAGGCCGCGAAGGCGGCAAGGAAACCGCCGAGGACAACCATGCACGGATCATGCCTCACACCGGCCGCACCGAAGCGGGCCTCCACCTAGAGCCGACGCGCGGACTTGAACCGCGGACCCCTTCATTACGAGTGAAGTGCTCTACCAGCTGAGCTACGTCGGCGAACCGGCCTGAGTGTAGCGAGCGGCGCGCCGTCCCCCGCGGCTTCGCGGTGAGAACCGACGAGGTCGGTAGCCTCGCCGCATGGACGCAGCCCAAAAGACTGACAGGCGGCGCACACTCGAAGGTGCCGCGCTCGGCTTCCTCGGCGTGGCGATCTTCTCCTTCACCTTTCCGGCAACCAAGTTCGCGCTCCACGGTTACAGCCCGTGGTTCATCGCGTTCGGTCGGGCGGTCGTTGCCGCCGCATGCGCGATTCCGACACTCTGGCTGCGGAAGGCGCGACGTCCAACCCGCTCCGAGGCGACCCGTCTCGCAGTGACAGCGGGAGGGATCGTCGTCGGCTTCCCCGTCCTGAGCGCGCTCGCACTCCAGCGAACCGGGTCCGCCCACGGCGCGATCGTGATCGCACTCCTTCCCGCAGCCACCTCGATCTTTGCGGTGATCCGCGCGCACGAGCGTCCTGGCCCAGTGTTCTGGGTTGCAGCGCTCGCGGGTGTCGCGATCGTCACGACCTTCGCAGTGGAACAGGCGGGAGGCGGACTCTCACTCGCCGACGGTTACCTACTGGTCGCGGTCGCGGTGTGCGGCATGGGGTATGCCGAGGGCGCCGCGATCGCCCGCACCCTTGGCGCAATCGAGACGATCAGCTGGGCGCTCGTCGTGAGCCTTCCGGTGTCGGTCGTCGTCGCCGCATTCACCCTGCCCTCCGCGATGCCGGGCACCAAGGCGACGTTCGGCTTCCTCTACTCAGCGGTCGCCTCGATGTTCCTCGGCTTCGTGTTCTGGTACGCGGGCCTAGCCATGGGTGGCGTGGCCCGCGTGGGCCAGATTCAGCTCTTCCAGGCGCTGATGACTGTCGGCTGGAGTGCGCTCACCCTTGGCGAGCACATCTCGTGGACGATCCTGCTCGCCGCGATCGGCGTGATCGCGAGCGTTGCTGTCAGCCAACGCGCCCGGGTCGGGCAGGCGCGCGCTAGGCCGTCGTGAGCTTGTGGTCAGCGAGACGCTGCGTCGCAGCCTCGATGACCTTCATCGCTTCAACACGGTTGCCGTAGCCACGCGTGATCGTCTGCGCGTGCTCGAGGTCCTTGTAGACCTGGAAGAAGTGCTCGATCTCGTTGCGCAGCTCCGACGGGATGTCGTGAATGTCGGTCGCGCGCATCCAGGCTGGATCCTTGAGCGGCACGCAGATCACCTTGTCGTCGACACCCTTCTCGTCCTCCATGTGGAACACGCCGACGGGGCGCACGCGAATGCGGCAGCCGGGGAATGTCGGCTCACCGACGAGCACGAGTGCATCGAGCGGGTCGCCGTCCTCGGCGAGGGTGCCCTCGATGTAGCCGTAGTCGGCCGGGTAGCTCATGGATGTGAACAGGCGACGGTCAAAGACAATCGCGCCAAGCTCCTCGTCAAATTCGTACTTGTTGCGGGAGCCGGAAGGGATCTCTACGAAAACAATGTGGTCGGTCATTGCGTCCATGGTACGGGTAGCGCGCCGAGTCACCGGACGGTTCTTCTAGCCCGAGCCGAACTACTAACCGAGCAGTTTCTGGTCGGCGATCGTCGCTTCGATCGCCTCATCCAGCCCGCGGGGGCTGTACCCGAGATCACGTTCGGCCTTCGCCGTGTCGTACACCCACCAGTGGGCAGCGGCGCGCACTTCGTCGGCACGCACAGGCCAGGGCACGACAGTCGCCGACGCAATCGCAATCGGAGGCGGGAACTCGATCACGGCGCGCTTCACACCCGAGACGGCTGCGATGCGCGCGAAGAACTGCGACCACGACGCGTTGCCATCGCGGTTTGCCAGGATCGTCCGCTCACCCGTGCGACCGCGATCAGCAAGCACCGGCAAGGCGGCTGCGACGTCGCGCGCGTCGGTAAATGACAACGCGCCATCGGTCGAGAAGCGGAGCTTGCCCGCGAGGTAGGCGGCGAGCGGCCAGGTCGAGACCTTGTAGACGTCGCCCGGGCCGATCAGAAATCCGGGGTTCGCGATTACCACGTCGACGCCTCGGGCGACGGCGTCGGCCACCACGCGCTCGGCCGCGCGCTTGCTATCGGCGTAGGGCAGGCCGATCGCCCGCTTCGGGAACGGCTGATCCTCGGTCGCAGGCCTGTCGAGAGCTGGCGCTGGCCCAACGGCAGCGACACTTGAGACGTACACCACGCGCGTACCGGGCTCCACGGCTTCGAGCACGCGTCGCGTGCCCTCGACGTTGATCTCGTTCAGCTCACCGCGCCGACGACGATCGTGGGTGACGAGTCCAGCGAGGTGGAACACCCGGTCGCACCCGTCAGCCGCCTTCGCCAGCGCGAACGAGTCTGAGAGATCACCCGGCGAGATCTCGACGCCAAGCTCGACGAGTTCACGGACATCAGACGTGCCCCGGGCGAGCGCACGAACATGCTCACCCCGTTCGATCAGCTCACGAACGAGATGCCCGCCGAGGAAGCCGGTCGCGCCGGTAACGAGTGTCGTCACGGCCGGCGGCCTAGGTCATCGGGACCTGGAGCTGCAGCCGCGGCAGGATCCGATCGAGCACCTCATCGAGGTTCTCACCGGTCGCTGTGATGCCGTGGTTGCGGAGACCGATCACTGCGTGCGCAGGATCAGGCTCAGCATCGATCAGCTTTGAAACGCTGTTCGCAAGCTCTGCGGTACCGCACGGGAAGTTGACGTCGGTTGCCGGGATCCCATCCATCCATGCGTGGATATGGAGGATCGCGCCAACGTCGGGGTGATGCTGGTAGATCATCCAGTGCTCGATCGCGTCGACCGACACGCGCCGCGGCTCGATGCCAGGCGGAACGCTCAGGATCATGCGAGCAGCCTCGGGCTCGTAGCCCGTGACGAGCAGAATGTCGCGACCGGGCGTCTCAAGCTTGCCCTTGTCGACGCCACTCGCGCTCATCCAGAACCGGTTGTCGTCGAGGCGCGCCGAGAGGTTGCCGTACGAGAGGCCACCGATCCCATAGAGACGCTGGACGTGACGGAGCTCGCGCTCGCTGAGCAGCTCCTCGATCGGGAACGGCGCAGGCAGCAGGCCAAGGTCATCGAGGCGGCGACCGACGGCCTTCATCTGCTCGGTCTTCTCGTCGCCATCCCACAGCTCCGGCTCAAGGTCTGAACGGAACTCGTTGTCGATCACAAGACGCGACGTTGCGAGCGGCCGCAGACGATCGAACACTGCCTCGCCAAGCGACGCGCCAGCACCCTCGCGCACGTGGTAGTGACCGCGCTCCATCGTCGTGAAGTAGACGCCGCTACCCGGCACGTAGAGCAGCACGATGTTGGCAAGCGCACGCACGAGCATCGGGTAGGTCTCCTTCAACCCGTCGACCGGATCCTCGTCCTGCACGTACAGCGCAGCGACGAACGTCCCCCGCGAACCGCGCCGGAACGGCTGCGGGGCGGCAGGGTCGACAGCGTTGATCACGATGCCCGAATCCTTTGCCTCACCGTCGGGTGTGAACCCCGCGGCGCGGAACGCTGCCGTCAGGTCGTTCAGCAGATCGGTGAGGCGCGGATCGACCTCGCCAACGACTGCATAGCTCTGAATATGGGGTTCAGCGGACATACCTTCTGGCTCTTATATCAGCCTCGCCGCAGCTAAGGCAGCTTGGCGCTCCGCTGCGGCGATCCTTCGACGGCTCGCCTGGACGGCGATCAACGTCACCGCCTGGCAACCAAATGCCACCGAAAATGCAGCAACAAACGTGACCACGCTTAAGGTGTGACCGAGGAGCAGTGCGGCTGTGAGCGCGAACGACTCGAGTGCGAAGAGGCCGAGCAGTAGGCCGCGATAGACCGAGAGCGCAGGTGCGAGCCCACCGTTACGAAATGCGAAAACCGCGAGCAACGTTGAGAGGATCGGGTAGGTGGTGAGCACCCCGCTCAGCACCGGACCGAGCGACGAGGCCGCCGCCGTGATCGAGATGACGAGCAGCGTTGCGAGCGCCATGCGCAACGGGAGATCCCAGCGCGGTGGCCGCACCGCCACGCCCGCCTGATCGGCGCGCACGAGCTTCAAGCCGACTGCAAGCGTGATTACCGCGAGGATCGCGAACTCCACCGTGTTCAGCCCAAGGCCGCGCATCGCGAACGCGGAGGCAACGAAGACGACCGACGCA
>OMIZ01000182.1 GCA_900299235.1 Actinomycetota bacterium
AAGGCGCACGCCGCCGACGGCTCGATCGTCAGCGCGCCGAACGGCACGGGCCCGTTCAAGTTCACCAAGTGGGAGCGCGGAACGCAGATCGTGCTCACGCGCTTCGACAACTACTGGGGCACGAAGGCCCTGGCCAAGCAGGCGGTCATCCAGTGGCAGGACCAGGCGGCAGCCCGCCTGCTCTCGTTGCAGTCCGGCGCAGCCGACGGCATCGACAACGTCTCGCCGACCGACTTCGCCGCGGTGCAGGCCGACAAGACGCTGGCACTCTATCCGCGCGAGGGGTTGAACGTCCTCTACCTGGGGATGAACAACACCTACAAGCCGTTCGACAACGTGAACGTCCGCAAGGCGATCGCCCTGGCGCTCAACCGCCAGCAGATCGTCGACCTCTTCTACCCGGGCGGGTCGGTGGTCGCGACGCACTTCACGCCGTGCTCGATCGAGTTCGCCTGCGAGGGCGACGACTGGTACGCGCAGAACGTCGACGAGGCCAAGTCGCTCCTCGCGAGCGCCGGCTTCCCGAACGGCTTCAAGACGACCCTTTCGCTGCGCAACAAGGTTCGCGGCTACCTGCCCGATCCGGTCGGCGTGGCGACGGAGATCCAGTCGCAGCTCAAGGCCATCGGCGTGGACGTCACGATCGACGTCCAGGAGTCGACGACCTATCTCGACAACGCGTCGGCCGGCAAGCTGACGGGACTCCACCTCCTCGGCTGGGGAGCGGACTATCCGGACCCGACGAACTTCCTCGACTATCACTTCGGGGCAAACTCGTCGCTCCAGTTCGGCAACAAGTTCTCGGCGATCACCGACGTGCTGACCCAGGCCGGCGCGACGTCTGACGCCGCCCAGCGCAAGTCGCTCTACGCGCAGGCCAACAACGCCATCAAGGAGAACATCCCGATGATCCCGATCGCCCACGGCGGCTCGGGCGTGGCGTTCAAGGCCGACGTGGCGGGCGGCCACGCGTCGCCGCTCGGCGCCGAGGAGCTCGGCGTCATGAAGCCCGGATCGCGCGACTCGCTCGTGTGGATCCAGAACGGCGAGCCGGGTGGCCTCTACTGCGCCGACGAGACGGACGGCGAGAGCCTCCGCGTCTGCGGCCAGATCGGCGAGGGCCTCTACGGCTTCGAGACGGGCACGGCGACGATCAAGCCGCTGCTCGCCAAGAGCTGCACGGCTTCGGCCGACCTGCTCACGTGGACCTGCACGCTGCAGAGCGGCGTGAAGTTCCACAACGGGGCGGTCCTCGATGCGACGGACGTGGTCGACACGTTCGCCTCGATCTGGGACTGCGCGCACCCGTGGCACAAGGGTCGCACGAGCGTGTTCGAGTACTGGGGCCTGATCGGCCCGTTCTTGAACGCCGACAAGTGCACCGTCGCCCAGTGAGTTGATCCCGGTGCCGGCGCCTTCGGGCGTCGGCACCGGCTGGCCCCCGCCGTCGCCTCTTCGGCGGCGGCGGGGGTCATGTGTCCGCCGTTTCGCGGCGGCGCGAGGCTGAGGGAGGGAACCAGGGTGACCACGTACATCCTGCGCCGGCTGCTCGTGAGCCTCCCCGTGCTCTTCGGGATCCTGGTGGCCGTCTTCGTGATCACGCGCGTCCTGCCGGGAGATCCCTGCCATGCCCTCCTCGGCGAGAAGGCGACCAAGGCGGCCTGCGATGCGTTCGCGACCCGCTACGGATTCGACCAGCCGATCCCGGTCCAGTTCGTGCGCTATCTCGGCCAGGTCCTCAGCGGCGACCTGGGCACCTCGATTCGGTTCGGCATCCCCGTCACCCAGCTCCTTCTCGAGCGCCTGCCGACGACCGTCGAGCTGGCGCTGGTGTCGCTCGGCATCGCGACGTTCATGGGGATCCGCCTCGGCGTCGCGTCGGCGACCCACCGGAACTCGCGGCGCGATGTCGCAACGATGATCTTCGCGAACCTCGGTGTCTCGATTCCGGTGTTCGTCCTCGGGCTCCTCTTCGCGTTCTTCTTCGCCATCGTGTTGAAGGGGACGCCCTTCGCCCTGCCGCCGTCGGGGCGGTACACGGCCGGCGTGATCCCCGACGAGATCGCCGTGTCGTGGGGCATCGACGGGCTCTCTGGACCGCTGCGCGTCGTCGTCGACTTCGTCTCGAACATGGCGATTCCGAATGCGATCCTCACCTTGCGCCCCGACCACCTCGTCGACGCGATCAGCCACCTCGTGCTCCCCGCCACGGCACTCGCGACGATTCCGATGGCGGTCATCGCGCGCGTCACCCGTTCCTCGCTCCTCGACGTGCTCGGCACCGACTACGTGCGCACGGCCCGGGCGAAGGGCCTGACGGAGCGCGAGGTCGTGCGGACGCATGCGCTGCGCAACGCGCTCCTCCCCGTCGTGACCGTGATCGGGCTCTCGCTCGGCGGCCTCCTCTCCGGCGCCGTGCTCACGGAGACGATCTTCAACTTCTCGGGCGTCGGGCGCACGATCTCGGAGGCGATCACGGCCCGCGACTACGTCGTGGTGCAGGGCTTCACCGTGATCGTGAGCATCGGCTACGTGCTCGTCAACCTGCTCACCGACATCAGCTACGCGTATCTCGATCCGCGCGTCAGGATGGATTCGTGACGGTCGCGACGGTGCCGGCGTCGTCGCCCGGGGCTGCGCGCAGCACCCCCTCGCAGACGCCCCTGCGACGCGCGCTTCGCTCGTTCTTCGAGCAGCGCACGGCTCGAGTGGGCCTGCTCATCTTCGGGATCCTCCTGGTCGCCGCGATCGGCGCCGACGTCTTCGCCTCGTACAGCCCGGTCGACGTGCTCGTCGGCGTGGAGCCGGGCGCGAA
>OMIZ01000183.1 GCA_900299235.1 Actinomycetota bacterium
TAGCTCAGCGGTTAGAGCAGCGGACTCATAATCCGTCGGTCGGTGGTTCGAATCCACCCGGGCCCATTCACGGAAATTGCGGGTTGCTGCGTACCCACCGGACGGTCGTTTGATTTAGCCTTCCGCCGACGACACCAGACGGAGCAGGAGGGTTACGCGGAATGCACTACAACATCGCCGAAATGAATGTCGCCGCTGGGCGATGGCCGATGAATGATCCGCGGATGGCGGAGTTCACAGCCGCGATCAACGGCATCAACGCCGACGCAGACGTTGCACCCGGCTTCGTCTGGCGCATGCCGGAATACCTGCTTGAGACCGACGCGATCGAGATTCAGGGCGCCGCGAACCTGCTCGTGAACATGTCGCTCTGGCGTGACGTCGATTCACTCCAGGCGTTCACCTACAAAAACAGCGACCACCTGAACGCCCTGCGTCGTCGCCGGGATTGGTTCCAGCGGATCGATGTGCCCGCCTACGTGATGTGGTGGGTGCCGGAGGGTGAGCTTCCGACGGTGGCTGAAGGTCGACGGCGGCTTGCCACGCTCGCGGAGCACGGGCCGACGCCGGATGCCTTCACGTTCCAGACGATTCAGCCGAACCCAGACGAACTCGCGGGCTAGCGGCGCGCGCGTGAACGCGCGCCCGCCAACCGCATCGCCATACTCGGACAACTGATGAGTCTGATCATCCTTGTCCTCTCGACGTTCCTCGCCAGCGCGGTGGAGATGGTCGAGGCGCTCACGATCGTGCTCGCCGCCGGGCTCGCTCGCGGCTGGAAGTCGTCGTTCGCTGGAACTGCGGCTGCAACCGTCGTCCTGGCGGCGACCGTTCTCGTCTTCGGGCCAGCGCTCAAGCACGCACCTCTCGACACCCTCCGTCTGATCGTCGGCGGTGTACTCCTCGTCTTCGGGCTGCAGTGGTTGCGGAAGGCGATCTTACGCGCGAGCGGCTTCAAGGCACTCCACGACGAGGATGAGATCTTCGCGCGTGAGATTCGCGAGGCCGAGGGCGCCGTGTCAGAGATCCGTGCCGGCCTTGATTGGTACGGCTTCACGCTCGCATTCAAAGGCGTGTTGCTTGAAGGGCTTGAGGTCGCCTTCATCGTCGTGACATTCGGTAGCGCGCAGGGGAACGTCGGCCTCGCGTCGCTTGGTGCGGCGGTTGCGCTCGTCCTTGTCGTTGCCGTGGGGATCGCGGTGCGCGCGCCGCTCGCACGCGTGCCGGAGAACACGATGAAGTTCAGTGTCGGCGTGATGCTCACCACCTTCGGCATCTTCTGGTCGGCCGAAGGTGCGGGAGCGCATTGGCCCGGCTCCGATGCGGCACTCCTCGGCGTTCTCGCGTTCGTGCTCGCGCTCTCACACGGCCTCGTTCGGCTGCTGCGGGGCTGGCACGCCGAGATGCATCCTGCTGAGGCACAGGCATGAGCGCGCTCGTGGCGTTTGGCAAGTTCTGGTGGGATTTCGTCGTCGGTGACGACTGGCGCACGGCGGTGCTTGTTGTTGCTGCGATCGGTACGACAGCCGTGATCGCTCACGCATCCGTGTCAGCGTGGTGGCTGATGCCACTCGCGGTAGCGGGCGTGCTCTACCTATCGCTGCGTCGCGCCACAGGGCGTTAGACGATCTCGCCTAGCTGACGTGCTGGTGCCAACGGCCTTCGCGGAAGCCGTCGAGGAGACGATCCACCGGGCGGGGATCCTGATGCTCTCGGCAGACGCGTACGCCGTCGTGGAAGAAGTCAACGAACCCGTCGAGCTGCGCCGCGTGATGGCTGAGGTCAATGAAGCCCATCTGCCAATCGGCGAAGCTGCGATCGCTAATCACACGACGTGAGACGAGCAGGCCGTTGCCGTGACGGGGATCGCTCGTGATCTGGGAGAAGACCTCATCGACTGCGGCCGCAGGCCCCTCAAGCACCTGAAGGAAGGAGCCCCGGTGGTAGAGCAGGATCCCCGTGATCCCGAGCGGCTCGTTGTTGCGCCGCGCGCTCGTGAGGATCTGCTCAAGCTCCACCGTGCTGAGCTCGCGCATCGCTGCTGAGACATAGGCGAGTTCAACGAGATAGGCGACACTTGCACTGTCGGTCGCCGGGTCGGTGGGGGAGAGTGTGCTCATCTCAAGTACCGGGGATAATCGTCACGATCGTCCCTGAGTTGAGGGACGCGGGCCGAGTATGAAGGTCTGGTTGGTCTTGGGAGACGTTCTGGTTGCAAAGGCCCGTAAACGGCATGGGTCGACCGCCCACCCTCCTAGGCTGGGCGTGTGAGCGAACGTGTTGCGGGTAGTTCTGGCGCCGTGAGAGCAGTCCGCGTGCCACGCCGAGAGCTCGTGCTGAGCGGTGCGCTCGCGCTCCTCGCGGGGGCGATCTGTGTCGCGATCGCGTCGCCCGAAGACGCCCCCGTGCACCTCTACCGCACGTTCCTCGTCGATCGCGGCACATTGCTCTGGGACAACCTCTGGTACGCGGGCCATTACCCGCTCGCCGGGTACAGCCTCCTCTACTACTTCGTCGCCGCGGTAGTGGGGAACCTCCCGCTCGTCTTCGCCGGGGCGGTTCTCTCGGCACTGCTCTTCGCGCTGATCGTGTTCCGGCAATGGGGCGATGCCGCGCGCTGGCCTGTTCGCATCTTCGGCCTGCTCTCCGCCGCGCCGATGTTCACCGGCCTCTACAGCTACTCGCTCGGCTTTGCCGCCGCGCTCGCCGCCGTCTGGGCGGTGCAGCGCCACCGCAGCGTCCTTGCGGTTGTCTTCGCCGTCGCCGCGCTTGGCTTCAGCCCACTGGCGTTTCTCTTCCTTGGCCTCGTGTTGACGTCGCTGTGGTTCGTACACCGGCCGCTCAACCGATCCGTGCTCGTAATCGCCACGGGACTCACTGCCGCGATCGCAATCGAGGGGAGCGTGTTGGCGCTCTTCCCAAGCGGCGGTACGTATCCGTTCCACTGGGCCGACCTCTTGTGTCTCGTCACGCTCTCGGCGCTCGGCTACCGCGTATCGCAGGGCGACGAACGTGCACGACCAATCGCGATCTTCTTCGTGCTTTGGGCGGTCGGGGCGATCGTCTTCTGGCTGATTCCCGGTGCTGTGGGAGATAACTGGGCGAGACTCCGCGGCGTTGTCTTCCCTCTGATGCTGCTAAGCGCGGTGCTCGTGCGGTTTCGGCCGCGTCGCCTCGTGCTCGCCTCGCTCGCCGCAGCTCTCGCGTACAACCTCGTGCCGTACGCGCTTCAGGTGCCGAACTGGCTCAACGATCGACCCGCGAAATCGTCGTACTGGGCGCCTGCGCTGACGTACCTCGCAGCGCACGCCGACGCTGCTCATCGAATCGAGGTCGTACCAACCGCCGATCACTGGGAGTCGTACTGGATGCCAAAGGCGGGCTACGCGCTCGCCCGGGGGTGGTACCGGCAACTCGACAAGCAGGTGAGTCCGGTGCTCTACGACTCCGACCTGAGCGCTACCGAGTATCTCCACTGGCTCCACGAGATGGCAGTCGCGTACGTCCTGCTGCCAGCGACACGCCTCGATCAGAACGGCGGCCCTAGCGAACGAGCGCTTCTCCTCTCGGGCAAGACGGGGTTGAGGGTCGCCTACCAGACATCGACGTGGACGATCTACGCCGTGCCGCATCCGAGCGGGATCATCCAGGGCGATTCGGCCGCGACGCTCACGCGGCTCGGACACCAGACGATCGCGGGAACCGCGTCAGCCGCCGGGCGATACCTGCTGCGCGTGCGGTACACGCCGTACTGGGTGGCCTCCGGAACGATTCGTTGCGTGGGCGAGCGCGCTGACGGCATGACGGAACTCGTCATTGCGCGACCGGGGCGATTCACCCTGTCGATTCCGAGCAATCTCGAGAAGCTGCTTGCGACGCCCGGGTTTGCGGCCGTCGTCGGTGGCGGAACGCGCCATCGCGCATGCGCTCGCGCTGAGCGCTAGCCGCTGCGCGTACCATGTCGTGGTGGAAGTCGAGCGCTCTTTCCAGGATGTCCTTGAGGCGAACGAGGCGTACGTCTCGGGCTTCCGACTCAAAGGGCTGCAGGCAACGGCTGCGCGTGGGCTCGCGATCCTCACCTGCATGGACTCGCGTATCGAGCCGCTCGGCATGCTCGGTCTCGATCCGGGCGACGCGAAGATCCTGCGCAACGCGGGCGCGCGCGTTACCGACGACGTGCTCCGCACGCTCGTCCTCGCGTCGTATCTCCTCGGCGTCGATCGGGCAATGGTGATCGGCCACACGAGCTGCCGAATGTTCGCGAACACCGAGGATCAGGTGCATGAGGCAATCGCGGAGGCGGGGGGACCCGACACGCGCAGCCTGTCGTTCCTGATGGGCACAGAGCAGAACGAGGCGATCATCAGTGACGTGCAGAGGATCCACTCCTGGCCGTACCTGGCGCACTTGAAGGTCGGTGGCTTCCTCTACGACACAGACTCAGGACGCATCACCCAGCTCTGCTAACGGGCCCTACGCACGGCCTGTCGGTACCTAGGAAAGTCCTTACGATTCGCTGCTACGGTCAATGCGTCGATGACTGGAGCCATCCGCCTGATCGTCACCGCTGCTGTACTCGCGGGCATCGCCCTTCCGGCCGCTGCAGCTGCACAAGCGGCGCGCGCCGGCCACGGTGAAGCGCTCTACGTGATCGATCACCACGGTCGGCGTCCCACAGCGACGCAGCTTGTCCCGTACGAGGCGCTGCTCCTGAAGGTTCTTCGCGGCTGCACGATCAGCCTCGACTCGCTGACGAACCTCGTGATCCACTCGGCCGAGAAGGCGCAGGAAGTTTCGAACCAGCGCGTGACGAACTACACGATGCTCCGTGCCTTCGCGGCTGCTGCCGGCCCGAAGAAGACGAACTGCGCGGAGATGTTCCTTCGCGAAGAAGCCCGCCTCGAGTAGGTGGCGGCGATGTTGAACCCCTACAGCATCGGTGATCGCGTGCTCGTTTCGCGCGACCTTTCAGGCGAAGGGCACGTCGAAGGGCGTGTCGTCGACTCGTTCTCGGTCGTCACGGGTGACCAGACGGTCGCGCAGGTCGTGGTCGAGTTCGATCCCGGCGATCGCCAGTTTGTGATCGTCGATGACGACGTGATTCAGCCGGCGCCAGCCGTGGCCGTCGTTGAGGTCGCGCCACCGCCCGAGGCGCCCGTTCCCGCAATTGCGCCGCCTGTTCCGCCTCCCCCGCTGGAGCAGTAGCTCCCAGGCGTCCGGCCACGCGGGGTGCGGCCGCTAGCATTGCCTCAATGACTGAGCACGGAACAATGCGCGTCAAGAGCGGTCTCGCCGAAATGTTGAAGGGCGGCGTGATCATGGACGTCGTCAACGCAGAGCAGGCAAAGATCGCCGAGGAAGCAGGCGCCTGCGCCGTCATGGCGCTTGAGCGTGTGCCAGCCGACATCCGCGCTGACGGTGGCGTTGCGCGCATGTCCGATCCCGACATGATCAAGCGCATCCAGGCCGCAGTCACGATTCCCGTGATGGCCAAGTGCCGCATCGGCCATTTCGCCGAAGCGCAGGTGCTCGAGTCGCTCGACATCGACTACATCGACGAGTCGGAAGTTCTGACGCCCGCCGACAACCTGCATCACGTCAACAAGTGGGATTTCAAGGTGCCATTCGTCTGTGGCGCGACAAACCTCGGTGAAGCGCTCCGTCGTATCGCCGAAGGCGCCGCGATGATCCGCTCCAAAGGCGAGGCTGGCACCGGTGACGTCAGCAATGCCGTCACGCACATGCGCTCGATTACGGGTGGGATTCGCCGCTTGACATCGCTGCGCCCCGACGAGCTCTACACCGAAGCGAAGAATTTGCAGGCGCCGCTTGAACTCGTCCAGTGGGTTGCCGCGAACGGTCGCCTACCGGTCGTGATGTTCACCGCGGGTGGCATCGCAACCCCGGCTGACGCATCGCTCTGCATGCAGCTTGGTGCCGACGGCGTCTTTGTCGGCTCGGGCATCTTCAAGTCGGGTGACCCCGAGAAGCGGGCCCGCGCCATCGTCGAAGCAACAACGCACTACATGGACGCCGATGTCGTGGCTCGTGTCTCTGCCGGACTTGGCGAGGCGATGGTCGGGATCGCGACGTCGACGCTTGGCGCGAGCGAACTGCTCGAGTCGCGCGGCTGGTAACTACCAGACGCTCTCGAACGTACCGAGCCGCAGTTCCTGGTCGTACAGGAAGACCGTCTCGTCGACGCGGCGCATGTACTCCTCACGGTTCGCCTCAACGAACTCGTTGTAGGCCTCCCGCGAATCCCACCGGTCGATGACGAGGAACCGGCTGACGAGTTCGATGTCGCGGATCAGCTCGGTGCCGATGAAGCCGCGGCCACCGCGGAAGAACTGCGACCACTCACCCTCGGGGCCGTAGACCTTCACGAACTCGTCGACGTCCGTGACGTCGTAGCTGAACACTAGGGCGATCATGCGCTCCGGCCCACCATATAACTTCGTGGGAAGATGACCGCGATTGTGATGGATGGCAAGGCGCTCGCCGAGAAGGTGCGCGCCAAGATCGCCGAAGACGTCGCAGCGCTCGGTGGGCTCGGTCTTGCGACGGTGCTCGTCGGTGACGATCCCGCCTCACACATCTACATCGACCTGAAGCACAAGGCCGCGACGGCGGCTGGCGTCCATGCCGTCGACGTTCGCATGCCCGGGGCAACGTCCGAGGCCGACCTGCTCGCGAAGCTCGACGAGCTGAACAACGACGACAGCGTCGATGCGATCCTCGTGCAGCTGCCGGTGCCCGATCACATCTCGGAAGACAAGGTGATTCGCGCGGTCGCTCCGGAGAAAGACGTCGACTGCTTCCACCCGTCGAACGTTGGCGAATTGACGCTCGGTAGCGCCCTTCTGATTCCGGCGACAGCGCTCGGGGTGATGGAGATTCTCGCCGAGTACAACGTGCCGCTCGCGGGGGCCGAGGCTGTCGTGGTTGGTCGCAGTGACATCGTTGGTAAGCCCGCGGCAGCGCTGCTGCAGCAGGCAAACGCGACCGTCACCGTCTGTCACTCCCGCACCAGGGATCTCGCGGAGCACACCCGCCGGGCCGATGTGCTCGTCGTTGCAACAGGCCGACCCGGCACCGTCACGGCCGACATGGTCAAGCCCGGAGCGGTCGTGATCGACGTTGGTATCAACCGCACCGATGCCGGTGTTGTCGGTGACGTCGACCGCGGAGTCGCCGAGGTGGCGGGGATGATGACACCTGTTCCTGGTGGCGTTGGGCCGATGACGATCGCCTGTCTGCTCGAAAACGCTGTTCGCTGCGCTCGCCTCCGACGCGGTCTCTGACCCTCGCGCCGCCCACGCGGGCAACACGGTTTCAATCGTCACCACGGTCTGCCGCGCACCCGGCGACCCACTTTTGCGTAGACCTTGCTATCTTCTCCGCGTTTCCGTCGGTCGACGGAAGAGTTCGCATCCAGTGTTGAAAGGGAGTAGGGAGTTGGCTGAGGGCACCGTTAAGTGGTTTTCGAACGAGAAGGGCTTCGGTTTCATTGAGCGTGAGGGTGGCGACGATGTGTTCGTTCACTTCTCAGCGATCGAGATGGACGGCTACAAGTCGTTGACCGAGGGACAGCGCGTCACGTTCGAGGTTGTTCAGGGCGACAAGGGGCTGCAGGCCGCGAACGTTCAGGCCGCCTAGGTTTCTGTCGGAACCAGTGTGTGGCGAAGGGCTCCGCGAGGGGCCCTTTGTCGTTGCGGGGTAGGTTCGTCTACGGTGGCGTCGCGATAATCGGCAGGATGCAGGCGGAGGTCTGAGATGGCGATCACAAAGGAAGAGGTGCTTCA
>OMIZ01000184.1 GCA_900299235.1 Actinomycetota bacterium
CATTGTGCAACACATACAAAAGCGGAGTGTCCTGAGACGCCGTCACCGAGTGCGACACCCCATTCACCTTAATCCGCAACGTACTCGCCATGTAACCCCTCCTAGCGGTAGAAAGCCTGAGAACACCCGGGGGATCTGACGGCAGCTCGCCTATTCACGCCCCCCCGGAACTCACAGGCATGCGTCGCGTAACCATCGCGACCCCACCACAGTAGCCGGGATATCGGCGGAGTTACAACCTAGTAACGGCGCGGGTAGGTACCCGAGAAACCATTTACCCATGCGGTTTACGGTGTCGCTCGCATGAAACGAAGACGACGGCCCGAGAGCCGTCGTCTTGTGAAGCGGGCGAAGGGATTCGAACCCTCGACCCTCAGCTTGGGAAGCTGATGCTCTACCAACTGAGCTACACCCGCGTCGACCTCAGATTCTAGCGACCGCCCTTGAGTTGCTTAGGCGTCGCGGTGTGCCGTGTCCGGCGAGAAGGCCGGCAGACACACTGCGATGTAATGCGCGCCACCGGGCTCGGGCGAGCTGTAGCGCACCCACTCACCCGGCCTCGAGTGAATCGCCTCACCGGCCCTCACATCGATCACCCCACTCTCGTGCTCGACCCGCAGCATCCCCTCGATCACGACCGTGTACTCGTCGAATTCCGGACGCTGTCCGGGTTCGTCCCAGCCTTGTGGGCTGCGCATCCGCGCGATGCTGATGCCAGGCGTATCGGTGTTGACGGCTCCAACGTACTCCTCGATCGTCTTTGGCTCCGTGCCAGGGACGACGAACGGGGCGAGGATCTTCTCAGGCACCGGGCTAGCGGTACTCGCGTCCGGTGAAGCGCGTCAACTTGGCGAAGTTGTGGCGGCCTTCGATGCGACGCACCGTGCCGGAGCGCGAACGCATCACGATCGAGTCGGTGACCGCCGTATCGCCGTGGTAGTGGACACCACGGAGAAGCGAACCATCGGTCACACCTGTCGCGGCGATGAACACGTCATCGCCCGAGACGAGATCGTGCGTGAAGAGAGCACGATCAGGGTCGATCCCCTCGGCGATCAGCTTCTGGCGCTCCTCGTCGTTAGCTGGCCACAACTTGCCGACGATGCCTCCGCCAACACACTTGAGCGCAGCGGCCGAGATCACGCCCTCCGGCGTCCCGCCGATGCCCATCAGAAGGTCGACGCCTGTCTCGGGATGCGCAGCCGCGATCGCAGGCGCAACATCACCGTCGCGGATCAGCGTCACGCGCACGCCCGCCTGTCGTAGCTCCCCGATGAGGTCGTCGTGGCGAGGGCGCTCCAGGACGACGACGTTCAGGTCTGTGACCTTCACGCCCTTCACCTTGGCGACCGCGTTGACGTTTTCGGTCGGGGTCGCATCGATGTCAACGACGTCGATCGCGCCCGGGCCAGCAGCAATCTTGTTCATGTAGAACGCCGAGCCGGGCGAGAACATCGTCCCGCGCTCCGACACCGCGAGCACGGCGATCGAGTTCGGCTGCGCAAGCGCGCACAGACGCGTGCCTTCGAGCGGATCGACCGCGATATCGACGGCTGGGCCGTTGCCGTTGCCGACCTGCTCGCCGTTGTAGAGCATCGGCGCTTCGTCCTTCTCGCCTTCGCCGATCACGACAACGCCAGACATGCTGACCGTGTCGAGCATCGCGCGCATCGCGTCGACGGCGGCGCCGTCTGCTGCGTTCTTGTCGCCGCGACCGACCCACTTGCCGGCGCCGAGCGCACCAGCTTCCGTCACACGGACGAGTTCAAGCGCGAGATTTCTGTCTGGGGTGATGTTTGGGCTCATTGGCTCCTGATCCTAATTGGACTACATGCGGTCTGGTGCGAGAACCCCTACAAGGTCCAGGCAACGGGCGATGACTGTGCGGGTGGCGCCGATCAGCGCGAGGCGGAACGGCTCGGCATCTCCACCCTTCGCGGCGAGCACAGTGTGCTCGTGGTAGAAGCGATGGAAGCCGTCGGCAAGCCGAATGGCGTATACCGGGACGCCCTGTGGGCCCCGGCGAGAGGCAGCCTCACGCACGACGTCGGGAAACTCGAGGAGTCGCTTCACAAGCTCACGCTCCTCGGAAGCGAGCGGCTGTGTTGGCATCGGATTGACCTCGGCGCCCTCCGTGGCCTCACGGAAGATCCCTGCGATCCGCGCGTGCACGTACTGCACGTAGTAGACCGGGTTCTTCGCCGACTTCTCAGCCGCAAGATCTAGGTCGATCTCAAGCGATTGGTCGGGGCCGCGGTTGACCAGGTACCACCGCGCGGCATCAACACCGACTTCATCGACGAGGTCGTCGAGGAAGACGACATTGCCTGAACGCTTCCCCATGCGTACCGTCTCGCCGCCTCGGGTGAGATGGACGAGCTGGTAGATCAAGATCTCGATCCGGTCAGGCGACGCGCCGTACATCGCCGCGAGTGCCTTGAGTCGCGCGACGTAGCCGTGGTGGTCGGCGCCGAGGACGTAGATCGCACGGTCGTACCCATTCAACTTGTGTCGGATGTACGCGGCGTCGGCGGCGAAATACGTCGGTTCACCCGTCGACCGAACGAGCACCCGATCCTTGTCGTCGCCGTAGGCGCTCGTCCGCGCCCAAAGCGCCCCATCCTCCTCGTACGTGTCGAGCCCGGCGATCGCATCGGCGATCTCGCCCTCGATGACGCTCTGCTTCTGCCACGAATCGATCGGGATCCGAAACCGCTCAAGCGACGCCTCGATCTCACGCAGCATGTGTGGTACGGGATCGCCGTCGAGCTTCGCGAGCTCGCCGATGTACGCGCCGACGTATCCATCGGCGGGCGGCTCCTCCCCACGCCGCCAGGCCTCGACAGAGTCGCGGAACTTGTCCATCTGCCCGCCCGCGTCGTTGAAGTAGTACTCCCGCGTGACGTCGTGCCCCGCGAAGCGGAGGAGACGAGCAACCGCGTCGCCGTAGGCGCCGTTACGTGCGGAGCCGATCGTCAGTGGGCCTGTCGGGTTCGCCGAAACGAGCTCAACCTGCACGCGTTCCGGGTTCTCGGCAAAGCCCGAACCGAAATCGTCGTCGATTTCGGCAAGCGCCTCGCTGAGAAATGCGTCGGTGACCCACAGATTCAAGAACCCCGGGCCGGCGACCTCCGCTTTGGCGATCTCGGGCAGCGCGACCACGCGTGACGCGAGCTCTTCAGCAACCTCGCGTGGAGGTCGCTTGTGTTCCTTCGCGGTCGCAAGCGCGACGTTCGTTGCGTAGTCGCCGTGCGCCTCATCGCTCGGGCGCGTCAGCTGCACGGGTGACCCAGCGATCTCTCCGAGCGCGGTCGCGAGACGTTCGAGCTTATGCAGCGCCAAAGGACTCCCGTGCGAAGAGCTCCTCAAGCGCCTGCAGCTCGGGCTCTGTCCCCATCGCGATCAAGGTCGTTCCCGCATCGATCCGCGTGTCGGGGCTCGGTGTCGCGGTGAACGAGCCGTCCGCACGCCGGATCGCAACGACCAGCGCTCCCGTCTCTTTGCGAATACGTAGGTCACGGATCGTTTGTCCGGCATGACGGGAATTCGCATCCACCTCAAGCTCCTCGAAGCGCAGGTCGGGCCCACCATAGGTCGAGACGATCTCGAGAAATGCGGCGACCTGCGGCTTGAGCGCCAGCTTCGCGATTTCGACGCCGGCGTTCGAGTACGGCTGTACCACGCGATCAGCTCCGGCGAGCCTCAGCTTGCGCTCAGCCTCCGCATCGGAGGCGCGCGCAACGATCGTCAGATTGGGACGACGCGTACGCGCCGAAAGTGTGATGTAGAGATTTTCCGCGTCGGAGTCGGCAGAGGCGACGACGCCACGCGCTCGGTCGATGCCTGCCCGTACAAGATCGTCGTCCTCCGCGCCGCTCCCCTCAAGGCACAGCACACCTCGCGACACTGCCACGGCGACTGCGTCGGGATTTCGGTCGAGAATCACGAATGGCTGGCCGGACGCAGTGAACTCCTCGGCTGTTCGCCGACCGACGCGGCCGTAGCCGCAGATGATGAAGTGGTCTCGGAGCTCGTCGATCATCTTCGTGCGCCGCTTACGGAGACGCGCGTCAGGTGCGATCTCGTGTGCGATTGCCTCGACTGCTTGCGCTGCTAGGTACCCGAAGATTGCCACGCCGCCGACCGCGACGCCGATCGTAAGCGCTTCGGCACCCGGACCGAGCGGTTTTGTATCGAGGCCGGTAAGCGTTGCCGTGATGACGGTGCGGTAGAACGCATCGAAGAGCGACTCGTGCAATAGCTGGTGGAAACCGAGTGTGCCGCCGCCGAAGACCACGAGCCCAGCAACCAGGGTTGTGGCTAGACGTCGACGGTCGATCCGTTCGGAGAGTCGCTGCTCGTGTCGCTCCATTCCCTAAGTATCGTCAGAGCAGGCGCGGCGCACCGAGGTACCGCACACAGCGCAGCACACCGGGTACTGCTCGCCGTTGCGGTCAGCATCACTACTGTTTCTCCGTCGGCGGGACACCCGCGGCCTCACTCATGAAGATCGCAGTCGTCTCCGACATCCACGGCAATCTGCACGCCCTTGAGGCTGTTCTCGCTGCGATTGCCGAGATGTCACCCGACGAGGTGTGGTCGCTCGGCGATGTCGTCGGCTACGGGGCGTTCCCCAATCGCTGCGCGTCGCTTATCGCGGCCCAGGCGACAGTCGGCCTCGCGGGCAATCACGATCTCGCTGCAATTGGTCGGCTCTCGATCGGTGAGTTCTCGGCCGACGCGGCCGTCGCGGCGCGTTGGACGGCCAACGAGCTTGATGGCAACGCGCGCGAGTACCTAGCGACGCTCGCCCCCGAGCTCAAGCGTCCTGGAGCCGATCTCTTCCATGGCAGCCCGC
>OMIZ01000185.1 GCA_900299235.1 Actinomycetota bacterium
CAGGGGCCATTACCCAGGAACTCATTGACCTGGCGGCAGTTCTGAACGCGCTTCGGGCCGCGTTCCCGGCCGGACGGCTGAGCGATTACGGTGAGCCGGGTGCGTAGACGGGCGTCATCCCATGCCAATTCGTTGTGGTACTTGCACCGTACGAGCATAGGTCGGTAGAATTTTTTGGTTTGTACGTCCTTCAGCCTTGGGGAGCAGGCTATTCACATGGCAGGAACAAGTGTCGCGGAGCAAGAAACCCAGAGTCGGCCAGCAGCCGACCTGATCGTCAACGATTTCGCCATCCAGGTCGCCACGGTCAACGGGTCTGGCAGTCAGACCGCGAACCTCGTGCTGCTGCGGTCGATCTTCCAGATGGGTATTCCGGTGTCGGGGAAGAACATGTTCCCGTCGAACATCGCCGGCCTGCCAACCTGGTACACCGTCCGGGCGAGCGCCAAGGGCTACATCGGCCGTAAGAAGGAGGTCGACCTCCTCGTCGCGATGAACGCCGAAACGGCGCGGGAGGACGTGATGACGCTGGCCCCAGGGGCCGCCGTCGTCTACGACGAGCCGCTGAAGCTCAACGAACTCCGCACCGACCTCATCTTCTATCCCGTCCCCTTCGACAAACTGATCGCGCCCGTGACCACCGACGCCAAGCTGCGACGGCTGGTGCGCAACATGATCTACGACGGCGTGCTCGCCAAGCTGTTGTCGATCGACACGGCGCAGATGGAGAAGGCGCTCCGCAAGCAGCTCGGCAAGAAGCAGAAGGCCATCGACCTCAACATGGCCGCGCTCAAGTCGGGCTTCGACTACGCCGAGACGAACCTGCCCAAGCGCGACCGCCTCAAGGTCGAGCCGATGACAGGCAAGACCGAGGGCAAGATCCTGATCGAGGGCAACAACGCCGCCGCCATCGGCTGCATGATGGCCGGCGTCACGTTCGTCGGCTGGTATCCGATCACGCCGTCGTCGTCGCTGTGCGAAACGCTCATCGACTACCTGAAGAAGTACCGGAAGGATCCGGCGTCCGGCAAGGCCACCTACGCGGTGGTGCAGGCCGAGGACGAAATCGCCGCGCTCGGCATGGTGCTCGGCGCGGGCTGGATGGGCGCCCGCTCGATGACCTCCACGGCCGGCCCCGGTGTGTCGCTGATGGCCGAGTTCACCGGCCTCGGCTACTACGCCGAAGTGCCCGCGGTGATCTTCGACGTGCAGCGTGCCGGTCCCTCGACGGGCCTCCCAACGCGCACGGGTCAGCAGGACATCAAGACGGCGCTCCTCTCGCATGGCGACACCAAGCACCCGTTGCTGCTGCCGGCCTCGGTCTCCGAGTGCTACGAGATGGCGATGAGCGCGTTCGACCTCGCCGAGCGCCTGCAGACGCCCGTGTTCGTCATGACGGACCTCGACCTCGGCATGAACACCTGGATGTCGGATCCGTTCGTCTACAACGACAGGCCGTTCGATCGCGGCAAGCGGCTCGATGCCGAGACGCTCAAGAAGATCGGCGAGTGGGGTCGCTACAAGGACGTGGACGGCGACGGGATCCCGTATCGCTCCGTGCCGGGTGACGGCATGCCCGCCTTCTTCACCCGCGGGTCGGGCCACAACGAGAAGGCGCTCTACTCCGAGCGCTCGGACGACTACGAGAACAACCTGAATCGTCTGGCGAGGAAGTTCGACACGGCGCGCAGTCTCGTTCCGAAGCCCGAGGTGACGGGCAAGGGCAAGGTGGGGATCATCGCCTACGGGACCACGCACTGGTCCCTGGTGGAATCGATCGACCAGCTCCGCAACGAGCACAAGTTCGAGACCTCCTACATGCGGGTCAAGGCTTTCCCGTTCACGCAAGAGGTGTTCGACTTCATCGATGCGCACGAGCGCGTGTACGTCATCGATCAGAACCGCGACGGGCAGCTGTGGAGCCTCCTGAAGATCGAGCTGAACGCCGACCAGGTGGCCAAGACCCGGTCGATTCGCCAGTACTCGGGCCTGCCGCTCGACGCCCGGACGCTGACCAACGCCATCTTGAAGCAGGAAGGGAACTAGCCGATGTCTACCGTTGCCACCCCTCCGCCGTCGGGGAAGAAGCTCAATATCCTCGGCCTGGATTCGTCCGCGTACCGCGGGTCCAAGACGACGCTCTGCGCTGGTTGCGGCCACAACGCGATCACCGAGCGCATCATCGACTCGTTCTTCGAACTCGGCGTCAAGCCGACCGACGTCATCAAGATGTCGGGCATCGGCTGCTCGAGCAAGAGCCCCGCGTACTTCCTGAGCCAGTCGCACGGCTTCAACTCGGTGCACGGCCGCATGCCGTCACTGGCCACCGGCGCCGTCATCGCCAACCGCAAGATGGTGGCGATCGGCATCAGCGGTGACGGCGACACCGGTGCCATCGGCATCGGCCAGTTCGTCCACCTGATGCGCCGCAACCTCCCGATCGTCTACGTCATCGAGGACAACGGCTGCTACGGCCTCACCAAGGGCCAGTTCTCGCCGACGGCGGACCTGGGCTCGACGCTGAAGACCGGCGTCATCAACGACCTGCCGCCGATCGACATCTGCGCGCTGGCCACCCAGCTCGGTGCGTCGTTCGTGGCGCGCTCGTTCTCGGGCGACCCCAAGCAGCTCAAGGCCATCCTCAAGGCCGCGTTGAGCCACCGCGGCACGGCGATGATCGACGTGCTGTCGCCGTGCGTCACGTTCAACGACCACGAGGGGTCCACCAAGAGCTACTCCTACGTGAAGGAACACGACGAGCCGCTCTCGGAAGTGGGCTTCGTGCCGTACTTCGAGGACATCTCGGTGGAGTACGAGGAAGGCACGACCACCTCGGTGACGCTCCACAACGGCTCGAAGGTGCTCCTCACGAAGATGGCGGAGGACTACTACCCGACGGACAAGAGCCGGGCGCTACAGATGATGTACGAGACGGCGAGCCGGAACGAGTACGCCACGGGCATCCTCTACGTGGAGCCGAACAAGCCGGATTTCGTCGACATCCTGGGTATCGTCGACGAGCCGCTGGCCTTCCTCGATCAGTCGCGCACGCAGCCGGGCAAGGCCGTGCTCGACCAGATCATGGAGAGCTTCCGGTAAGATCCCGGTTGGTGACGCCGGACGCTCCTGTCGGGCTCGCCCCGCGGGACGTTCGGCGTGCTATACTCCGCGTCCGCGCGCGTTTTTTCCCAGTTCAATGCTGCGAGGGGTTTCGGGTTGAGCGGCTATCTGTCTGTCGTCATCTTTCTCGGGTTCATCCTGGCGTTCGCGCTGGTGTCGCTCGGGGCAGCGTCCATTCTGGGCCCCAAACGACCGTTCCCCGCGAAGCTGGAAACCTATGAGTGCGGCGCCCAGACCATCGGCACCGCGTGGGTGCGATTCCCCGTCGGGTTCTACCTCGTCGCGCTCGTCTTCATCGTGTTCGACACGCTGGCGGTGTTTCTCTTTCCCTGGGTGCTGGTGCTCCGCGCGCTGGGCGTCCACGGGCTTCTGACGATGGGCGCGTTCCTGGGGATCTTGGGCCTCGGGTGGGCGTACGCCTATCGGGAGCGGATTCTCGAGTGGCAATAGAACCCCCAGTTCCCGTCGTGCCCGCCCCCATCTGGAGGAATTTCAAGGACCTCCAGGAGTGGGAGCAGCTGCACAAGACCCGCCCCGAAGGCGACAAGCATTCGCCGGTGTTCGAATCGCTCACCGAGGGCATC
>OMIZ01000186.1 GCA_900299235.1 Actinomycetota bacterium
AGGCCGGGCAGCTCGACCAGCTTGCGCACGCGAGCAAGGTGGAAGAGGCCGTCGCCGGTGACTGGCCCCGCGACATGCCACAGGAGCATGCCGAGCACGATCCCGACGAGCCATACCGTCGGATGGCCCGCAATGCGCGGAACTCGGCGCACCCGTCTCGCGATCAGGAACATCGCGGCGCAGATCAGGAGCAGCACGACGAGGCCGAGCCACACCGTGCCATGAACGAAGAAGACGACCGACCATGCGACGAACACGCATGCGAGGCCGAGCGCAACGGTCGATGCCGTGTCGCGAAGACCAAGTGCTCGGGCCGCAAGGCGGCCGGGAAACAAGATCACGCCCGTCGCGAACGCAAGGCGCAGGTACTCGATCATCGAAGCAGCGCCTCCACGTCGCCGGATGCCAGGAAGCGAACACCATCGCGGTAGAGGGTGCCGCGGTCACCTCGGTACAGCAGGGACCGCAGCCGTAGTGCCGTGAGCAGCAGGAGTCGAGCTTGCCGTGCCGCCTTCATGCCACGATGTTTCGCGAACCACCGTAGGTGGCCTCGCAGGTTCTCGACATACAGACGACCACCGTGAGACGCACCACCGACGTGCACGACCTGCGCGGCAGGGTCGAACCACACCTCCCACCCTGCGTCACGGAAACGTCGCTGCCAGTCGGACTCCTCACTGAACATGAAGAACGCCTCGTCGAAGAGGCCGACTTCGGTTGTTGCGTCGCGGCGCACGAGCAGCGCGGCGCCTGAGACCCAGTCGACCTGCCTCACCGCATCGTGCGCGAACCCGCCGACGTACATCGGGTTCAGCAGCCGCGTGTTGGGGGCCAGCTTGCGTAGGAAGAAGTACTCGGTCGCAAGACCCCAGAGCGTCGGGTCGGCGCGAACACTCTTCTGCAGCGTCCCATCAGGGTTCACGAGCCGTGGCCCGATGACGGCGGCGTGCGGGTGAGCGTCAGCGAATGCGACAAGCTCCTCGAGCGCGCCGTGCTCCACCCAGGCATCCGAGTTGATGAGGAACCAGTACTCCGCGTCGAGTGCACGCATGCCAGCGTTGTTGCCAGCCCCCATGCCAAGGTTCCCTTGTTCGACAAGGAGAACGTTCGGGTGGCTGCCGCGAACGAGCTCTACCGTGCCGTCAGTCGAACCGTGATCGACCACGACGGTGGGTGTCGAGCCAAGCGAATCGAGACACCGCGGAAGCCACGGCAGTCCGTTCAGCGTGACGACGACTGAGGCGACTTTCGAGCGCTCAGGCATCAAGCGTTGGCTCGCGCCGGACGCCCTCCGAAAGCAGCACGATCAATCCGGGCAGGGAGAGGACGAGGGTCAGAACGAAGAACAGGAAGCCTGTCGCGAACGCCGGGTCGGCACCAACGCCAACGTGGCCGAGGAAGTCGACGAAGAACGCCTCTCGAACCGCGAGTCCGTTGACGGTGAACGGCACGAGCATGACGAGGAAGAGCAGCGGGCCAAGAACGAAGTACGGGCGAAGCGACAGGTCGACGCCGACAGCCTGGCCTGCCGCCCAGATCGCGACGATTCGACCTGCTTGTACGAGAACGGTTGCGCCACACACCGCAGCGAGCGCGGAGGGGTGCGCCCGGTAGCCGTGGATTCCCTCGTACACGGCACGCGCGGGCCGCTCAATCTTGACGCGACGCGCAATGGGAACGCCGAACCGCAGCCACCTGCGAACCGTGCGCGAGAAGAACACGATGCCCGCGAACGCCGTGAGGATGACAAAGAGCGCCTCGATCCAGAGGTAGGTCTGGATGTGGTACTTGCCGATCGCGAGCACGAACCCGAACGCCGCCAACACGAGGGTGATCGCACCACCGAGCGCACGCTCGAGAAGTACCGATCCTGTGATCGGCGTCGTCATCCCGGGATGACGCCTCGCGGTCTCGTAGATCCGCGACGCGTCGCCGCCCACGGAGGTCGGCAGCACCTGGCCGACGGCATACGACACGAAATACGCGCGCGTAAGCCACCAGTAGCTGTCAACGATTCCGCGCACCTTGAGCAGGAGCTGCCACCGCCAGGTCATGGGCGCAACCGTGACCAGCATCAGGAAGGCAGAGAGTCCGAGCCAGCCGAGGTTCGCCGAGCCGAGGATGTGCAGCGTTTTGCCGATGTCGATCTTCCACAGGATGTAGCCGCAGGCGAGCACCGTGACGACAAGCGTTCCGCCAACCTTGAGAACCTTCGACTTCATGCGGCGAACCGTTGCTGCACGCGACGAACCGCTGCGATCGCATCGCGGATGTCGTCGTCGGAGTGGGCGGGTGAAAGAGGAAGCGAGAGCAGCTCGGCGCCAGCCTGATCGGTGATCGGAAGATCGGGCTGCGATGACGCAAGCCTGTCCCGGTAGGCCGTGAGTCGGTGCACCGGCAGGAAATGGATCGACGTGCCGATGTTCTCGGCGGTCAGCGCCTGCTGAACCTCGTCGCGGGTCGCCCCGAACGCCTCGGCGTCGATCCGCACGGCGTAGAGGTGGTAGGCATGGGTGTCACGAGCGTCGCGCTCGACGGGAGTGACGCCGGGAACTCCTGCGAGGCCTTCGTCGTACAGCTCAAACTGCCGCTGACGGATCACACCGTGGCGCTCCACCTTGTCGAGTTGCACGAGCGCGATCGACGCGAGCACGTCGGAGAGGTTTGCCTTGTACCCGGCCACAGGAATGTCGTAGAGCGAGCCGTGACCGCGACGCATCACGCGGAGCGCATCAATCGCTTCGGCGACCGTCGCATCGTTCGTGGCAATCAGCCCACCTTCACCCGCAGCGATGTTCTTCGTCGCGTAGAGCGAGAAGCACGTCGCCGCCGACAGGCCACCAAGCTTGCGGCCGCGGTAGCGCGACTCGGCTGCATGTGCTGCGTCCTCGACGATCGGGAGGCCAAATGCCTGCAACGGATCGAGGTCAGCTGGCTGACCGTAGAGGTGCACGGGCAGGATCGCCTTCGTCTTCGGGCCGATGAGTTCAGCGACCCGCTCAGGATCGATGTTGAGATCCCCCCGCCGAACATCGGCAAACACCGGTGTAGCGCCACAGTGGACGATCACGTTGGCTGTCGCAGGCCAGGTCAGCGACGTTGTGATCACCTCGTCACCCGGCCCAATTCCAAGCGCAAGGAGCGAGAGATGGAGCGCCGCGGTTCCTGACGTGACCGCGAGCACGTGCTCGGCCTCGAGGTAGTCGCGCATCCGCCGCTCAAGCTCTGCGACGCGCGGCCCAGAGGTAAGCCAACCCGACCGAATCGTCTCGGCAACAGCTGCGACCTCTTCATCCCCGACGGCGGGAGGCTGAAACTGCAGGAACGTCTCCCGTGTGGTCTCGACGCTCAGCTCAAACTCCTCGAGGGCGGGGGTGTGTCATACGAGCGCTCCGGCATCAGCAGTCACGAAGCGTATGCGGACTGCGGCATGTTCGGCCCGTTCGAGTGCCTCATCACGACTTCCACCCACCGTCAGCACCGCGCCAGCGCGATCGGAGCCGTACCGAAACGGCCCAAAGACGTGGCCGGGAGATCGGTAGAGACGAACCGCCTCGACTCCAACGAGGTCGTCGGGCACCTCAACGGACGCAAGGGTTCCCTCGGGCGGAACGAGAAAGCGCGTCACAGCCCCGCCTGCCCCCTCAGCCGTTACCGCCGGCTCGACGATCTCGCCGAAAGCCGCCGCCAGCGCAAGCCGGTTGAGATCGACACCGGTCGCCGCGAGGACAAGTTCGCCGTCGTGACCTCCACCGAGCCGTGCAGCGATCTCGATCACCTTCGGCCCATCTGCACCGATCCGCAGCTGCGTGTAGGTCGGGCCGTTCATAATGCCAAGCGCCTCAACGCCGGCGTGCGCGACCGCCGCGGCGTCGCGCGCATGCAACGAGGGCCACACGTGTGCGAGCGCAACGCCAAATGCCGGTGGCTCCGCAACAATCCGGTCGGTAACGGCGAGAGCGGTGTAGGTACCGGCGTGTGAGAAGCCGATGACCGTCACCTCGGGCCCGTCGATCAGCTCCTCGACAAGCGCGATGCCGTTGCGCGACTCGGCCCGCGCCTTCTCGATCGCAGGGGCGAGCTCGCGGTGCTCCCGTACGAGCGAGAGCCCCTTCTGGCCTTGCCGGTCTGGCGCCTTGACGACGCAGGGAACACCGAGGGAGACCTCGCCATCGGTCACGGTCTCCCACCGTGGCTGGGGGACACCCGCGGCCGCAAGGGTCTCGCGCTGGCGCAGCTTGTTCGTCGCAAGGATGCCCGTTGCTGGATCGATCGGGTGCGGCAGGCTCAGCTTGGCCGCAACGCGCGCTGCGACCGCGACCGGCCAATCCGTTCCCGGCGCGATGATCCCGTCGAGGTCAAACGCGGCAGCAAGCCGCTCAATCGCCGGCTCATCCTCGGTCGAGACGATGCAGCGTCGATCGGCGTAGGCAAAGCCCGGAGCACCCGGATCACGGTCGGCGACCGCAGTCCACACGCCCGCCTTGCGGGCAGCCTCAAGCAGACCGAGCTGGGCCGGACCTGCGCCTAGGACGAGTAGGCGTTGACTTCTTTGGCCAGGATCCCGCGCCACCACGCCTCATTGTCGCGGTACCAGGCGACGGTGCGCTCCAATCCCTCGGCAAATGACGTCTTTGCACGCCAGCCAAGAAGCTCGGCCGTGACCTCCGTCGAGCCGATGTGGCGGTCGACCTGGCCAAGCCGCTCCGGAACGTGCACCCGGTGGTCGCGCGGCTTGCCAAGGGCATCAAGCACCGCGTCGGCGACATCGTTGACCGAGATATCGACACCGGTCGCGATGTTCAACACGGCACCCGTGATCTTCTCAAGCGGGGCCTCGATCACAGCCTGGATCGCCTCGGCATCGTCGCCCACGTAGAGCCAGTCGCGGGACGCGTGTCCCTCCCCATGGATCGTCAGTGGCTCACCTGAGAGCGCCTGCGTAATGAAACGCGGGATCAGCTTCTCGGGATGCTGGCGCGGCCCGTAGTTGTTGAACGGGCGGAGGATCGCGATCGGCAGGTCATACGTTGCGACGTAGGAGTAGGCGAGGCGATCGGCGCCAGCCTTCGTCGCGGCATACGGCGACCGCGGATTCAGCGGATGCACCTCGTCCATCGGCGCATACTCGGCCGTGCCGTACACCTCGGATGAGGAGATCAGGATGAAGCGCTCAACCGGTGTCTGCCGGATCGCGTCGAGCAGGATCTGCGTGCCCTCGACGTTCGTCGTCACGAACTCCGACGCGCCCTCGCGAATCGACTTCTCGACGTGCGACTCGGCCGCCGCGTTGACGATCACATCGACGCCCGCAACGAGCTCGGCAACAAGTCCCTTGTCGCGGATATCGCCGTGCACGAACGACAGTCGCGGGTGGCTCAGGACATCAGCGAGGTTCTCCAGGTTGCCCGCGTACGTGAGCGCGTCGAGCGAGATGACCTCGTGGTCTGAGTGATCGAGGAGATGCCTGACCACGTTGGACGAGATGAACCCCGCCCCACCGGTCACCAGTACGCGCTTACCCATTGCTTGCCTTGCCCCCGTGTTGTTGGCCGCGCCCGCCCGAGGCGGACGGCGCGGCGTCCCGCGCGGCTTCGAGCTTACAGCTCTTCGCGCACCGCGTAGAGCGGACGGTTTTCAACGTCGCGCTGGATCCGCCCGAGGTATTCGCCGATCAGCGCGAGGATGAAGCCCTCAACGCCGAGCACGAAGACGATCCCCGTCCCGGCAAAGAGCGGCCCGGGGAAGTTCGACTGGTCGATCCAGTAGATGACGCCGTAGATCGCGAGCACGGCTGCTGCAGTTGAGCAGATCAACCCGAGCGCCAGCCCGATCCACTGGATTGGTTGAGGCCAGAACCCGACAACGACGTGCAATGCGAGCCGCACGAGCCGGATCGGCGAGTACGACGAGCCGCCGCGGCTCGCGGCGTGCGCGACGTCGACTTCCTCAACGCTCGCACCGCTCGCGAGCACAAGCGCCTTCGTGAACTTCTGCTTGCCGATCGACGGAAAAAGCGGCTCGATCGCGTCGCGACGGTACGCGTTGAACGCGCAGCCAAAGTCGGAGATCGGCACACCGGTGAACCGGCGCAACAGGCCGTTGATGACACGCGACGGAAGCGTGCGCCCCACCGAGTCGGCACGATCAATGCGACGACCCGAGGCGACGTCAACTCGAGCGAGCGCCGCGACCAGCTTCGGGATGTCTTCCGGCTGGTTCTGCAGGTCACCATCCATCGTCACGATCTGCGTTCCACGCGAGCGAACGAGCCCTGCGTGCATCGCCGGGTGCTGGCCGAAGTTGCGCTTCAACCGAACGACGCGGACGCGGCTGTCGGCCGCGCAGATCACCCGGAGCGCGTCAAACGTCCCATCGGTCGATCCGTCGTCGACGAAGATCAATTCGAACGGCCGATCGCCCAGTGTCTCGACGACACGGCGATGGAGCTCGCCAACCGTCCCTGCCTCGTTCAGGACGGTGACGACGACAGACAACAAGGCTCCCTCGGTCATGGACCGAGGGAGCCTATACCGTCGCAGACCCTTTAGACCGTTTCGAGTGGCGAACTACTACCCTGAGGGTTGCTACACGATGAGCGAGCGGATCGCGTCGGTCACGCGGTCGAGCTCGGACTCGGTGAGGCTTGTGTGGAACGGCAGTGCCATTGCCCGTTCGAACACACTGTTCGCGCCCGGGAACGGCCCTTGGTCGCGATACGCCCCAAGCCGGTGGAGCGCGTAGGTGCCGATCTGCGCCTCGATCCCCTGCGCGCGGAGCGCGGCGAGAATGCGGTCGCGGTCGTCGATCTGGATGACGTACGCCTGCCAGCCGTGCACATCGCCCGGGTCGGCCTCGGGCAGAACGACGGGCAGATCCTTGAGCCGCTCTGAATACCCCGCGGCGATCCGGGTGCGTTCGGCAAGCAACTCCGGGAGCCGCTGCATCTGCGGAATCCCGATGGCGCACAGGAGATCGGGGATGCGGTAGTTGAGACCCGGAGTGGGCATATCGGTTGCCGTCGGGGGACGCCACCCGTGATGGCGCCACTGCCGCACGACGTCAGCGACTTCGTCGTCGTCTGTGGTGACGGCGCCGCCCTCACCGGTCGTCACGGTCTTACGCGGATGGAAGCTGAGACAACCCGCGATGCCGAGAGAGCCGCAGGGACGGCCTTTGTGAACCGCGCCAAGGGCACCCGCGGCATCCTCGATCAGCGGCAGGTCGGGAAGCTCTTCGATGCGCGCGGGGCGGCCAAAGATATGTACGGCGAGCATCGCCTTCGTCTTCGGGCCGACCTCGATCTTCGACGGATCGACGTTCATCGTGATCGGATCGACGTCAACGAGAACGGGCCGCAGGCCGGATAGCGCCACGACGTTGGCCGTCGCAGGGAACGTGTAGGCGGGAACAAGCACCTCGTCACCCGGCTCAAGCCCAAGCGCGATCACGGCGAGGTGCAAGGCGGCCGTTCCCGACGAGACGGCAACGGCGTGTTCAGTTCCGCAGGCCTTGGCAATCTCTGCCTCGAACTCGGCAACCTTCGGGCCCATCGTGAGCATGCCGGTGTCGATCACGGCCGCAACGGCAGCAAGTTCAACGGCGCCGACATCGGGCTTCCCGAGTCGAACGGGCGGAAGCGCGTCGCTCACGCAGCGCCGGCGCGCTGCCGGAATGCTTCGATCGTGCGCACGAGGCCGTCGTCGAGCTCGACATTCGGCTCCCAGCCGATGAGCTCGCGCGCCTTCTGCACGTTTGGAATGCGGAGCTCGACATCGACATATCCGAGCGGCGCAAACACGATCTCGCCTGCGCAACCGGTTAGGCGCTTCACCCGACTCGCGAGGTCGAAGATCGTGACCGACGAGCGTGGGTTGCCGATGTTGAAGGCCTGACCAACGGCGTTCGGGTGCTCGAGACATGCGAGTACGCCTTTGACCATGTCGTCGACGTAACACCAGGCGCGGATCTGCGAGCCGTCGCCACGAACCGTCAGGTTGCGGCCAGCGAGCGCGTCTTCGATGAACGCGCGGATGGCACCGCCGCCGATCTGGCCCGGGCCGAAGACATTGAACGGGTGCACCGTGACGGTGGGAAGTCCGAGCTCCTCGTGGTAGGCGTGCGCCATGTGTTCGCCGGCGAGCTTCGAGACGGCGTACGTCCAGCGCGCCTCACCGACCGAGCCGATCGTCGAGACCTGACCTTCCGAGACGTTGTAGGCGTGGGTGCCGAAGACTTCACTCGTCGAGAAGTCGACGAAGCGCTCAAGCGTGCCGATCGTGGCAAGAGCAGCCTCAAGCGCGTTGTAGGTGCCGATCACGTTCACGCGCATCGTGCGTACCGGGCTTGCGAGCACCGTGTCGACGCCCGCGATCGCCGCGCAGTGGACGATGTGGGTTGCCCCGGCGGCGAGCTCGCGGAGTGCTGCACCGTCGAGAACGTCTGCCTGGTGCAGCGTGAAGTTCGGGTGCGAGCCAAGGTCAGTCTGCTCGAGCGTGTTTCGGTGGAGGTTGTCGATCGCGATGATCTCGTTGTTGTCGACGAGGCGCCGAGCAAGGGTTGTTGCGATAAACCCTGCGCCGCCCGTGATCACGATCTTCTTGCCAGAGAGAGCCATGTCTGAAGCGTAGTTGTTTCCGCGGGCCTCTCGGAAATTGGTCGGTGACTGGAGAGCCTGCCGCCGCTCGCCGTATCCTTCAGCGCGTGACTGTCCCGGACCCGAACCCGGTAA